>JAJRQA010000271.1 GCA_024280475.1 Alphaproteobacteria bacterium
CAGGCGCAGGGTATTTTGGATTTGCGCTTGCAACGCCTCACCGCGCTGGGTCGTGACGAGATCGGTGACGAATTGCAAACCATTGCTGACAAGATCAAGGATTATCTGGAGATTTTGGGCTCTCGTGAACGCATCATCAGCATGATCCGCACCGAGTTGATGGAAGTGCATGAAGAGTTTGGCACCGACCGTAAAACGGAAATTGTTGACTATGTCGGTGACGTGGACGATGAAGACCTGATTGCTCGCGAAGACATGGTGGTGACGGTTTCTCACAAGGGCTATATCAAACGTGTACCGCTTTCTACCTATCGTTCGCAAGCCCGCGGCGGCAAGGGTCGTGCAGGCATGAGCACGCGCGACGAAGATTTCGTTACGCAGCTCTATATGGCCAACACCCATACTCCCATTCTGTTTTTCTCCTCGCGCGGCATTGCCTATGTGATGAAGGTCTGGCGCTTGCCGCTGACCACGCCCCAAGCGCTGGGCAATGCGCTCATTAATCTGTTGCCGCTGCAACAAGAAGAGCGCATCACCACGATTATGCCGCTGCCGCCAGAGGCCGAAGACGAAGAAAACTGGGGCAAGCTGCATGTGATGTTCGCAACCCGTTCGGGCAATGTGCGCCGTAATGCCTTGTCCGATTTCACCAATATTCGCCAGAATGGCAAGATCGCCATGAAGCTTGACGAGGGCGACGAGATCGTTGGCGTGCAGATCTGCACAGATATTGATGATGTTCTGCTGACCACCACCAAAGGGCGGGCCATTCGTTTCAAAGTCGATAATGTGCGGGTCTTCAAAGGGCGCGATTCAACCGGCGTGCGTGGCATTCGCCTTGATGAAGGGGATGAGATCATCTCCATGACCATTTTGCGCCATATGGATGTCAATCCGCCAGAAGCACGTAGCTATTTGAAAGCTGCCAATGCCATGCGTCGCGCCTTGAGCGGCGAGACAGAAGAAGAGGGTGCAATTGTTGAACCCGATCTGGAAGATGACGGCGGCGAAGAAGCCGAACTGACTCAGGATCGTTATGCAGAACTTGGGGCGGGCGAGCAGTTTATTCTCACCCTGTCGGTCAACGGTTTTGGCAAACGCTCTTCAAGTTATGAATATCGCGTCACGGGACGTGGTGGCAAAGGCATCATCGCCATGGTCGTCAATGAACGCAATGGCGATCTGGCGGGTTCCTTCCCCGTTGAAGAAGAAGATCAAATCATGCTGGTGACGGATGCTGGCAAACTCATTCGTTGTCCCGTTCACAATGTGCGCATTGCCGGGCGCTCGACACAGGGCGTCACGGTGTTCAAAACCGCCGATGACGAGCATGTGGTGTCGGTCGAACATATCACCTATGTGGAAGGTGATGATGAGGATGAGGGAGAAGAAGGCCAAGAGAGAACTCCAGAAGGTAGCCCAGAGGACAATAATCCTCCAGAAGGTGGCGCAGACGAAATATGATGCCACTTGAACTCTTGCTAGCCTTCATTGCGGCCTGTGTGTTGCTAGCGCTTATTCCTGGCCCGATGATGGCTTTGTTGGTGGCAACCGGCACAACCAGGGGCATCAGGGCCGGTTTCATGACCCTTGGCGGTAATGCATTGGGGCTGGTCATATTGGTGACGATTGCCGTGTTGGGCATGGCACCGATCTTGGCGCTGGCGTCTGAATGGTTCGATTATATTCGTTATATTGGCGCGGCTTACCTGATCTGGGTTGGTTTTGGTTATGTACGCCGGGGGCTGAATGAACCTGAGGAGGCGATGACAACCGAAAAGCCTTCCTCACAACTGTTTATGCAGGCACTTGTTGTTGCCTTGTCAAACCCCAAATCATTGTTGTTTCTGGGAGCCTTTTTCCCTCAGTTCATTGATCCAGCTACCGCCATGGCTCCGCAGCTCATCATACTTGGTATTGCTTTTGTGGTCACCTTGGTCTCTATCGATATGTTGGTCATGTTGATGAGCGGTTATGCGCGCAAATGGTTGTTGCAAAAACAGCGTCAGACCCATATTGCCAGCGGTGTCCTGCTGATGGGAGCTGGGATTGGACTCGCATTTGCCAGACGATGAGCACCAGTCATTCAGTTTTAAAAGAGAAAAATCATGACCACAGCATTTTATCCCGGCAGTTTTGATCCCGTCACTAACGGGCATTTGGATATTATACGCCGTGCCGGAAATCTCGCCCGCACATTGGTGATCGGAGTGGGGGTTCATCACGGTAAAAAACCGCTGTTTGACGAGGATGAGCGGGTGGCCATGTTGACCCATGAATGTCTGGCGCTTGCTAAAAGTGTCAACTGCCAATTTCAGATCGTCACTGTTGAGAATCTGGCTGTTGATGCGGCAAGAGAACATGGCGCCACGTTGATTATACGGGGGCTGCGTGATTCTGGTGATTTTGATTATGAAATGCAAATGGCGGGCATGAATGCCGGTCTGGCACCTGATATTGAGACCATTTTTCTCGCCAGTTCACCACCTGTACGTCATATCGCCGCCTCACTGGTCCGACAGATTGCCAGCATGAACGGTGATGTCAGCCCGTTTGTGCCAAAAAACGTCGTCAAGATGCTTGCCAAGCGGTCATAAACATCAGATCAAACCATCGCAACTCTTTAATATTGCCAGAACCATTGAAATTGTGTCACACCATGACACTTTGAAAATTCAGCCAAGCTGGTGGCCAGATTTTGTTGAACGCGCCACTTGCAGTTTGAGGAAACCAAATGAAACAGATATTATTATCCCTGTTATTGTCGATAGGCTTGCTGTCTTGCGGTGGTGGCAATGATCGAAATGATGAGATTGTTGCACCGCCAACAGCCGCAGAACTCAGTGCGCCAGCTACACCAAGTGCTGATATGGCTAATCTGGACAAGGAAAATGCCCTCTATCTGGACCTTAAATCTGGCCGCGTTATTATCAAACTGCGCCCGGACCTTGCTCCAAATCATGTCGAGCGGATCAAGAAGCTTGCCCGTGCCGGATTTTATAACGGTCTCAAATTTCACCGCGTTATCGCTGGTTTCATGGTGCAGACCGGCGATCCGCGCGGCGATGGCACAGGGGGGTCAAAATATCCTGATCTCAAAGCCGAGTTTACCAACACACCGTTCAAAAAAGGCACTGTGGGGGCTGCGAGATCAGCGTCTCCCGATAGCGCCAATTCACAATTTTATATCATGTTGGGGCGCTCTTCCCATCTGGACAATAAATATACCGTCTGGGGCGAAGTTGTGCAGGGCATGAATTTTGTGACCCGTATCAAGCTGGGTGACAAGGCGAGAAACGGCACCGTCACCGATCCCGACATCATCGTCAAAATGCAAGTTGCAGCAGATGCCAAAAGCTAGGCCAATAAAACCTGGCCAAACCAAATAGGCCAATAATACGAGGAAAGAAAAATATGAGCGAAATTAAAGATCCAGAAAACACTTTGGTGATGGAAACAACACATGGCAAAGTGGTCATTGAAATGCGTCCAGACTTGGCTCCTGGCCATGTCACCCATATTAAGGAGCTGGCCCGCGAAGGCTTTTATGATGGCATCAAATTCCATCGTGTCATCCCTGATTTCATGGCGCAGACCGGTTGTCCGCAAGGCACTGGCACGGGTGGATCTGATCGCCCTGACCTGAAAGCCGAGTTCAGCGCTGAACCCCACGTTCGTGGGACCGCTTCCATGGCCCGCGCACAAAGTCCTGACAGCGCCAACAGCCAGTTTTTCATCTGCTTTGGCGATACACCGTTTCTCGATAACCAGTATACGGTCTGGGGACAAGTCATTGATGGCATGGATAATATCGACAAAATCAAGCAAGGCGAACCCGTGCGCGACCCCGACCAAATCGTCTCGATGAAAGTTGCAGCTGACGTTTAATAAGAGAATGCCCTGCGCGGGCGGCGATTAAGGGACCAGTCCCTTAATAATCCCAATTTTGGGGTGAAAAAGAAAAGGTGTGTCGCCGCCGTGCAGGCGGTGGAGGCGTGCACCACCATATTGTTTTGGGGTGAGTTGGTTTGAAAAAAGCTGTTTTTCCTGGCTTTGCAGCCTGTCTTAAGATGATGCAAAACGCAATGCATTGGTGCAGGAGGAGGGGTTTCATTGGTTGCTGCCTCACGCTTCAGAATATGTTGACGAGCTGATCACGGCTTTTGAAGAAGAGCAGGATACAGGCTTGCAAAGCTGGCTTTTGGAGCTGCTGGGAGAAGCGGGATCCCCTCGGGCCATTCCCTTTTTGCAAAGAATGCTTGAGCATGAGCATTTTGAGCTTCAGGCCATCAATGCTCTGAGGATGATAGATACCAAAGAAGCAAGAACAATCCTCTACCACCATAGCCAAAAACCCTGAGTGAGCATCATGCGCGTAGATGATTTTGATTTCGAGCTGCCGCAAAGCTCTATTGCCTTGCGACCCGCCGAGCCGCGTGACGCCTCACGATTGCTTGAGGTTTTACCCGGGCAAACGCCTGAGCTTGCGGACCGCCCTTTCAATGATGTACTGAAAATCCTGCGCAAGGGCGATGTGCTGGTGCTCAACAACACCAAGGTCATATCAGCGGCGCTGACCGGCACACGCACGCGTGATGGCAATGTCGCCACCATCAGTGTCAATCTTCATAAAAAACTGGGGCGGGCCACCTGGAAGGCCTTTGCCAAACCGGCGCGGCGTTTGAAGCTTGGGGACATGATTGTCTTTGGCGCGGGCAAGAACCATTGCGTGCTGGGGGCGCTGGATGGCACGGTCACCGAAAAGGGCGAGGGCGGCGAGGTCACGCTGGCCTTTGATCTGGCCGGGCTGGATCTGGAGCTGGCCATCGAGGCGCGCGGGGCTATGCCGCTGCCCCCTTATATAGCCTCAAAGCGTGCGCCGGATGAAAAAGACCTTGAAGATTATCAAACCGTTTTTGCGCAGCACACCGGTGCGGTGGCCGCACCAACTGCCGGACTGCATTTTACTGATGAATTATTGGCGGAATTGAGCGCCATGGGTGTGGATCAGCAATTCGTCACGCTGCATGTCGGGGCCGGGACTTTTTTACCCGTCAAGACAGACAATCTGGCCGAACATAAAATGCATGCTGAATGGGGCGAGATCAGCGCGGAAACTGCCGCCGCCCTCAATAAAGCCCGCGCCAATGGGGGCCGCCTCATTGCCGTTGGTACAACCTCGATGCGCCTGCTGGAAAGCGCCGCTGACAGCGATGGTCAGATCGAGCCCTTTTGCGATGAAACCGATATTTTCATTACACCGGGTTATCAGTTTAAAGCGGTCGATTTGCTGATGACAAATTTTCATCTGCCACGTTCCACCCTGTTCATGCTGGTCAGCGCCTTTAGCGGCCTGCCCTTGATGCAACAGGCTTATGCTCATGCGATCAAAACGGGTTATCGCTTTTATTCCTATGGGGATGCGTGCCTATTGCGTTGCGATAGATGATCACTGCAGCGCCCTTTCTTTCGCGCGCGCGCTGTCTTATCATGGCCCCATGAGCCATTCAAAAAAACAGTCAGGTGGCTGCCTGTGCGGGGCGGTGCGCTATGAGGTCGAGGGGCCGTTGCGAGGCGTTGTGAATTGCTATTGCAGCATGTGCCAACGGTTGCATGGCGGAACTGGCGCCCATTCAAAGGCCGATAAATCACGCATAAATATTGTTGAAGGGCGCGGACTGAAATGGTTTGCAAGTTCTGATCAGGCCCGCCGAGGCTTTTGCTCGCAGTGCGGTTCCAACCTGTTTTGGGAGCCGGTGGATCAGCCCGGTATGGGCATTGTCGCTGGATCTCTTGATCAGCCAACCGACCTCGCCACCATAGCTCATATTTTCGTGGCGGAAAAAGCCGATTTTGTTGAGATCGACGGTGATGCTCCCCAATTTGCGGGATCATCTCATGGCGAAATCGAGGGAGACGATCTTTAGATCGCTCTTCCTTGCCTCGTTATAAAGCACCCTGTGCGCCCCATTGCATGGACTTTTTATGTAGAGGCTATTTATCAGATTTATACAGTTTGGCTAGCAGCTCTACAGGGATATTTTTTCCTGCCAGGCATCCTTTGGTTGACAGTTTGGTGCGCAACAGCACCCGGTTTCCAGAAAAATTTGACATGCCTCCCAACTTAATAATACGGCGCGCCAGGATTGAGCTTTTTTCACCGCTTGCACAAGCCAGCCCCGCAAGGGCGTTGGTATAGTCGGTTTTGCGTTTTTCTTTTTGGATCTCGTCATCTTGTGCGGTGGGTGATTTCCACAAATTATGCTGCATGCTATTGGACCATACCGATACTTTTTTTCCGTCCAGTAGATCGGACAATCTTTGTTTTGCGTTTATATGATTTGTCCGGTCAAAGTCATTTTGGCACGCGGTGTTTATGTAATGTCTGGTTTCTTCACTGGTATCCAGAGATTGAAACTTGATCATGGCGTGATTTTGCAATCTGACGCGTTTATCTGACGGTGGACTGGTTTGCCAGATTTTGGCAAGACGGAAATTTGTGCCAAGGGTCGTTGCAAGTCCCATATCAGAGCCTTGTAACAAGGCTTCAGAGAGATCGGCTCCCATCAGATTTGCACCACTTAGGTTTGCTCCTTGCAAATTGGCTTTGAGAAAATCGGAAATCTGCAGACTGGCAAAAACCATATTTGAACCTTGCAGATTGGCCTGTCCCAGATTGGAAGCTTGCAAGGTGGCATTGTGAAGATTGCTTCCGGGCATTTTGGCATTGCTTAAATCAGTGCCGACGATGGTGGCAAAATACAGATTAGCGCATTGTAGCTGCGCTTTTTTCAAATTTGCATGGGTGATTTTCGCAAAACTTAAATCCGTATGAGCCAGATTTGCCCCCTCAAGGTTGACGCCGGTAAGTTGTGTGCTTCTCATTCTGGCGCGCGACAGATTGGTTTCGCTCATACTGGCATGGTTGAGCTTGGCACCGGTCAAATCGGCACGATGAAGATCAGAGCGATCAAAATAGGCATAGGTCAGATCTCGTCCGCGTAGATGCAGGCTCACCTCATTGGCATTTTCGCGATCTTTGTCCACATAGGGTACAAGGTCCAGATCGGTCACCAGAATATTGCGTGAAAACCAGCTTGTTGCCTTGCCAGATATGCGGTTGGGCACGCCCTCAAACAGATAGGCGGTCGGCCAAAATGCCTGGCGCGAGAATTTCTGGTTGGAGCGTTGGGAGGGATCATCTTGCCCATCAACAATATAGGGGACCGCGACATTCCAGTTAAGCGGTCCGGTAATCGCCATTACTTTTTGTTCCAGCCAGTAACCAGGGATGGTCGCCACGCCAAAAGAAAAGGCCAAAGCGGCCATCCATCCGCAGAATGTCACAACAAACATCGCGGTGTACTCGCGAAAATATCGCCAGAAAGCGGCCCAGAAACCTCTGTCTGGAAAGCGTGTGAAAATACCAATGCTCAAAATAATCATAAAGTCGGCGACAAGATAAATGCGGTGGGACCAGGTAATGACCGCATCATGGAATGGCAGAAAGGCGATCTGGATAAACAATAAGAGCGCTATTGGAAACAGACCCAGCGTCAACCAGCTCATGGCGGTTAAAAAAGCACCCAGCACGGGAGAGCGGGTCGGCCCAGCCATGGCCTGGACAAAGAAATAAGAGGACAGCTCCAAGCGCAGGGGATGGGTGCGAAAAATGCCGTGCTTTTCTTTTTCCCTTAAAAAGCCATGCAGAGCCCTCGTTTTGCGCGCGAGCATGGCATATTGTAAAAGTACCGCAAAATGCACCAGCACGAGGATCAATGGTGCGAACAAGAAAAACCGTTTCAAGGCGATTCCGATCTGCAATATCGGCAAGGCGACGGGGGAGTTTAGTAACAAATCCTGATGCGTAACGCCGGCGACAGTCACAAAGAAAAAGGCGGTGAGTGCCAGAAAAAATACCCAACCATTTCGCACGGCATGGGCGGATTCGTTTACAGCATGTAATAGTCGCCTTGGATTTGAGGCATCATCGCCATCAAGAACGAACCCGGAGGCTGTTAGGGGTTCTTGTGTGGCACCAGGAATTACCGGTTGCTCTTTTTGATCACTCATATGCGCCCTCATTACTCACTTGCTTGCCCCAGCGATCACTATAATGCCATTGAGGGAGCGGCGGCAAGCTGTTCATCTCTTGCGGGGAAAATGTCTAATGATCCGTAAGCGCCCTATATCACTGGAATTTGCCCCCTTCACCGACAATCACGAAGGGTGCCCAGCTGGTTGGATGGGCGTTGGCCAGCTTGCCCTTGTTCATCATCGACAGCATGCTCTGGCGCAGGGCCTGCGCCTTGCCGAGCTCTGGATTGTCCTGCATGTTTTTAAAGGCGTGGGTGGTGAGCCGCACCGCCGCGGCGTCACCAACTGGCCAGTGCGACACCAAAAGCGTTTTGGCGCCCGCATAAAAGAAGGCGCGGGCCAGCCCCGAAAGCGCCTGCGCGCCCGGCTTGTCGCCAGCCGCCGTATTGCACGCCGACATGACCAGCCAGTCGGCATTGAGTTTGAGATCGGTGACTTCGGAAGCGGTCAGCAAGCCATCATCAAGCGGCGTGGATTTGGCGGGCAGCGAAAACGCCAATGCTGGTTCCCCCAGCCCTTCAATGTCCCCAGAGACCAGACCATGAGTGGCGAAATAGACGATGCGATATTGATCAAGCGCCGCCTTTTTCACCGCTCGCTCACTGGCGGCGCGGCCCAGCCTGATGCTTTGAGGCTCGATGTTCAGCACTTTGGCTATGGCGTTGAGTTCGCAGCGCGTGCCATCGAGCTGTGGCAGGCTTTGCGCCAGCGTGGCGAGGCTGGCATTGCGGCCCTTGAAAAAGCTCGTGTAGCTGCGCGCCACAGAGCGAGGGAGGGCGCGGCTGGCCGTGCGGGTTAGCTTGCCGCATTGTTCTGCCTTGGCCTTGTTGGCGCTGGCGCTCGGGGCGATGTCTTTGCCGGGCAGGTTGAACAAAGGATCGCCAAAAGCAATCAGCGGCTGTTTGGCGCGCTTGCCCTTTTTGCCAACCCCGCGCAAGGCCTTTAGTGAGGCCACAGAGGGCAGCGTGGTGATGGCATGGTCGCGCATCAACCAGGGAGCGTTTTGATAGGCTTTGGCATCAGTCGGGCCTTTGCTTTGTGTCTTGTCTGTGAGCAATATTTGCAGCGGCAGGCCGGTGAGGGAGCCAGACGCCGCCACCAGCAGTTTTTTGCCCTTGATGATTTGTTCAACGGGGCCAAGCAATGTCTGGTAGAGCTCAAAGGCCGTGTCAAAGGGGAAGGGCGGCCATTGCCGATCTGTATAAGGGACGCCGATCAGAGCGATGCATTTGTCGCGCTTTTTCTGCTGCGCCGCTTTGGCGTCAATATCCCATTGCTGTTTGTCGGGCCAGCCAGCAGGGTCGGCCCAGTTGGAGTCATCTAGCCCACAACGCAACTTGGCGACCTTGTCCGCCAGTTCGTCGCCACCAAGATCGGCGCGTTTCCACACCGCCTGCTCTCGGGTGATCGCCCAGACAAAGGTCTCGGCGGGGGTAGGTTTCCATTTTGACGTATCAAGCAGCAGCACAAGCGCCTCATCTGGTCCCAGCAGTTTTTGCACTTCATTGATCGACAGCGGTTTGGGCGAGGCCAGTGCGGTATAATCTGGGAAATCCTTGGCGAGGCGTTTGTCGATCTGCGCAATGCGCTGGTCGAGCGCTGCCATTTTCGTGGCAAGTTTTTCATCGTTCTTGCCGGACCCGCGCAAGGCGTTCATGCGTTTTTCATCTGTCTGCCATTGGCGCACACCATCCTGTCGCTCTCGTACAAGTTTCGACAGCTGGCCACTGCCCGCCGCCTTTCGCGCCGACATCTGCGCCAGCGCGCCAGCGGCCTGCGACCCAATCGCCCATTGCGCCGTTTCAAACATTTCAGAGCCGACTTTTTGTGAAGGATCATGACGGAATAATGATTTGACAAGCCCGGTGAAATACCAGTTATTTAAGGCTACTTCACTCTTTTTCTTGCCCCTGCCCCCTCGCCCGATTTGTCCCCCGCGTGCTGCGCGGCGGGTGAGCACCAAAATCGCCCCGCGCCAATGTGCAGCCGCCTTGCGCCAGTTGCGCTGGGCAAAATGCAGAAAAGCGAGATTATTGAGCGTCGTGGCCACCAAGCGGTGGTTTTTGCCCAGCGCCGCCTCATAGATAGAAAGGCTTCTCTT
This sequence comes from Alphaproteobacteria bacterium, assembly GCA_024280475.1. Classification (GTDB taxonomy): domain Bacteria; phylum Pseudomonadota; class Alphaproteobacteria; order Rhizobiales; family JAKIUO01; genus JAKIUO01. The sequence continues at coordinate 10,199 of JAJRQA010000271.1, forward strand.
ATAGAGCGGTTCGGCTTCAAGATAGCGCCCCTGTGTTTGATAGAGCAAGGCGAGATTATTGAGCAGGGCTGCGTAAGCTTTATGCTCTGTCCCAAACGTTTTTTCGCCCAGCGCCAGCGCCTTTTTGGCGTGAACAATGGCCTCGCTATATTTCCCCGCCTTGTTGAGCGCCTGATATTGCCGGAATTCTTTCATCAACTGCGCCGATTGCGCCTTGGCGGGTGGGGCGGGTGGCAGGATGAGCGCGGCGAGGGCGAGGAGCAGCCCGGCGGGCAAAAGGCGGGAGAGTGGACGAAGCATGGCGGGCTTCCTTTGGGCAATGCAATAAAAATGAGCGCTGCTGCAATAATATTGTTCGTAAGGGGAACAATCAAGCGGCAACTCGCAAGATCGCCAAGGCTGGATCCTCGATAAATATGCGGGGGGAGGACAGTGCCTTGAGCGAAGATTGTGGCCGCATATTTTCAAGGATGACGATTGGTGAGTTGATCCCGTTCATTGTTGCGCTGGAAAATTTGTGGTCACGATGGTCTGTGCGGAGATTAGAGGAAATGGGTAAATGATTGTAGGGCGTCAATAGCGAAGCATCTGGCGCCGCTGCGGACTCAAATCGGTGCAAGGTGCTTCGCTATTGACGCCCTACGGAACTTCTTGTTGTTGAGAAAACCGACAGTCATATGAGCGGCAAGGTGATAGAATGTTGAAGATGGATCCTCGATAAATTCGTGGATCACAGCCGTTCAATAACCCGACCATCGCGGCCACAAATTTTCAAGGATGACGAGGAGGGATGGACCTAACCGCTCGTCATCCTTGAAAATATACGGCCACAATGCTTTTTCGGGGCAGAGTTTTCGACCCGCATATTTATCGAGGATCCATCCTAAGCGATCTCGTAGGGAGCCGCTCAAGCAATCTCTTTAATTCAAGCCGCCGAATTTGACCCCGGACAGATCCGCCATGTTGCGGTCCCAGGTTGTGAGGTCATTTTGGTTGAATTTCGAGAGATGATCATGACCACAGGCGCGGGCCATGACTTGCATCAATTCGGTTGAGGCCTCGAAAAAGTTTTTCAGCTGCGCGGCGGAGCGGTCCACCATCAAGCGTGAGATCAGATGGGGCTTTTGGGTGGCGATGCCGACGGGGCAATTATTGGTGTGACAGGCGCGCATGGCGATGCAGCCAATGGCCTGCATGGCCGAGTTCGAAACCGCAATGGCATCCGCTCCCATGGCCATGGCCTTGATGAAGTCGGCGGGTTTGCGCAGGCCCCCCGTGATGACCAGTGTGATGTTTTGCTGGCCGCTTTGATCAAGATGTTTGCGGGCTCGCGCCAATGCCGGAATGGTCGGCACGGAAATATTATCGCGAAAAATTATCGGCGCAGCTCCCGTGCCGCCACCGCGCCCATCGAGAATAATGTAATCGACCCCGACTTCCAGGGCTGCGTCAATATCTTGTTCGATATGCTGGGCCGACAGCTTGTAGCCAATGGGAATGCCGCCCGTTCGCTCGCGCACCTCGGCGGCGAACTCTTTGATTTGCGCGGTGCTGGTCCAGTCAGGAAAGCGCGACGGGGAGATGGCCGCTTCGCCCTCTTGCAGATTGCGCACCTGCGCGATTTTTCCTTTGACCTTGTCGCCGGGCAGATGGCCGCCCGTGCCGGTTTTGGCTCCTTGGCCGCCCTTGAAATGAAAGGCCTGCACTTTGGCGACCTTGTCCCAGGAAAAACCAAAACGGGCTGAAGCCAGCTCATAAAAATAGCGGCTGTTAGCTGCTTGTTCTTCGGCCAGCATGCCGCCTTCGCCAGAGCAGATGCCGGTGCCAGCCAGCTCAGCCCCAACCGCCAGGGCGATTTTGGCGGGTTCTGACAAGGCACCAAAACTCATATCAGAAACAAATAGGGGAATGTTCAGCTTGAGCGGTTTTTGGGCGTTGGGGCCAATGGTAATATCGGTGCCGACCGCATGATCATCGAGCAAAGGCGGCGTTGCCAACTGCGCGGTCAGCAGCTGAATATCATCCCAGTCGGGAAGTTCCGATCGTGGGACACCCATGGCGTCCACCTTGCCATGATGGCCGGTTTTTGAAAGCCCGTCTTTGGCATATTGTTGAATGAGCCCGTTATAAGGTTCTTCTGTGGTGCCATGGCTGCTATCGGCGTAAAGCCCCAGATATTCATCGCGCTTGAAGGGCTGAGGGTTTGCCTGTGCCCACGCATTGATCTCGTCTTCGTCGACCATCACCTTGCCCCATTTTACCCAACTGGCAAATTTTGGCAGGACTTCTGAATTGGCGTATTCCGAGACGCCAGTATCGAGGCGATAATCCCAGTAATGCACGCCGCAAACCAGATTGTCGCCTTGCACAAATCCATCCGACATCAGCGCCCCGCGATGCAGGCAGCGGCCATAAAACACGGAGACGTCATCCTTCATGCGCACGATCACCAGATCAACTTCGCCAACAATTGCATAGGTTGGCTGGCGATCTTCCAGTTCAGCGAATTTGGCGATGGCAACTGTGTTCATATTTCTGGTGGCTTTCTGTTATCGCTTATTCATATCCATAGGGCGTTTCTGCGGGCGTTTTGGTTTCTTCTTCTGGCGTACCGGCATTATCTGTCGAGGTCGCGGGGGGTTCTGCTGGCGCTGTTGTGGCCGCTGAAGATTTATCTTTAGCAAAATGGCGGGTCACATAGGCCATGATCTGGCTTAGCTCGTCATCGCTGGCGGTAAGACCATTGGCGACCATGCGGGTCACCAGCATCACGACATTGTCGCGATTATCGAGCGACGCGTTCTCGATCAAAGCTGTTTCGTGGCATTGTGCGCATTTCACCTCGAACAGACCCTTGGCTTTATCATCGTCATAATTTTCCAACACCGCCGTTCTGGCCTGATTGACGGCCTGTTTACTGGCGCTGTTTTGCAGTTTTAAGGCACGTTTTTCGCTGGCCACTTCGCGCAGGGTTGGCGATATGGCGATTAGATAGGCGGTGACCTGCCATTGTTCGCTTTGATTGATGGGGGTCAGGATTGTCGAGCGGTTGGACATGCGCTTGACGGTTTTCTGCCAGGCATCAGGTGTGCGCGGTTTGGCTAATATGGTGCGTAGATCGTGGCATTGTGTACATTTTTTAGTGAGCACAATGCGACCATCTTTGAGGCCTTTTGAAGAGGCCAGCTCAAGCAATCCAGCTTTATCGTCAAATCCGACTTGCGGTAGATATTTTTTGACGCGCTCAATACGGTCTTTGCTAAAATTCTGGCCATCTTGCGCGGTCAAACGCAGATAGGCTTCGCGGGCACTATAGGGCAAGGCGAGGCCGGTGAGCAGCAGGGTGCAGATGAGCAATGATACGCCCAGCAAGGGGGCAAGATGAGATTCCATATGTTTGAAAAAACGCACCACCATGATCTTGACGATCAAAATGGCGCCAATAGTCAGCCCCAGGGTCAAGTGGATGACGGTGCGTGCCGGGAGCTCGATTTGATAGGACCAAAGCCTTGGCACCATATCCCACATCAAAAACACATAGATTGCCACAAAAACCCAACCGAACAACCGATGGGTAAACATCATCCAGCGCGGCGCCATGCTTTTATTTTTTTCGTGGTCGAAGGGAAACTTCCATAAATAGAACATCAGGAAAGTCAAAAACAAAGCCAGGAAAATAAAGGCCCCACCCAAAATGGTGTTACTTGGTATAGTCATATTTCCTCCCAAAAACCCACTGTTCACTTGATGTCTAACCACTCGTTGTTATTGTCTTAAACAAGCATTGCACAAAATACGTCATGCGCAAATACTAGAGATGTTCGATTTATTTAGTGCGTATGCATATCTTTGAGCTTTGCTTATGGATTGCTCCAGGCGCGTGATTTGATCAAGGTCGTTGTATTGCTAACAACCCGGCGTTCAGTTTTATTCGTATTTTTATGAGATAAAAGCAAAGGGAGGTATTTCCTGGGGGCCTGGCTATTTAATGCCGCCAAAGCACATATATTTTATCTCAAGAAATTCGTCGCAGCCATATTTTGATCCTTCGCGGCCAAGTCCCGACATTTTAACGCCGCCAAACGGGGCAACTTCGGTGGAAATCAACCCGTCATTAATACCCACCAATCCCACCTCCAGGGCTTCGGCAACGCGCCAGATACGGCGCATGTTCTCTGAATAAAAATAGGCCGCCAGCCCGAACGGTGTATCGTTGGCAAGCTCCACGGCTTCTTCTTCTGTGTCAAATTTGAATATGGGCGCAACGGGGCCAAAGGTCTCTTCGCGGGCCACTTTCATATCGAATGTTGCGTCAGCAAGAACCGTTGGCTGGAAGAAGGTGCCGCCAAGCTCATGGGGTTTGCCGCCGGTCACGACCCGAGCTCCTTTGGAAACAGCATCTTCGATATGCTCCACCACTTTGGCAATTGCGCTATCGTTGATCAACGGTCCTTGCGCGACATCGCCAGATAAAGCAGGACCAACGCTGAGCGCTTCAACGCTTTTGGTGAGCTTTTCGATAAAGGCATCATAGACCCCCGCTTGTACCATCAAGCGGTTGGCACAGACACAAGTTTGACCAGCATTGCGATATTTGGAGATCATCGCCCCGGCAACGGCCTCGTCGAGATCAGCATCGTCAAAGAC
>JAJRQA010000272.1 GCA_024280475.1 Alphaproteobacteria bacterium
GAAATATGGCATAGTATAATATAACAGTCGGAAATAGGGAATACCTGTTATGCCGCTCGCTACATAGAGATTAAGCCCATAAGGCGGCGTGATGAAACCAATGGCATCGCCAATCAGAAAGACCACAGCGAAATGGATGGGATCGATACCATAGGTCATGGCGATCGGTGCTAAAATAGGTGCAAAGATAATGGTGTTGGGCAAGCTTTCCAGGAAGGTTCCTGCAACAAGGACAATCCCCATACAGGCGAACAGTACCGCATAATAACCGCCAAGAGAGCTGACAATATCCGTGACATAGACCTTGGCGCCGAGCAGTGTGAGAATTTGCTGCATCACCACCGATATGGCGATCAGGGGAGCCAAAATACCAGTTATCTGTCCTGAGCGAACAATCAGGCCCGGTAAATCCTTGATGGAGAAGCCGGGGATGATGAAGCGTTCGAGATAGCCCGTCTTCTCACTATATTGTTCCGCGGCCAGATTTCCTTTGCCTACCTCATCACCCTTCAAAGAGGCGGCGGCATCGCGTGCAATTAATTCATCGCCGGCAACACGGTCTCGATGCAAGAAACGATAGAGAGGATAGAAAACCAAGCCGACAATGGTGCAAAATCCCGCGGTTACACCGGCCGCTTCAGTCGGTGAAAACTTGCCCGAATAGATGCCCCAGATGACCAGTAAAATGGCTGCAAAGCCTATCCATGCGCCGATGCCGGTTTTGATGATCCGGCGGATATCAATAGAGATTAGATGTCCCCAGCCGTTTATTTGACAGACGATCCAGCAGACGGTCTGCATGGCAATAATCATCAAAAGCCCTGGTATCAGACCGCCAATAAACAGATCGGAAATCGACAGGTTCATTAAAAATCCGTAGACGATGAAGATGATGGATGGAGGGATGATGATCCCCACCGTACCACCTGCTGCCACGGTCGCGGCGGCGAAATTCTTATCATACCCGCCTTTGACCATTTCGGGATGCATGATCGAGCCAATGGTTGCGGTGGTGGCCGAATTTGAACCCGAAATCGCTGCGAACAGACCGCAAGCGCCAAGCGAGGCCATGCCTAGCCCGCCTCGCAACCAGCCTAGACACGAATAAGCAAAATCTGACAGACGTTTGGCAATGCCAGACCCCTTGATGAGATCGCCAGTCAAAATAAACAGGGGTAGTGCTAGCAGCCCAAAGAAGTTTAGCCCTTCAAATAAAGTGACACCAAGATTTGCGAGCGTAAAATCAATGACCAGGCTGACGCCGATCACCCAGAAGCCGATGACAAGAAAAATTGGTACGCCCAAAACGAAAAGCACCGTTACGCCAATTGAAATCAACCAAATCCATATACCTTGCATGATGTTCCCCTAATCCCCAAACATGCCGGTTCGGACCTGTAGAGACCGACCATTGCGATAATCAGAAATGTCTTTGTGAATGTTTTGCAGAACCCTGAAAATCAGCAGGGTAAAAGCCAGCGGAGTGCCGATATAAAACCACCATTGCATGACATCATCTGTGCCCATGACGATAGCGAAATTATCTCGTGAGAGCAGCACTTGCTGGGTGGTGTAATAGATGACAATGAGCGAAAATATGATCCACAGGATCGAGTCGAGCATCAGAGTTGCAAGCTGCCCCCATTGCGGCAGCTTGGTACGGATTTCATCAAAACTGAGATGCGAGCGGATTTTGACATTGTAGGAGCAGGCGATCCAGACGATCCATAAAAACATATAGATCGGGATTGTAGTCGACCAGGCCACTTGTTCGTTGAACATGAAGCGGCGGATTACTTCAACAAAGATGATCGTCGCCATGACCACGTAGCTGATCAGGATAATAACCCGCTCGATATTAGTATCAATCCAACGAAGTAGCTTCATTGGTTCCTCCCTTAAAAAACCAAAATTTCATATATTTCGACTGTTCCAACGGATATCGAGAACCTTGCGTGGGGCATCATCAGACGTGCCACTTGATGGTAGCCTGATAGGCTGCCCGCTTATTAGAAATTTACAAGAATATGGAGCGCAGCTTTTACTGCGCCCCAGTCGCTATTCTTGATTAACCCTTCCACCAACGGCGAGGCTCGACATTCTCTGGCAGAGTATCTACAGGGATTTCACGGGCCACATCGTAGATATATTTGTAGGTATCAAGGCCGCCAGACCAGGTGTTGATCCGCTCCCGCCATTTTTCCCACGGCTTGGGGTGGAACTCAGGGGAGCACATTTCTTCAGCTTCTCTCCTGGCTTTGCCCTTCATCCATGCAACCCGAACATTGTTTTTAGCGAACAAAGTATTTGGTAGCTGGGGATCCGAGAAACCTACTGTGTTGACCAGAGCGGCCTCGTTTGCTGCTTGAACATGCACCTGGGTCAAATAAGAAGATTCCAAAACGGCATCTTGTAATTCACCACCCAGCTTGTCGAATGTTTTAGAACTCATGGCCGTATGCTCGGTACCACAAAAGAACTCCAGATTGACGCACTGAGATACGACTGGCGACATGTTGGCATAGGCGACAGCCGCCGCCCAGGTCTCAGCCCCATCAATCAGGCCCTGTTTCAGACCATCAAGTGTTTCCGACCAGGCAATGGGAGTTGGATTAAGTTTCATCAGGTTCATGGCGATCCGGCCAAGCTGCGTACCGGTAACACGGTTCTTGGTGCCTGCCAGCTCTGTCACACTTTTGATAAGAGGTTTGTCTTGCCATTTGAGCCCGAGCTGAATGCCCCGCAGTTCAGCATGGGAGAACAAAAACTCCAGGCCGTGTCTCTTGCGCATGGGTTCGCGTAGTACTTTCATACTTTTTGGCGAATAGAGGAAATGATATTGAGAGGCGCGTGAGGGGAACATGTAGGCGTAGTCAAGGACGTTGAGATAAGGCGCGCCGCCTGCTGAGTTTTGTGTTGATGCGGCGAAGATATCGATAATGCCCTGCTGCGTTTTGGTGACGCAATTGAGCTGACCACAAATCTGGTTGGAGCCGATGAACTCAACCTGGATTTCGCCATCGGTACGTTCTTCAAGGTCATTGATGAACTGCAGGCAGCCAGCTCGTTCAATCAGCAGATTTCTTTCATTGAAACCAGAACCACCAAATTTCAATTTAAATCTAGCTGGTTTTTTGAAGCGCTTCTTGTATTTGGAATTTGCAGCGGCGGCTAATTCTGGAAGGGTCACAACGCTTGTCATGCCTGCAACAGCCAACAATGTTGATGAAACACCAAACTTGCCGGTAACACGCAGCAGATCGCGTCGCGATATACCTATTAATTTGTCAGAGACCGATTTCATGAACTTCTCTCCTGTTGAATGTTATTTGACACTGTCCAGCATATTTATTTAAAATTGAGACTGGTATTCTCATTTATAGATGCTATTGTCTATCAATGCAAGGCAGAATGTCGCACCTAACGTTTGAGATGCCGTGCTGGAAGGAAAATCGAGATGGAATATGATTTCATAGTGGTGGGGGCCGGGTCTGCCGGCTGCGTCCTCGCCAATCGTTTGTCTGCCGATGGCTCCAAGCATGTTTTGCTACTCGAAGCCGGAGGTCGTGACCTTAATCCGTGGATCCATGTACCGGTTGGTTATTTCAATACATTGCATAATCCAAGCACTGACTGGTGTTATAAAACCGAGCCGGATGAGGGTCTCAATGGCCGCAGTCTGGACTGGCCACGAGGTAAAACGCTGGGGGGATCAAGCTCGATCAACGGCTTGCTCTATATTCGAGGTCAGGTGGAAGATTACCGACATTGGCGCCAGCTCGGAAATACTGGTTGGTCTTATGAAGATGTGCTGCCCTATTTCCGGCGATCGGAAAACCAGGAGCGTGGTGCGGATGAATTCCACGGTACTGACGGACCTTTGTCTGTGACCAATATGCGGGTTCATCGCAATGTCTGTCATGCACTGATTGATGCAGCTGAAGAACTTGGCATACCGCGCAATGATGATTTCAATGGCGCAAGCCAGGAGGGGGCTGGCTACTTTCAGTTGACGGCGAAAAATGGCAGAAGATGTTCAACAGCGGTGGCTTATTTGAACCCTGCGCGCCACCGCACTAATCTGACTATCGTAACCCACGCTCTGGCAAGGCATTTGTTGTTTGATCCAGCCGATCAACGCCGGGCCACAGGCATTACCTATACGGTAAAAGGCCAGCGGCGTGAAGCCCGGATAAGAAAGGGTGGGGAAGTCATTTTGTCTGCCGGCTCCATTGGCTCTCCGCAAATTTTACAGGTCTCGGGCATTGGCCCTGGGCGGCATCTGCAAGACCTTGGTATTCAAGTGCGTCATGCCCTCGCTGGTGTCGGCGAAAATCTTCAGGACCATCTGCAAATCCGCACGGTCTATGAGGTCAATGTGCCTACTCTCAATGACGAGATTAACAATTTTCTGCGCCGCATGATGATCGGCATGCAATATGTACTGCTGCGCAAGGGGGCCATGGCCATGGGGGCAAGTCAGGTCTGTATCTTTTGCAAGACGCATCCAGCGCTGGAGCGCCCAGACATCCAGTTTCATTTTCAACCGTTAAGCGCCGACAAGCCGGGTGTCGAAATGCATCCGTTTTCGGGCATAACGCTGTCGGTCTGTCAGTTGCAACCGGAAAGCCGGGGGCGTATCGCTATCAAATCCCCAGATCCCGAAACCTATCCAGCTATTCATCCTAACTACTTATCGACCGCTCTTGACCAAGAGACAGCTGTGGCCGCTATCAAGGTGGCGCGCAATCTCGCCAATTCGGGATCAATGTCGAAATTTATCGTCGAGGAAAAAGTTCCCGGTTTGCATGTGCAGACGGATGAGCAGCTGCTGGATGCGGCGCGCAATATTTCGCAAACCATTTATCATCCCACTAGTACCTGCAAGATGGGTCAAGATAAAATGGCGGTTGTTGATGAGAGGCTGCGTGTTCATGGCATCGAAGGATTGCGCGTTGTCGATGCCTCGATCATGCCAACCATCACATCTGGAAATACCAATGCTCCAACCATCATGATCGCTGAAAAAGCCAGCGATATGATCTTGGAGGATTCGCGTTTGCTCGTTCAGGTGACATAATTAAATCAAATAATTTGCAAGGAAATATTGAAATGACACGTTGGGTGGTGATTTTTGATGACACGCCGGGAATGATCCCGTTTCGGAAAAAAAAGCGCTCTGAACATGTCGCCTATCTGGAAAAGAATTCAGACAGGATCCTTGTGGGAGGCGGATTGCGTCCCATTCCTGACGCCCCATTTGTTGGAGGGCTGTGGATCGTAGAAGCAGACACGTATGATGAGGTTGTTGAGCTCGTATTGAACGATCCCTACTTCAATCCTGATCACCGAAGATTCAGCATATTATTCTGGGGCAAACCCCTGGATAGAGATGTGGTCATCTAAAGAATAACTCATTCAAATAATGCCCCATCTCACACGAACTGTCCCCTCAAAATCGAACTATAACCTGAACTGTCAAAAGGATTTACAGACATGAAAATGACGACGGAAGAAGCCTTAATCAAGGTTCTGCAGATGCACGGGATCAACCAGGCGTTTGGTATTATCGGCTCGGCGATGATGCCGGTTTCTGATCTGTTTCCAAAGGCCGGTATCACCTTTTGGGATTGCGCCCATGAAA
>JAJRQA010000273.1 GCA_024280475.1 Alphaproteobacteria bacterium
ACATCGCGTTGCGCCTGCGCAAAGGCAATTGTTTCGCAAAAACGTGCCTGGGCGATTCACACGGGTTCGCTGCGGTTGATTTCCCCACCTTCGATCAAAGCAAACCTGTCAACCTCCCTCACAATGGCACTGCGCTCGCCGCAATGCTCACGCAAGGAATAGAGCCATGAGCAATAAATGGATTATCGGATCAGTTTTAGTTGAAAACGGTGCCATCACCACCCATCGCGATTCCTATCTGCTGTCCAACTTATCAGTGGTCAGCGTTCGCCGACCCTTTCTGGCCAGTTCAATATTCTTGAGCGGTGCCTTTGGCGGCTTTGGTCTCGCCTTTGGTGATCTGCTTTATGCGAATGAGATTATGGCCATTGTCGGCTTCTCTGCGGTGGCGATTTTTCTGGGATCGCAAATTGGTCAGCTAAGCCTGCTGTCGCGCGACCTCAAAGGCTCAGAACTTTCCAGTGCCGTTTGGGGCTGGCATTCGAGCCTGCAAAGCATCCGCATGGACATCGTTAGCGCCCTTCATCGCACCAATCATATTCGCAGCGAAGGAGGAATTTCATGACACATGAAACCAATAATCCGTATCAATCTTCTTTTGGGTCGATTGTTCAAATCAATTTCAAATTGCTGTTTGCCTTTTCTTTCACTTTTATCGGCTGGCTTATTTGGCCCGATACCGCCCTTGGCTATGGGTGGGGATTCTTGTCTATCTGCCTGTTTTTATCAGCTCTTGGCCTGTTCATTGAAGCAATCAAAGCAATCATAAAACTCTTTGTCCGCGACCGCGCGCTCAAGAAATATTTGGCACAAGGCAACAAACCAAAATCTGCTGAACTTGCTTCAGATGATGCCTTGAAAAACTCGGAGATGATCGATGGCTAAACCAGATATTATTAAAGCTGGCAGGCGCATTCTTGGCATGACTTTTGATGGCAAACCAATCTTTGAACCAAAGCCTTCCCACTCGCTTTTGCTGGCGGCGGCCGGTGGTGGCAAAACAACATCAGGTGCCGTGCCGTGGATCGAGTCCATGCTGGCCGACAAAGCCCGTGCAATTGTCGTTACAGATTCCAAAGATGGTGAAATTGCCGCGCAATGTGCTGATATGTGCGTTCGCCACGGTCGTAAAGTCGCTATTATTGATGACTTTAATATTCTGGGCGCGGACAACGGTCACAAAATCCAGATCAATCCCTTTGGCGGTGTCATTGCTTCGCATAAGAAGGCCAATGGCGAATTGATTTTTTCAGCAGAGGCCGCTTGTCATGGTTTGATTGAAGAACCCAGTGATGGGGACTCCAAAAATTTATACTTCCGCGAAGAACCTCGCGCCATGATTGAATATGTATTGTCCAGTTATCTGGCGCGTAATGCCAAACTGGCAATTCCCGGTGGCATCTGGTCATTGCTGGCCGATCCTGACACGCTTCATAAAATGGCGGTAATCGACTCCGCTGAAGGTGACCCTGCCTTGTCAGCTCTTGCCACCCATGTTGTGGAGATGCGGAAAAACGAAGATCACTATCCGCAACACAGGGGCGCGGCTGTGCGCTCACTTCGGATTTTTGGTGCTGGCAGTCCGCTCCACCATGCTGGCATGGATGCCGACCTTTCACACCTGCAATTGCTTCAGGAAAATTACGTTGTTTTAATTGCCGGCCCGCAACGACATATGGAACGCCTTGGTGCTTATTATGCTCTTCATCTGCAAGCATTTGCCGATGCAATCCTAACAGGGTTGGCAGGTGCCACTGATTTTATTCTTGACGAATTTACCAACGCCCCACTGAAATTGCTGATCATGCGGCTCACTATCCTACGTGCTTATGGTGCGCGGCTTCATATGATTGCCCAATCACGTTCAGAAATCGAGCGGCGTTTTGGGCGCTTAGAAACGCTCACCATCGAAGAAAACGCGGTGGTTAAACAATGGTTCGGTTTTTCATCCTTTGAAGAAGCCGAGCGCGTTTCCAAGGCAATGGGAGAATCCCAAATCGTCTCGCATGGCATGGGTGTCAGTTCTGACAAAATGGATATTTCTGGCAATTTCAGCGTTGGCAAAGAACGCATGTTCCCGCCAGAACGACTAATGAGTCTGCCGAGCGATGAGCAGATTATCCATGTGAAGGATATTGGTTTTATTCACTGCAAGAAGGTGCGGCAAAACGAAATCACCCCTTACTGCCATGAGCTTGCTGACAATCCATTAGAAGGCGGTCGTTTGCCGCCTGATCCTAAAATCACGCTCCCCACGAAATAACAGGAGACGAAACCATGAAACCCCGCCTGCTTCGCACCAGTTTTTTTATCTGGGTAATTGTGCCAGTTGCAATTTATCTGGCCTATCTCACTTTTGGCCTGCCGCATATGATCTGGTCATACGAATTTAGGCAGGTCGGCCCTGCCTCGACCGCAAATCCCTTTGCCGGTCGCTATTACACAAGATGCACTTTCATCGGTCCGTACGGAGCGTTCTCAACGCCTGCCCATAATGGCAAGTGCGGCCTTATCTCTTTCTTCAAGAAGGAGGTTGGCTCATGACCTTGTGGCTAATTGCTGACTACAAGCTTCACCCACGGGTGCGGCATTTTCCAATGCAGATCGTGCCTTTGGGTGAGTTCCATTCGCGCCATGGATTTCAACACATCCAGCACAGTTTCAAGGTCAATCTCGCCACTGGCAATCTGGCTGTCACAATGCTCACGCCGTTGCAACACCAGATCATACGGGGCAATAGCTGCCCAAAAGCCCTGATAGTCCATTGGCTCCAGCCACTTCACGACATCATCGATGGTTTTGAATTTTCTCATGGCTTGAGAATATCAAACTTCTTTAAGCCTTTGCAAAAACCCCATCAAAATTTATGCACAAGCGGAGGTTCCTCATGAGCTTCAACATAAAAGACGAAATCAAACGTACCTTTGATCTGGCCAGCCTGAAGCATCAGGCCGCTAAGGATTTTACGTCTCAGGAGTGGAAGGCATATCGAAAAACCACACAAAAATACGATGATCTGCGCCGCTTTGAACAACGCGCCTATGAGATTGAATATAAAACCCGCTTTGAGGTCGCCCGCAAACGACTGATCAATCAGAGGGGCGCGAAAACCAGAGATTTTAAACATCGCTGGTTTGGCAATGATCAGTTCGAAAAATCTGCCCTTAACAAGCAAGCCGAGCGCAATGTGCGTAACAGCCATTATCAGTTGATGGCAGGTATTGATAAGCAAGAGGCACGCGAAACCAGCCAGCTTTTAGACAATTGCAAAAAGCGCACGGATTTACGCGAAAAACCAAAACGTGATTTTGCGAGTGCCGCT
>JAJRQA010000274.1 GCA_024280475.1 Alphaproteobacteria bacterium
TGTTGGACGAAGAGCAAAAAACCAATCTCGAACAGAAGACCTTCCAGAGCCCGACCGGGCGAGCGCCGAACAGGCCGCGCTATCGCAGGCCTTCGCGCAGCGAAGAATAGCCTTGAGATATGAGAAAATGGGCCAGACACAATCGAATAAAACACATAACGCATTGAAATAACGCGGTAATAAAATTCTTGCAAAAATAGTGGCCCCCATAGTTGCCCCCATGAAGTATTCGTCATGGGCTGTTTTCACTACATTACCCCTTCAGATGTTCCGGCAGTTTCGAGCGCCATTCGCTCATCAAAATAAGGTCGCAGTCTACTGTCTCACCTGATTTTTGCACCAGTTCAAGCGTTCCCGCTGGTGTTGTTTCATCCCATGCGAAATGTTCGGATAGCACATTCAGCAACTCGCGCTTGTAGGCAGTGTCCAGATTGTCGAGCTGGTCGCCCTTGGTTTCAAGGACGGTTATTTTTGAACCGCCTTCGTTTGTGTTCACCGCGAATATGAAGTCGGGATAGATTTTGGCGCGTCGCCAGCCTTGCAGGCCATATTGCACGCGGGCGACATTGCGGTGCCACCATTTAAGAGTGCTTTCGCTATCGAGATAAACCGCCACATCGCGTTCATCGCCATTCAGTTCGGCCTCATAGACAGGGGAGAACAGGCTTTTTTGCAAGGGGCCGCCATCCTTTCCGACAAGCTGGCGGGCATTTTCCGCTTCGGCTGTCTCGACGGTTGAGGGCATTTTCCAGTTGCGCCCGTCCAGACGAAGGCGAAATTGGATCATTCCATCGGCAACGCCCGCCTTGAACAGTGTTTCGGCTCTTGCAGCCCGTTCGCGCTCAAGTCCCCGGCGCATTTCTTCAACAATGAGGGCGGCCAGCATTCCCAGTTTTTTGTCATCAAACCCGCGTTTGTTCAAGGCGTCGAGAAGTTCGCCGACAATATCACGGGCCACGAACGGGTTGGGCACAAGGTCAATGATCATGCGCACGGCATAGGCCGGATCAAAGCGGACGGTTTCAGAGCTCGCCGCCATGCCTCTATGCTCAAAATGCTGGCCGTCCGCTCCTTCAACCAGTTCGATGCGCTGCAACTGTCGTTCCGCCGCCTGTGCATTGTCCGGGATGGCGTCGGCAATCGTTTGGGGATCATAACCGCGCCAGTCGATCAGCGACAGAATATCGGTTTCATAATCAAGGTCACGGGCCGTGCCCCCTTCGACAAACAGCACTTTGGGCAGATATATTCTTGTACTTTTGAAGCTGTCTCGCCGCTTGATCTTGCGCACGGTTTTGGCTTGGGGGGTGGCATCGGGAGCGGCAATCTGCAAGACGAGGTCGCCCAGCCCGTCCGCTTCCAGCCCTTTTTTGATGGCATCAATGACTTGGCCGGTTTGCGCGTGGTGGGTAATGATGTGACATTCATCAAGGGCGTCAATACCGGTTTTCATGGCATGGGGCTGGCGCAATATACGCCCGACAAGCTGGGTCATGGCCTTTTCGTTGGTGCTGGCGGCAAGGGAGCAAAGCACATAGGCAAACGGGCAGTCCCAGCCCTCTTGCAGGGCCTGTTTGGTGATAATCACCCGCACTTGGTTGGTGGGCGAAAGCAGGTCGACATTTTCGGGCTGTTTCAGATCGTTTTTCTCAGCCGTTTTGATGGCGATTTGCGCTTCATCAAGACCGGCGGTCAAAAACCAGTCTTTCACATCTTCAGAATGAATGAAATTGGCGTCGCGTTGATCCTTGCCGGTGCGTTCCACCTGCACCAGCATGATGGGGCGGATAGTGCGGCCACTATCAGAGCGGAATTTTACAGCCTTGTGGTCAAGAGCATTCAGGCGGTCAAGGGCGGCGGACAGGGTGGCTTTCCAGTCGGTGCCTTGGCGCGGATCGAGATTGAGAGGCATTTTGATCATGCCTTCGCGGTCCAGTTCCTTGCCGGTGACTTCCGCCAGAATATTGGCATAGCGGGCTTCGCGCGGGCTTTTTCCGCCACGCGGCTGCACGTCTTGCGGGGTGGCGGACAGTTCCATGACAAAGCAGGGATTAAAATCATAGAGCGTATTGAAGGCCAGATCGGAAATGGCCTTGTGGCCTTCATCCATAACAACAACGGGGCGAATAATACGAAGGGCATTGCCAAGCGAATCTTTGACGATCGGCCAGGGGGTATCCGCATAATAGGCATCCAGATTTGGCACTTTTTTCAGCAAACTGCCATGCAGCTCCTGTTCTCCTTCGGCTGGAAAAAAGCCGTGCACATCGCCCCGCTCACGAAACATTTTCAGGCTGTCTTTGGTTTCGCGGTTAGCCGATTGCAACATCAACAGCATCACGCACAGATGATTTTCCACGTCGCGGGCATCCAGACTATCGCCTTTTTCAAGAACCTGCACCCGTCCGGCGGCAGAGCGGTCCAGCACCTGCCGATAGGGGTGCGAGCGGTCGCGCAGATTTTTGATGGTCTGGGTGTAAATGGCTTCATTGGGCACGATCCACAACACAAACCCATTATTTTGCCCCGTATAGCGCCCGAAAATGCGCGACAGGGCATTGACGGCCATATAGGTTTTGCCGCCAGCCGTTGGCACTTTCAGGGTGATATTGGGAGTGGCGCGGCCAATGCCGTCGAAACGCGGGGAAAAGGGAATGAGGGCGCGGGAGGCTGGAAGGCGGCCTTCATCCCCCATGAATTGCCACGTCTTGGCCGCATGGTCGGGGATAGGAATATCCAGATTCTGTTCGCGGGCCAGTGTCGCCACCTTGTCGGCCTTGCGCTTTTCGATGGCCAGTCGGTCAAGATAATGTTCGAGCGTTTCCAGCACCCTTTGCTGATAGTCAAGCTGTCTCATCATGGCGCTAACTCCGTTCTATGCGGTAAAGCGCGAAGGGCAGGGGGACAAACTCGACGGGCAGTTGTTGGTCGGCCAGCATTTTTTGTGAGACGAAACGGGCCGGGGCAAAGACGAGGTGCGGCTTGTCGGTTCTGGCTTTGGCGATTTTGCGGGCAAAGGCCAGAGTGAGGGCGGCATCAGGGGTTTTCAGCCATTCAAGGTCATCTTTGTAAATCAGCCAGACATGGTTGGCCTCGCTCTCCCCAAGATAAAATGCGGCGGCGTTGATTGTTGTCTGGTCAAGCGCCCGGCTGGTGGCCATATGAAACAGGGCCGAGCCAAGGGCGTCATAGGGCGGCAGGGTTTTGCCAGTAAGGATTTTGTCCAGCTCTACGGGTTCGCCAAGGGTGCAATAGGTGAATGAGCCGCCCAGCCCCTGGGTTTTGTCCTTGATGCTTTTTTCGCCGCTGACGATCAGTTCGCCGTTTTTGACCGTTTTGGCGATTTTATCAAATTCATGGCCGTGCAGGTTCTCCAGCCCTTCCACCTTGTGAACGAGGTCGTCGGCTTTTTTCAGCGTGGTCCAGTTGAGTTTCTGGCGTAACAATTCGGTTTTTTGTGTGCCGGTAAACGCATAGCCATTTATGACCCGGCGCACCCGTTCGGCGGTGAGGCGGTCGGCATAGTCCTCCATCTCCACCATGATAAAACGACGGTTGCCGTCGTCTTTTTTGTTGGCAGCAAGCACGGCATGGGCGGTGGTGCCAGAGCCAGCGAAGGAATCGAGGATGATACTGTCAGGACGTGTCGCTATTTTCAGTATTTTGATTAGAAGCCTTAGCGGTTTTGGTGTTTGGAAACCAACATCAAGGCGAAACGCTGAAAGTTCTTTGCTCGCCTCATCAGTATGCCCTGAATTTTCATGCGGCCACCATGTAACAGGAACAACAGTCCCGGCGTCCTTTAGGTATTTTTTGTAAGAAGGAGAGCCGTCGCCCTTTTCTCCAAAATATGCCAGGCCTCTTTTTACAATATCATTCCATTTTTCTTCTTCTCTTGACCAACATCGCCCTTTAGGGGGATATTTAATTGATCCCTTCTCCGTTTCTATGGGATAGGACAAATTCTCTCGAATATTTGGTGCATCCCATGGTATTGCTCGCCATGGCCCATCCGGATCATTATCTGGATTTGAGTATTGCTTTTCTTGTTTCTGATCGCGAGGAAGCTCGTTTCGCAATTTCTTCCAAGTTTCAGGCGCTTTGGAATACACCAGAATATAATTGTGTGAATTTGAAATCGAAGCATCATTGGATACCGAGTACCTTGCTTGCCATGCGATACAAGTAACGAATGCATTTTTTCCAAAAATTTCATCTAAGATAAGCTTGCCACGATGTACCTCATTGTCATCAAGAGTCATCCAAAAACTGCCATCTTCTGCCAATAGCTCATTTAGCAATCTCAGTCTCGGCCACATCATGGCGCACCATTTATCATGGCGTAGTCCATCTTCAATTCCGATAGGGTTATCGTTCAGCCATTCGCGGATCATCGGCGCGTTGACATTATCTTTATAGGCCCAGCCCTCATTGCCGGTATTATAGGGCGGGTCGATGAAAATGCAGTCCACCTTGCCCGCATAAAGCGGCAACAGGGCTTTCAGCGCATGTAGATTATCGCCCTGAATGATCAGATTACCGTCCAGCGCCACCTCGCCAATACCTTTGTCGGGGTGCGGCTTTAGCGGGCGAAAAGGCACGGCCAGATGATGATTATAGACAAATTCCTTGCCCTTGAAATTCAACTCGGTCATATGGCCCCCTTATCAGCATTTTATCACCCAACCGATAGAAGCCAAACCAGCCGCCAAAAGCAAGCACATAGCCCCTTATCCCCATTTTTCCATCAAGTTCAACATTCCTCCACAAGCTCCCTTGCCCCTTTTATCAGCGCTTGCAATTGCCGCCGTTCAGCTATGGCCTGCCTTGTGTAAAGGCCGTGCTTGCGGGCGTTCTGGTTGCCGGTGGGCGCACCTGTCGATTTGCCGCCGTGCATGCGGCAGCGACCGTTTGGCATGGCCGGGGCGCGGCAGGGTTGGCCGGGTCTGGTCTTTGTGCCGCATCGCGGGCTTTGGTGCATGGGGAGCGGTTGGGGCAGGGGCAACCTTGTGGTGACCTTGGGGTCATTTTTGCTTTGCATGGGGTTGTTCCTCGATTTCTCTTTCAACACCACCCCCTGTTGAGCGGTCAACATTGCCGACAATGGCCTGCCCACCTTCTGCTACATGCACATATTTGACGGTCATTTTCTGTTGTCCCTTGCCCCGGTTCTTGTTGAGGGTTTCCATCAGGCTAGTGTAACTGCGCGTCAGCTTGTTGGCCTGATTGAGGGCCATTTGACGGCCTTCAAAAGACTGATTGTCCAGCATGGCCCGGCGGTAGCATTCAATCGCCGCATTATGGCAGGCCACCATTTGCACCGCCAGCATGCCTTCCATCTCATCACGCGGCGCAATGCCTTTGAGAGCAATCAGTGTGCCTTGTATCAGTCTGTCTCTATCCTCGTCGCTGGCATTGGCCAGCCATAGGCAATTGACCGCCTGATTAACGGCTATCAGGTTGAATTTGTCATGATCAGAACCGCCCAGCTCTTTGCCTGGGTCAGGCGTTTTTTTCGCTATCGGTGCGCTCACATTCAATTCGTTTTTCATGTTCTTCCTTTCATTCGTCGTTGGGATTTGCATGCACCGCCAAGCCTTCATTGTCCGCCATCTGGCGGTCCATGGGCAAAGGGCCGTCTGTTGGGAGATTGGCGGGGGTTCCATTGCATGGGCCGCCAGTATCGGGGGCTTGGCGGTCTATGGAACTGGGGGGAATGTTTTGAGGTAATGACCATTCATAAAATGCGTCTTTGCCAAAGCCATTTCGCTTGGCAATAATGCGCAGTTTTTTCTTGGCTCGCTCAATTGTGCGCCAGCTTATTCCCGCTTCACCCGCCAGCCGTTTCACATGCTTCCTCGCAAGCGGCCCTTCTTTCAGAATATCTTGCAGAAATGTTTCGGCCTCCTTGCGTTTGGGGCTGTCATTGGCTCCAATTGTCAGAATTGCCGCCAGCACTTCATCGGCTGATTTTCTGATTATATCATCTTGCCAGACAATCCGGCTGGTCTCTATGCCGTTTTGCAACCGGTGGCTTTCGACCTTGAAGGCCAGACCGGAATTGTCGGGGCCAATATTATTCTTGAAAGGTACAAACAAGCGCCGCCCGGTGTCAGTGCCGTTTTCAATCTCGTTTCCAACAAGAAAAGCTGCCCGCACCGCCGCCACAAAAGCACCGGAACCATTCACGCGACCAATGGCCTCGCCGCCGGATTTGCTGAGGTGAGAAACCAGCACGATGGCCACATTATGCTTTTCGGCCAATGCCGACAAAGGCGAAAGCAGCGCGCGTACTTCGGCATTTTTATGGCTGTCGGTGCCGCCCAGATAGGCGGAAACCGGATCAATAATCACAAGTCTGATGTCTGGCATTTGGGCAAGCTGTTGCGCCAGCAATTCAATATCGCGGGATAGATCAAAATCGCGGATACTGTCCTTGCCGCTTGGTATGCCATCAATGATGTGGATCTTGTCAAGGTCAGCACCAACGGCTATCAGGCGGGGTTTTATAGTGTCATCGGCAGCATCTTCACCAGATATGATCAGCACACCGCCCACGGGGGCATTGTGCATCGAATTTGGCCATTTTCCGCCGGTGCTGGTTATGGCAGCAAGCCAGAGAGTAAGCTGGCTTTTGCCCAGCCCCGGATTGCCTGCAATCATGGTGGTTTTGCCACGGGCAATTTTGCCCGACCAAAGCCAGTCTATTGGTTTGGTTTCAATATCGGCCATGCAGCGTATTGCCAATGGCGTTGGTTTTTTGTCTGGTTCACGTTTGGCAGGTTCACCAATTTTCCAAAACCATTTTTTTTCGTCAGGCGTTTTGAAACCGCCATTGCTGCCATCAAACCAGTATTCGCAATCATATTGACCGGATTTTATGCCGTCGAATGAGTGAGGTTTGCCATCATCAACAAAGCCCGTGGTCGGCGGGAACAGCCCCGCCAATTCAATGACCTTAAAAAACTGATCTTCTGGAGCACCGGCAAAATTGACTTGCTCATCGGTGATCCAGTCATTATTCTGGTCTTGTAGATTTTGATCATTGCCCGGTTGAGGATTGCCGTCCTCGCCGGGTTTTTCCTTGTTGTACATATCCGCCCCCTCACTCTGCCACATCGGCAAAACTGTCGATCAGGGGTTGTATGTCTTCGGCTCGCCATGCGGTCGTGCGCGGGCCAAGTTTTATGGGTTTTGGAAAACGACCGGTTTTTATGCCGTCCCACCATGTCGATTTGCTTACCGGGATAAAGGCAAGAACCTGGGGGAGGCGGATAAAGCCGGTTTCGGGTAGGTTGTTCATTTTGGTTTGCTCCAGTGTGATAACATACGAAGCAATGTTTACGATATTTCAGCAATTTAATAGGTGTATAGGTTTGAATAACCCTTGGCGGGCTTCGTGAATTAATAGAGAATTTGGAGCCGAATCTAACGAGAATAGTAGCTAGAAGATAATAGTTGTTTGATGGGGGAGGTGGGTTTTTCAAAAAATGATATTAGTTATTTTCTTTAAAATGGGATATCGTCATCATCATCTGGAAAACTTTTGCCAAAATTACAGTTATTAACTTGTTTTGGCGGCTTTCCAGTTGAGACTACATTCTCAGTTTTTACCCGTGTTTCTGGTGTTTTGGGCGCGCCACCTGTCGTGTTCCAATTGGCCACCTTTGCAACTTCCTTTATTCCTTGTTCGTTCAAGGTGCCATCGTCTTTTGTTAGATCAAATTGAGCAGCATTTTCACGAAGCCACTTCATCAGTGCTTCTTTAGGTGATTTACCTTTGAGCAATTCGGGGTCGCTTGTTACTGCTTCCCAAGCTCTCACCGCTGCAGCTAATTTGGGTGCATACTGTTGGTTGTATGTATTTAGATAGGATGAAATTATTCCACCTTCATCAAAAAAAAATCCGGTCCTACACCCTCGGCTGGATAGCCAATCGCGAATATCGGAAACCAAAATAAAAGTCTTATTAATATCAATTTCACTTAATCCGTACTCTTCCCATGAATTCTTGTCATTGATCTGAACGTACTCTGTGGCTTCTTTTACCTTTGCGGGAAGTCGTAGTGAGCGAACAGCGCTTGAAAGAGCTGCTTTTCCTGCTTCGTATCCGTCAGGTCTGCGATGAGGCTCCCAATTGTCTTCTACATAATATTGACTTGCAGAAGGGTCTTCACCTGCAATTAGCAGTGCTGCTTGCTTAATATTCAATTCATCGCACAAGCGCCATTTATCAAGTTCATCCACGATTTTTTCCCTTCAATTCATCAAGATAATCCGCCCAGGCTTGCATCATTTTTTTGCGCTGGGGGAGGTGTTTGGTTCGATTATAGGCGCGGCCATGAACGTCCTTCACGGCATGGGCCAGTTGTTGTTCGATGATAGCAATGGGAAAATCCAGCACTTCATCAAGGATGGTGCGGGCCATTGCCCGAAAACCGTGGCCACTCATTTGATCCTTTGGAATTTCCATGCGGCGCATGGCGGCCAGTATTGCATTGTCGCTCATGGGGCGTTTGGGGGAGCGTGCGCCGACAAAGACATATTCGCTATATTGTGTGATCGGGCGTAGCTCTTTCAAGATGGCTATGGCCTGATGGGCGAGGGGGACGATATGATGGCTTTCTGTCTTCTTGACAAAATAACGCCATTCGGCATTTTCAAAATCTATGTCCGCCCAAAGGGCTGTTCGCAGTTCGCCGGGCCTGACAAAAACAAGCGGGGCCAGTTTCAGGGCGGCGGCAACTATGGGGCTTCCCTGATAACCGTCAAGAATGCGTAGCAATGCACCGACTTCATCAGGTTCGGTTATGGCTGCAAAATGACCTTGCTTGACGGGGGACAGTGCCCCCCTTAAATCATTTGTCGGGTCGCGTTCGGCGCGGCCAGTGGCAACGGCATAGCGAAACACCTGTCCGCAATTTTGCATGGCGCGGTGGGCGGTTTCGATGGCTCCACGGTGTTCGATCTTTTGAACCACTTTCAACAGTTCTGGCGGGGTGATTTCTGAAATGGGTCTGTCGCCCAGCCAAGGGAATATATCGCGTTCAAGGCGGCGGATGATTTTGCTGGAATGGGACGGACTCCAGACGGTTTCATTTTTGGCAAACCACTCGCGGGCTATAATTTCAAGGCTGTTACGGTTTTCGCTGGTTTTTGCCGCCTTCATGGCTTTGCGTTGTTCGCCCGGATCAACACCATTTGCAACAAGGCTACGATACTCGTCGCGGCGGTTTCGTGCTTCTTTCAAACTCACATCAGGATAGACGCCAAGCGACAGGCGCTTTTCTTTTCCCTGATAGCGGTATTTCAATCGGAACCACTTGCCTCCACCTGGGGCAATTTCGATATATAATCCTTTTTCGTCGTACAATCGCCTTCGTTTCGCAGTGGGTTTTGCATTTCTGATAGCCGTATCAGTCAAGGGCATTGGTTGCTCCCCCATTCACAGCGCTTGTTGCATCAAGAAATGTTCGAAGGTCGGTTGTTTCGTTCGGGGTGAGGGCGAGGATCTGCTTGCCAAGTCGGAGAGTGAGAGCGCCGTTATTCTCCAGCGTGAAGCGCATTTCGAAGAGTTTGCGGGCTTCATCTGCTTCCTGTTTGGCAAGCTTTTCTTTCCTATCGACAGAAGGGTCTATGCCGTCCTTTAATTGCTGTTTTACCTTGTCGCGGGCCAGGCGGGCTTCGGACAATGTGACTTCTGGCCATACACCGAGCGCCAATTGTTTTTCCTTACCGGCAAAGCGATATTTAAATCGCCACCATTTTCCGCCTCTGGGTGTGACAAGAAGGAATAATCCCAACGCATCGTATAGTTTGCGATTTCTTTGGCTGGGTTCGGCAGTAGCGATTTGATCTTCGTTTAAGGGCATTTGGGGGCAACTGATTTTAGGGTTTTGCTTGTTTTCCCCAAAGTGTTCCCCAAAAATTGCAGGATGTCAACGGATGGGTCCAAACGACATTGGACGCAAGACAAAGAAAAACCCCGTAAATACGGGGGTTTCTGGTCTTTATTGGATGGGTTCGGACGGGGAAATGGTGGAGCCAGACGGGATCGAACCGACGACCTCTTGCATGCCATGCAAGCGCTCTCCCAACTGAGCTATGGCCCCAACTATATGAGTGTTTAGTTTTGAGTTCTTAGGGTTTAGTTAA
>JAJRQA010000275.1 GCA_024280475.1 Alphaproteobacteria bacterium
CCTCGAAAAGCGCCTCAAATTGTGCCCTGGAAACATGCATGATGCCGTCTTTGATTGACGGCCAGACAAATTTGCCTTCTTCCATCCGCTTGTAGGTCATCACCAAGCCGGTACCATCCCAAAGCAGAATTTTGATGCGATCAGTACGTTTGGCGCGGAACACAAAAATGACGCCAGAATACGGATCACGAGCAAGCTCGTTTTGCACCACAGCGGCCAGACCGTCATGGCCTTTGCGAAAATCGACAGGCTTGGTGGCAACAAGAATTTTGACATGCTGGCCGGAGATGATCATGACGTTCTCGCAGACCTCGCTGGCCTCGCAAGAGCTGCGGCGATTTCTGCAATCCGTTCGGCAGAACTGTCAGCAGCCAGGCGCACGACCACGCCATCAGTCTCTATCTCAACCGGTGCCGGTGTGGCAGCCCTCTCATCATCCAACAGCAATTCGGCAAAAGCGGGAATAACATCACCATCAAGAACAAGCTTGCCATCGCGGGCCAACTTGCGCCATGTGCTCAGAAGCTGGGGCGCAACCCCATTGCGCTTTGCAACATCGCGAACCAGAACACCAGGCTGAAAACTCTCAAGCACAATTCGCGCCTTGACCTCATCCGGCCAGTTCCGCCGCCCCGTAGGCCCTTCAAGAACCTCCATGCGCTCAATATGGTTTTTGGCGCTCACTAACAAATGTTGCTCAGTTTGTTGCAAAATATTCACAGTAACGATCCTTCCATAAAGATCGCAAGGCTGCCATATCAAAACCAAGCTGAAAAGATGGGGTGTAGGCACCGCTTACGGTTATAATGAGTGCATCATGCCAGGTGGAGCCATCGGAGCTGACCTTGAAGTGGAAATCATTATCTCCGGCAAGCCTTATTTCCGCCCGCCCCGAAAAACCGCTTTGATAGAGCAGTGTGGCCGTGTCCGCTACGGCGTTCTTGTTGATTTTGAGTCGGTGACCATTGCCTTCATGATTGAAAAGGGTGGCCGGACTTGAAACTGACAGGCGATTGGTACTGTCTGCGCTCGTGTTGACACCAACCAGCAGCACGGGGTTGACACTGCTGGAGACTTCAGTCCAGCTGGCTCCTTGCCACGCGATCAGACTGTCTTCATCGGCGATTCAGGCCAGCCAGCCTGTTTGTGGCGGATAGAACATCCAGGCATTGTCCTGAAAAGCGGCAACAGATAAATCATGGCCCGCCCAGTCACCGCTTGCCGATGCGCCAACAATATAGCGATCACCATCAAGGGGAGTTGAGGGCGGCGTGGCGAGGTCACGGTCCAGCACACTGATTTGCACAATCGCATCAAGCGCCCGTATGGCCTCATTATGGGTCACATGTTTTTGCGCCTGCGCCGCTATAATATAAGGCAGAGCCAGATTCGGGGTTTCGTCCATATCATCATCCTCATTACTTACAAGTTGAGAATGATGTTATCGCAGGTGGAATGGCTGGGGATAGGTTATTGATATTGAACTATTTTAATAATCTCATAGAAATCCACGTCCTTTGGGCGTGGTCAGAGTTCACAGGCTCTGCCGGTTGAACGACCCAGATGCTACTCGTTAGCTGAGTTGTCCCCACAACATCAGCAAAGGAGTTGCAAATGAGCCGCTTCAGAAAACTATCACATTCGATATGGCATTGTCAGTATCACATCGTTTGGGTTCCCAAATATCGTTTCCGCGTTTTGACTGGTCCGGTAGCAAGTGAGGTTGCCCGTTGCATACGGGCTTTTTCAGAACAAAAAGGAGCAGAGATTGTTGAGCTGAACGTGCAGATAGATCATGTCCATCTGCTTGTACTGGTTCCACCCAAAATATCGATCTCATCATTTGTTGGAATTTTGAAAGGTCGGAGCGCCATCCGTGTCTTAAACAAGTTTCGAAATCTCAAGCAAAAGCCCTATTGGGGCAATCATTTCTGGGCCAAAGGTTACTGCGTTGACAGTATTGGGCTGGATGCGGAGATGATCCGCAAATATGTAAAATACCAAGAGAAGAAGGAACGACTGGCAGAGCAGGGCAGTCTGAATTTTTAAGCAACAAAAATCGGGGCAGCTTCCTTGCCTCCTCAGGGGGCAAGGCAATTTCATCCCCCTTTGGGGGTTAATCCAATACCACCCGCTCAGCGGGTGGATTCTTTACACGACTGAATTCCTGATCTTTCAAGCGCTGTTTCATGATGCGCCAAGGAACTGTCTTGCCTTTCTAAAATAGCGTTTCATTATGGTCAGGCGACTGGTCGGAATACCGTTGTTTTTGCATGAAAGGTGGACTTCTTCAAACATTCTAATATTGGCCATAAGGTTTTTAGATGACAATCCGCCATGCCGCATTTTGATAATGGGGAAGGCGAGGTGTGAGAAGCTGGCCTTATGCACATACAAAAGACGCGCGATGAGATCGAAATCCGAGGCCAGCGGATATTGCAGGTCAAAACCTCGATATTGCTCAAAAAGGGATCGGCGGATATATTGACCAGGATGGGGAGGGGCGAACCCCTGCTCAATCAATTCGATATGAAAATCCTTGGCTGAATAGAGACGGCGCACCATATCAGTGTCTATCGGATCAACGATTTGTATATCACCGAAGACGATGTCGGCTTTGCTCGCTTGAGCTCTTCGCGCGATTTTCTCGACACAGGTCTCATCGGCAAAAAAATCATCCGCGTTCAAAAAACCGACATAGTCTCCCGTCGCCAATTGCCAGCCCTTGTTCATGGCGTCATACAAACCTTTGTCAGGTTCCGAGATAATTCTGGCAACATGACGCCCATACTGGTTAACAACGCGCATCGTGTTGTCAGAGGAACCACCATCGATAATAATATGTTCTATATCAGCATGGTTTTGCGAAGCGACAGATTCCAGAGTATTGCGAATTGTTTCCGCTGCATTATAGCAGACCGTTACAACGGTTATTTTCATAAATAAACCTGAAATCCCTTTGCATAGTCAGCTCATCTACAGCCTGTTGTCAAAGAACAAACGGACAACCATAAATACAAACCATACTTTGCAAAGGCATTGACCTTTCATGAAAACATGTGGTGTGAATATTTGGGTTACACAATCTTTCTGATCCTGTCACTGGGGACATTATCATTGTAACCTCCAACAGCTTTTTTGCTTTTGTTAATGAGGCTCTGCTTGGTTGCACATAACCTCTCCATAGCTTTTTTAATAGCGTTCTCATTTACCTTGTCACCCCTAAAGGCCACAGCGATCGTTTTCAGGATGATCTGAATGTCGAATTTTAATGACATGCGATCCAGATACTCAACATCAAGCGCAAGCTTTTCATCTGCCGAAATTCGATCACCGCCATTTACCTGAGCCCACCCAGTGATACCTGGGCGGATACAGAGCCGAACCTCGCCGTTTTCTGGCTGGTAGGCAGGCAGGAGTGGCCGTGGACCGACAAAAGACATTTCCCCGACAAAAATATGGTAGAGCTGAGGCAGCTCGTCCATGCGGGTTCTTCTGAGAAAACAACCAATAATAGACATTCTTTGGGCATCCGTTGCCAGATTGGCATCCCGGTTACCATAGTTGACATGACTTGGGGCCATAGTGCGGAACTTGTACACTCTGAACGGACGACCATGAAGACCAGGACGTTGCTGCCAGAAAATGAGTGGCATCCCCAGGTCAACAGCGACAAGTATGGCAGCTAAAAAGATAAAGGGCGACAGGATAACCGCCAAAAAAAGTGATCCAACGACATCGATGCTACGCTTCAAAAAGGCCTCTCGCCTGTCAAGGGGTGAGCAGTCTATATCTTTATTAGCAAGCTCTAGCTCTACGTTACGAACTCCTTCGTTGACAGGTGCAGCATCACTGCGCTGCTCATCGTAATCAGCAGTAGAAAAACCGAGTCGCTCCTC
>JAJRQA010000276.1 GCA_024280475.1 Alphaproteobacteria bacterium
CATTGTACGGGATCGTTTATAGGTGATGGCCCGTTCAATGACCAGGTTGCCTGTGCCGCCTTATGCGCGAACACGGCCGATTCCTGTTGTGACTATTATCTGACTCTATTCGGCGATCACACTTGTGGGGTGCATGCAGGCACGGGCACTGCGTCCGGGAATGGTACAGGTATGCCATTTCAATCCTCTGCCCCGAACAGTTTTACCGCCACAGCGTGTTCCGGCGGAACTATAACGTCATGCCCAGCTCCGGCGACAAACAATTCAATATGTTCCGGAAATACTCTTTATTCTTCTTCATCTGGAACAATCTCGCTCTCCGGACCAACTATGTGCGGCCGCTTCCAAGGTACACCTTATTGTTGTCAATACACCACTTCTACAATAGGATTTGGCACGTCCTTAAAAATTACTGATGGAGCCTTAACTCCAGTCTCACCTGGCGGCACTTCTACATCCACTTCACGAATGTGCCCATAGGCCCACTGGTCCATCGCCTCAGCCAGGTCCCGCGCTCATGATCGAGTCGCATCGGCTCTTTCACTAATTTGGCTTACCCCATGCCGTTCCTTTTGCGTATTTTGCCAGCATGCGCAGAAAAATGCCTTGGACGGCAAAGTACCATCATCATCCCTGGAGCCAGTCCGTCAGATTGGGAGGGCTCTTTTCGCCCTTAGTGCGCCACGAGGGCGCGGAATGCCAGTGGGGGCAGGTCCCACGCAAGTAGTTGTTGGTTAGGCTTGGTAGCTGACGGGCGGCTTTGTTGGGTAACCAGCGTGGTCGAAGCCCCGTGACAAAGGCCGCTTCAGGCGGTCGAGCAACTGGGCGGGCCGTAATATGAGTGAACTTTGCGCAGGCCTCGAAAGTAGAGATGCGGATGCCGACCTTCCTAAGGAGTGGGGAAGGCTTGTACCGATGGGTAAGCAACCAACATATGCCGCCATCGGGTCCGCCGGGGTAGTGGAGACGGCACGTTCAGAAGGTATTCCGGGTAACGTGGGAGGCCCGCATCGGGCGAGGGTCGCGACCTCAAACGCCGCCCTTGGGCGGTGGCCTGATGCGGGAGTCGGACGGGGACATAGTACTGTTGAAGCTGGGTAATGCCGGTGGAGGGAAGGTCCCTGACTTCCGACATGCTTTACGTCGTGTTGGAAACGCGCGGCATACGATGGAAACGAGGATGAGGTGATTGGTGATGAGCCTTGCAACGCCCGATAAGATCCGGACTTTTCAGAGGAAGCTCTACGTCAAGGCGAAGGCGGAACCGGCTTTCCGTTTCTATCTCCTGTACGACAAGATTTATCGCGCGGACATTCTGCTCTATGCTTGGCGCCTGGCGAAAGCCAATAATGGCGCTCCTGGCGTGGACGGCGTGACCTTCGCGATGATCGAGGCGGCAGGGGTTGGAAACTGGTTATCCGGTCTGGCAGAAGACCTGGGCGCAAAACGCTACAAGCCCCAGCCGGTGCGGAAAGTATTGCTTCCCAAGCCGGACGGCGGAATGCGTCCGCTCGGTATCCCGACCATTTGGGACCGGGTGGTGCAAACGGCTGCGAAACTGGTGCTTGAGCCGATCTTCGAGGCGGACTTGTCGCCCAGAAGCTATGGCTATCGCCCGAAGCGCAGTGCGCTGGACGCAATCCGCGTCATACACAGCTCGCTGTCTAAGGGTTACACCCAAGTCGTAGATGCGGATTTATCCAAATATTTCGAGACAATCCCCCATGGTCCTTTGATGCGGTCGGTTGCAAAACGTGTCGCTGATCGACATGTCCTGGCATTGATCAAGGCGTGGTTGAAGGTGCCGGTGGAGGACTGTAGCGAAAAGGGTAAACGGGTTTTGACTGGAGGACGGCGATCAAGTTGCGGCACGCCGCAAGGCGGTGTGATCTCACCGTTGCTGGCCAACCTCTACATGAACCGGTTCCTTAAACATTGGACCCGCACGGGACAAACTTTCCAGCTTAGGGCCCGCATCGTCGTCTATGCAGATGACTTTGTGATTTTGAGCCGGGGAAAAGCTGACGAGGCACTTCGATGGAGCCAGGACGTGCTGACGCGAATGGGGTTGACGCTCAATATGTCGAAAACCTCAATCAAGGATGCACGCACCGAACCCTTTGATTTTCTGGGTTACAGCTTTGGTCCCCATCGACGATGGAAAGATGGTCAGGTTTATATGGGAGCCAGTCCATCGAAGAAGAGCGTTGCACGTCTGCGGGGGCGGGTTCGCGAGGTGCTCCGGCCCTCCGCCCGGCCATGGCCTGAGATAAGGAATGAGCTGAATGCCGTTTTGCGCGGCTGGTCAGCCTATTTCAGCCATGGTGCCCGCTACAAAGCGCATACGGCGATAGACAATCATGTCGTTCAAAATGTGCGTGGTTTTCTGACGAGACGGCATAAGGTGCATACGCGTGGCACTCGGCGCTTCAGCTATGAAGCGATTTTTGGCGAATTTGGCGTACTCAGTCTTCGCCAAAGTTGGCAGCCGTACCACCAAAAGATTGGCGTGAAGTCGGTCGGAAAGCCGGATGCGGGAAATCCGCCAGTCCGGTTTGATGAGCGGGGAGGAGAAACGGGGCCACGGTAAGGATTGAGGCACCGGCACCATGATGAAAGTCGCCGGCAACAGCAACTCCCCTCACCTACGGAATCCGCGCTCTTCCTCGACTCTACCCTGAGTTGGGGCGGTTCGAATGCGTCATCTGAAACGGTTCATGATCCCGTCGCCGCGACGTGTCAGACAAATTATTAAATGAAAAACAGTTAAATAACGCGCTCCGCAAGATGTGTGTTGTCAGACAACACCATCATGGCAAGGGAGACGCTGGCGCTCTCCCGTTGCATCCCTCTGGCTGATGGCTGGATCAAGGCATTGAGCCTTTCCCAGCCATGTAAGCGTATCACCGCTTAAACACTCGCAAGGGAGACTTCGCTCTCCCTGCACCCATCGATCAACCCTATGCGGATTGAATGCGCGCTAGCGTCAAACCTCTGAACTACATATGGAAAACAATAATATATCCTCCACAGCAACGTGCATCCAATGTATAAATACGCGTATTCAAATGCGTTTTGTCTCGACAATACCCTTGGTAGTTCGATAATAATGATAAAACATCGGATCACTGACGGCTTTCCAGCTTGGGGCGCGGTAATTTAGGCTAAATATGACAAAAGAATCTGAAATTGAACAAAAACTGATCACCAAACTCGAGAATCTGAAATATGTCTATCGTCAAGACATCCGTTCCCGCGATGATCTTGATATTAATTTCCGCCAAAAATTTGAAGCCCTCAACAAAGTTAAATTGACGGACAGCGAGTTTGATCGCCTCATGGA
Organism: Alphaproteobacteria bacterium; assembly: GCA_024280475.1. GTDB lineage: Bacteria > Pseudomonadota > Alphaproteobacteria > Rhizobiales > JAKIUO01 > JAKIUO01. The sequence continues at coordinate 3,344 of JAJRQA010000276.1, forward strand.
GCAAATTGTCTCCCCGGATGTGTTTAATGCCGCAAAAACACTGCGAAACCGTAACAGCTTTGAACGCGATGATGGCACACCGCTGCATTATACCCTGGTGAACATCAAGGACTGGTGCAAGAACAGCTTCGAGGTGGTCAACCAGCTGCGCATGAACACCCGTAGCAGCCACCACCGTTATGACGTCATCTTGCTCATCAACGGTGTGCCTGTGGTGCAGATTGAGCTCAAATCATTGGATGTCAGCCCACGCCGCGCCATGGCGCAGATTGTCGAGTACAAGAACGACCCCGGCAATGGCTATGCAAACACGCTGATGAGCTTCATGCAGCTTTTTGTCGTCTCCAACCAAAGCAACACTTGGTATTTCGCCAATAATCCAAACAAGCATTTCCGCTTTGATGCCGATGAACGCTTTCTGCCCGTCTACCAGTTTGCCGCCGAAGACAACAGTAAGATCACTCATCTTGACGATTTTGCCGAGCAATTTCTGGCCAAATGCACCCTGGGCGAAATGATCAGCCGCTATATGGTGCTGGTTGCCAGCGAGCAAAAGCTGATGATGATGCGCCCCTATCAGATTTATGCAGTGCAGGCGATTGTCGAGTGTATCCACGAGAACCGTGGCAATGGCTATATCTGGCACACCACTGGCAGCGGTAAGACGCTGACCTCCTTCAAAACCTCCACCTTGCTGAAAGACAACCCGGACATCGACAAATGCCTGTTCGTGGTGGACCGCAAAGACCTTGACCGCCAGACCCGCGAAGAATTCAACCGGTTTCAGGAAGGTTGCGTTGAAGAAAACACCAATACCGGAGCGTTGGTGCAGCGATTATTGTCCACAGATTACGCTGACAAGGTGATCGTCACCACCATCCAGAAGCTTGGCCTTGCGCTAGATGGCAGTCACAAAAAGCAATACAAGAAACAACTGGAGCCGCTGCGCGACAAGCGCATGGTGTTCATCTTTGACGAATGCCACCGCTCGCAATTTGGCGAAAACCATCGCGCCATCAAGGAATTCTTCCCCAACGCCCAGCTGTTCGGCTTTACCGGCACACCCATCTTCGAGGACAACGCCAGCTACCAAAAAATCGATGGCCAAAACGCCTCCATGAAGACCACAGCGGACATCTTTGAAAAGGAACTGCACGCCTACACCATCACCCACGCCATTGAGGACCGCAATGTCCTGGGTTTTCATATCGACTATTTCAAACCCGACAGCGCAGCCAAACCGAAACCCGGCGAAAACCTTGCGCAAGAAGCCGTGGTCAATGCCATTTTGGACAAGCACGCCGCCGTCACGGCCCATCGCAAGTTTAATGCGGTCCTTGCCACCGCCTCAATCAATCACGCCATTGCCTACTTCAAACTGTTCCAGACAATTCAAGCTGGACGACAGGCCGAAGACCCGGAGTTCCGGCCCCTGAATATCGCCTGCGTGTTCTCGCCGCCCGCCGAGGGCAACAAGGACGTGCAGCAGCTACAAGAAGACCTGCCGCAGGAAAAGGCCGACAACGCCGAGGAGCCAGACAAGAAAAAGCAGGCGCTCAAAGCGATCATTGCCCATTACAACACACAGTTCAGCACCAATCACGATATCAACCATTTCGATCTGTATTATCAGGATGTACAAAAACGCATCAAGGATCAGCAATATCCAAACGCCGATCTGCCCCATGACCAAAAGATTGATGTCACCATCGTCGTCGATATGCTGCTGACCGGCTTTGATTCCAAATATCTCAACACCCTTTACGTTGACAAAAACCTGAAATATCACGGGCTGATTCAGGCCTTTTCGCGCACCAATCGCGTGCTCAATGACAGCAAGCCATGGGGCAATATCCTTGATTTTCGCGGCCAGCAGGACCGCGTGGATGAAGCCATCGCGCTATTTTCGGGCGAACATAGTGACCGCGCCAGACAGGTCTGGCTGGTAGACCCGGCCCCGAAAGTCATCGACCAATACGCCAGGGCTGTGGAGCAGCTGGACGGCTTCATGCAGGGCCAGGGGCTGGAGGCCAAGCCCGAGCAGGTTGGCAACCTCAAGGGCGACAATGCCCGCGCCGAATTCATCAACCACTTTAAGGAAGTGCAGCGTCTGAAAACCCGGCTCGATCAATATACCGATCTGGATGAGAGCCAGCGCGAAAAGATCAGCCAGACCATCCCCGAGGACAATCTGCGCGGCTTCAAGGCCCAGTATCTGGATGTGGCCAAAGACCTGAAATCCAAGCAGGGCAGGACAGACGACCCCAATGATCCGGTGGAACAACTGGATTTTGAATTCGTACTGTTTGCCTCGGCAGATATTGACTACGACTATATCATGCAGCTGATCGCGCGCTATACGTCAGCCACGCCGGAACGCCAGAACATGACCCGCGACCAGCTGGTCAACCTGATTGCCGCCGACGCGCAGTTCATTGACCAGCGTGATGACATCACCGACTACATCAAAACCCTGAAGGCGGGCGAGGCCCTGGGCGAGGCCGATATCCGCAAGGGCTATGAGGCTTTTCGCACGGAAAAATCAAACCGCGAACTGGCCGCAATCGCACAAAAACACGGGCTGGAGGTGGACGCCCTGCAAAGTTTTGTGGCGCAGATCATGAACCGGTTTATTTTTGACGGCGAGCAATTGGGTGATCTGCTGGCCCCGCTGGAACTGGGCTGGAAGGCGCGCACAAAGGCCGAACTGGCGCTGATGGACGACCTGACACCACTGTTGCGCAAGCTGGCCGGCGGGCAGGAGATTTCAGGGCTGGAGGCTTATGATGAGTAAACCGGCAAAAGAGTTGGTGCCCGCCCTGCGCTTCCCCGAGTTTCGCGATGCTGAGGTGTGGGAACTAAGCTCTATTAGCAATAATTCTACAAAGGTGGGCAGTGGCATAACCCCTAGAGGCGGAGCTACAAACTATAAAGCAGAAGGGCGCCCTTTTATTCGCAGTCAGAATGTTGGATGGGGGAACCTTCTTTTGGATGAAGTTGTTTATATCGACGAGGCGATTCATTCAACATTCGCAGCGACAGAAATTAAATCGAACGATGTTCTCCTGAACATTACTGGCGCATCAATCGGTCGCAGTGCAATCGCGGACGAACGGATCAGCGGTGGGAACGTCAACCAGCATGTTTGCATTATTCGCGTGAAACCTGATGAGTTAGTTCCTCTCTTTCTCAACCAGTTTTTAATATCGGATGACGGGCAACGCCAGATTGATAGCTTTCAGGCTGGTGGTAACAGAGAAGGGCTTAATTTCGCGCAAATTCGCTCCTTCAATGTGCCATTACCCAAGCCCCCCGAACAACAGAAAATCGCCGCCTGCCTGTCTTCGCTGGATGATCTGATTGCGGCGCAGGGGCGCAAGGTTGAGGCGCTGGCACGCCATAAAAAAGGCCTGATGCAACAGCTCTTCCCCGCCACTGACGAAAAGGGGGGCCAAACCACCCCCCGCCTGCGCTTCCCCGAGTTTCGCGATGCCGGACCGTGGGAGGAGAAGCGGCTGAAAGATATTTCTCCTGCAATTTTCGATGGAACACACCAAACACCGAACTACAAGACTAAGGGTGTTCCATTCTTTAGTGTGGAAAATATTGTTAGCGGCAAGGCAAACAAGTTCATCTCAAAAAGCGACTACGATGTAGCAACCAGAAAGAACAAACCTGAAAAAGGAGATGTTATAATTACACGCATTGGAAAACTAGGGTTCTCAAAAGTAATTGATTGGGACTATGACTTTAGCATCTATGTAACTCTCGCTGTCATAAAAAGGGCAAAATATTTTAACTCGTTTTTCCTTCATTTCTATATGCAATCGGCCCGCTATCAAGCGGAAATAATCGGAAAATCTCTATTAAATGCAGTCCCATGCAAAACGAATATGGATGAACTGAGAAATACACTCGTTCTTTTACCCAAGCCCCCCGAACAACAAAAAATCGCCGCCTGCCTGTCTTCGCTGGATGATCTGATTGCGGCTGAGCGGCGCAAGGTCGAGGCGCTGGCACGCCATAAAAAAGGCCTGATGCAACAGCTCTTCCCCGCCACTGACGAGGGGGCCGCATGAATAATAGGCCCCAAATCAAGACATACAAAACCCTGCGCAATCTCATTACGCGCTTGCGCGATGACCTGAACAATAAGGATTTCGTGCTGCTTTACGCCTATAACGGCACCGGTAAAACGCGCATTTCAATGGAGTTCAAAGAGCGGGGCAAGAAGCCAAAAGATATTGAGCGCGACACGCTCTACTTCAACGCCTTTACCGAAGACCTGTTCCATTGGAACAATGATTTGGACAATGACGTTGAGCGCCACCTTATCATCAATTCCAAATCAATATTCTTCGACGGGTTCAAGGAACTTGCACTTGAAGAAAAAATATTCGCCTTTCTGGAGCGATACGCGGATTTCGATTTCCGGATTGATTACGAAGCATGGACGATCACGTTTTCACGCGGTGACAATGATCACATCAAAATATCTCGGGGCGAGGAAAACATCTTTGTCTGGTGCATCTTTCTGGCCATTATCCAGCTGGTGATCGAGGATCAAGAGGCCTATAAATGGGTCAAATACCTTTATATCGACGACCCGATTTCATCGCTGGATGATAACAATGCCATTGCCGTGGCCAGTGATCTGGCAACATTGCTGCGCAAAGGTCAAAATCGTTTCAAGACAGTTATATCGTCCCATCATGGTTTGTTTTTCAACGTGATGTGTAATGAGTTGAAAAAACTGCCGCACAAGAAGTATTTCTTGCACAGGCCGGGCAGCTCAAACAGCTATACCCTGCGCACCACCACGGACACCCCTTTCTTCCACCACGTTGCCATGCTGGGCGAGCTGCAAAATGCTGTGCAATCCGGCAAGCTTTATACCCATCACTTCAATGTGCTGCGCAGTATCCTTGAAAAAACCTCGACCTTTTTCGGTTTCAATGATTTTTCCGCATGTATTCATGGGGTGGATGATGAAGTGTTGTTTTCTCGTGCTTTGAACCTTTTGAGCCACGGCAAGCATTCAGCTTATGAACCCATGGAAATGGTCGAGGATAACAAAAAACTTTTTCAGGCGATATTGTCCGGGTTTACCAGCCGTTACCGCTTCGACTTGCCCGATCTTTTACCCCAACAAACAACACCAGCGAGCCAAACATGACCGACGAAGAACAAAAAGAACTGGGCAAGACCCTGTGGAGAATTGCCGATGATTTGCGCGGCGCGATGAACGCCGATGATTTTCGCGACTATATGTTGTCGTTCCTGTTCCTGCGCTATCTGTCGGACAATTATGAACTCGCCGCACAAAAAGAGCTCGGGCGGGACTATCCGCAAGTGCCTGAAGGCGAGACCCGTTCGCCTTTGGCCATCTGGTATGCGCAAAACCCTGATGATGTGGACGAATTTGAAAAACAAATGCGCCGCAAGGTGCATTACGTCATCAAGCCGGACTACCTCTGGACCTCCATCGCCGAATTGGCGCGCACGCAGGACGGCGAGTTGCTGCATACCCTGCAAAAGGGCTTCAAATATATCGAGAACGAGTCCTTCTCCAGCACCTTTGGCGGCCTGTTTTCCGAGATCAATCTGGATTCGGAAAAGCTCGGCAAGGACTATCCCGCGCGCAATGAAAAACTGTGCACCATCATCACAAAAATCGCCGAGGGCATTGCCGAATTTTCTACCGACAGCGATGTGCTTGGCGATGCCTATGAATATCTGATCGGCCAGTTTGCCGCTGGTTCAGGCAAGAAGGCGGGCGAGTTTTATACGCCGCAACAGATTTCCACGATCCTGTCCGAAATTGTCACGCTCGACGGTCAGGACCCGACCACGGGCAAGAAACCAAAACTCAGCCGCGTTCTGGATTTCGCCTGTGGTTCCGGCTCGCTATTGTTGAATGTGCGCGGGCAGATGGGACCGCACGGGATCGGAAAGATTTTTGGTCAGGAAAAGAACATCACCACCTACAACCTCGCGCGCATGAACATGCTGCTGCACGGGGTCAAGGATTCCGAGTTTGAAATCCATCACGGCGATTCCCTGCTCAATGACTGGGACATGCTGGCGGAGGAAAACCCGGCCAAAAAAGTGACCTTTGACGCAGTGGTTGCCAATCCACCGTTCAGCTATCGCTGGGACCCGACCGATGCCTTGGGCGAAGATTTTCGCTTCAAAAACTATGGTCTGGCACCAAAATCGGCCGCCGACTTCGCCTTCCTGTTGCATGGCTTTCACTTCCTCGGCAAAGATGGCACCATGGCCATTATCCTGCCCCACGGCGTGCTGTTTCGCGGCGGGGCTGAAGCGAAAATTCGTACAAAACTACTGAAAGACGGGCATATAGATACGGTGATTGGCCTGCCCGCCAATCTGTTTTTCTCAACCGGCATCCCGGTGTGCATTCTGATGCTGAAACGGTGCAAGAAACCCGATGATGTGCTGTTCATCAACGCCAGCGAACATTTCGAAAAAGGCAAACGCCAGAATAGGCTGCTGCCCGAGCACATCCACAAGATCGTTGACACTTATCAGCATCGCAAGGAAGAGGACCGCTATTCTCGCCGCGTCAGTATGGATGAGATCGAAAAGAACGATTTCAACCTGAACATATCGCGCTACGTCAGCACCGCCGAACCCGAGGAGCAGATTGATCTGGCAACAGTGCACAAGGAAATGGAAGCCCTAGAGAAAGCAGCTAAAAGCGCATCATCCAAGCACAATGAATATCTTGCGGAACTAAATTTGCCAAAATTGCCATGAGGTATGGAAGGCTTTGTTTGTAGACTACTGCCACAACGCATTGACAGGAACGGCGAGGAGCTTCTCTCCAAACGGCACGACATCCTTACCTGCATATAGAACAATCCCGCCTGTAAAATCATTTCCAGCGATATCTTGCAGAGCCTTCATACCCTTGAAGTCTTTTGAACTCACTGAATCGGATGACTTGACTTCGATGGCGGCCAACCTGCCGTCAGGGCGCTCCAGCACAAAATCAACTTCCTTGTTGTCGCTGGTGCGCAAATGCAGTAATTGTGCGCGCAGATCGCTGAACGACAAGAGTTTCATCAGTTCTGTTGCAACAAAATTCTCAACAACATGGCCATAAAGATCGGGTTTCCGCTCGCGTAGATCATCAAGATTCCACTCAAGCAGGTGACATAGCAGCAGTGTATCGCCCAGATAGCCCTTGGGTGACTTCACAAGCCGTTTTCCGATGTTGCGGTACCATGGTTGCACATCAAAGGTCAGGAACATGGCGTGCAAAATGCCGCGATAATTTTTGCTGGTAACTGGATTAAGCCCGATATCTCTGGCGATGGAAGCATCATTCATCAGATTTCCTGCGCGCGCCGCCAGAATTCTTAACAACGTTGGCAACAGGGCGATCTTTTCAAGTTCAGATATCACACGCACATCACGTTGTAATATAGTGGTCAGGTAACCATCAAACCATTCGCTGCGCACTCGCGATTTTTTGCCGGAAATTTCGGGGAAGGTTGCAAGCCTGATTGCATCATTCAAAGCTGTCTTGTCTTTTTTCGCATTTGAGAAATCTAGACTGAACAGGCGCTCAAGAAAATCTCCTTTGCCACCAAGCGTTTCGCAGCCTGCAAACGGTAGAAGTGTTTTAACACTCATGCGTCCGACAAGCGGATCAGAGAGTTTTGGTAGTGCCATGATATTGGCCGACCCTGTCAGCAAAAACCGTCCATTGGCATTTTTCTTGTCTGTTTGACGAAGATTGTCTACCACCATCTTGAGGGCGCGAAATATTTCTGGCACCATTTGAACTTCATCAATGATCACTGGCTCCTTGCGCGATGACAAAAATGTTTCTGGTGAAGCCGCCGCCGCTGCCATCTGGGTTGCGTTGTCAAAGCTGATGTAATCCGCTGGATAATTTTTTGCAGCCAAAGCCTGCACAAGCGTGGTTTTACCCGCCTGGCGCGGGCCATTGACGAATACAACGGGTGAGTTGTTCAGGGCGAACAAGACATTTTCGGATAGTTTTCTGGGTGTTTGTGGCATATCAATTCCTTGTAATTATAAAGGTAGCATTTATAAAAACAAAAGGCAAAACTTTCTTTTACAAGGAGAAATGCCTTAAAATTACATAGATCACAATCTCCCATGATGCCATAGGAACCTATGTCATGTCCTCTTGATTGTCCGTTTCCGTAATTTGAAACACCTAATTAACTCAATGTGTTATGCTAAAACAAGAGGATAATTCGTCCGCTTGTTTGTCCGCTTTGAACCCCAGCCTAAAGGTCTCGTCTTACTTGTCGTCTACGTCTTGTCATTGTTCTATCGTCAAGTGTTGAGTGTTTACGGTTGTTGTCGGTCATGTTCAAATATTCTCCCATATCACGATTGAGTTTTTTGATCTGAATTCCATGCTGATGGCGTAGGAGGAGGAATTCATGTTGTAGTTCTCTGCGTTCGCGGATTTGTTGATCAATCAGTTTTTGCCGCTCTGCCTGATCACGCTTCTTGCATTGCCTAGCCTCAAGTTCATTCTGTTTTTTGATAGCACGATATTTCCCCGTGAGGCGAAACCAAAGAGCCTTCAGCCCTGTTGGCAATCTGGAAGAACGGGCTACCGTTTCCTGTTGTCGTCTGGTTTCTTGAACCTGCTTTAGTTGCGCGCGCTCCTGACGGTGACGTTTGACCAATGCCTGCCGATTTTGCTTAAGGTGCCGTTCTGCTTTGCCATGCGAAGAAATTGCTTCGGCAACAAATTGTTGGAGCTTGTCGGTGAATTTTTCTGCCAGTTGCTGTTGAATTGTTTCAACTGAAGGTAATTCATCAGGACTGCCAAGCCTTGCTTTAACATCTTTCGCCTTAACACCAACCCATCGGGATATGGCATAGACTTCACCGCGCCAGTCAACGGCTACAAAGCCACGCCTATCACCTCTGACCAGATAATAACCCCGCTCTTCTAACGCGTTGGCAAAGGCAGTTCTTGAGTCAGAAATCGCCCAGCAATCCTGAAACGCTTCCTTGATGGCGCGAGGGTCTTGCTTGATGCGCTTGGCCTGTTGCCATTCAGCTTGTGAGAAATTGAGCGGGTTGCGTTCTTTGTTATTCACCAGACCGCGTGGCATTTGCCATCCATGTTCCAGATAAAGCTCACGGGAAACATCCCGTAACTTCAGTTTAAAATGCGGCAGATTGATTGCCTTCATTTTCTCAGCATCGATACGTGACCAAACACAATGGGCATGGCGGCGGCCTTCTTTTTCGTGAAAGACAATAACGCGCGGCTGGCCTAATAAACCAAGTTTGTTCTCAATATCGGCGATTGCTTTTTCAAAAACTTCAACAGGCACGCTTTCTTTCTCAGGCGGGCTGAGACTAAGCGAAAAAAGAAACTGTTTGCATTTTGTGCCGTGACTAATGGCATAGGCTTCATTGAACGCTTCCATTGGCGTGTCAGACATAAAGCCACTGACTTCATGAATCTCGACATGCTCATTCTCATCTGTCTTAAGCAGGTGTTGAGCCAGTTGTGTACCGCCAGCGCGCTGGCTTCCTTTAAGGATCATAACTTGCTCTTGATGCCAAGGGCTTCAATTAGCTTGACTCGAATCCACGCTATATGGGCACAAGCCAATTTGATCTCGTTTTCAGTTTCCTCATCTATCAACAAGGAGCCACAATTGGCTTCATAGGCAATCTGGTTGAGATTGTTGGCAATGCGCGTTTGCCCCAACAATCCCAATACTTGCGCGAGGGCTTCCTGATCTTTCACTGGAACACGGGATCGCACTTTGCGTGGAGTAGCACTCTTGCCAAACAGGCACTTGCGGATATAGGCGCTCAAAGACATTCCGTTGGACAGGTTCTTGAGTGCTACCAGTTCGTCTTCCGTCAAGCGCAAAGTAATGCGCGGTGTTTTCTTTTTCGGCTTGCGCGAAGAAGTAGCGGCATTTTGATACGACTCTCTGACCGAAATTACTTTCTTTTGGGTAAGGGGAGCACTCATGGTGTTGGCCCCCGAAAGTCAATGTTTTCGCCCTTTAGATGCTCATTCCACTCGGCCAATTCATCAAATAACGCGTTCGAAGTTTCTCCTTCGAGGTGCGCCAACAAAATCAACGACTTAACAAATATGGGTCTTCGTTGAAAACGGGGGCAAGGGGCTTATCTGGTCGATAATTTGCGGTTCGGTTTATATATATCA
>JAJRQA010000010.1 GCA_024280475.1 Alphaproteobacteria bacterium
ACCTGCACCCAACTTGACGAAAGGCCCAAACACTGACATCAGAACAAGGCATCCAGAGGTGATGATCGCACTGCCCGCAATGAACCGGACAGACTGCCCGCCTTAAACCGGATCAACTGCCCGTAATGACCGGAATGCGCAACCGGTGGTCCCATGCGCAATTCCGGTTGCCAGTCCAATGTCTTGATGGCGCGCTTATCATGCCGTTTCTTTGCGTCAGCCAGTTGCGCCTGCAGGGTCCGGTGATCCGCCCGTGTTTGATGACCGGCATCGGCCAAAGCGCGGTTTTGATGATCGGCCCATTGTTCCCGCCAGCGATCCAGTTCGCTATCAAGATTCCATTCGCGGGTTTTGCTGCGCGATAAGCCTTGGTCTGTGGCGATGCCGCAGGGTCAGCATCACATGGGCGTGGTGATTGCGCGGGTCATCACCACGATGGGCTTGCTGTGCATGAATGTTGAGATCGGCAATCATACCGCAAGAGACAAAAGCTTCTTGCACAAAATTGCGGGCAAGCGCCAAGCGCTGATCAGGCGGCAATTCATGCGGCAGGGCCAGTGTCACATCGCGCGCCAGCTGTGCATCTTTGCGGCGCTCGCATGTTTCAACATGGTTCCAGAGTTGCTCGCGGTCACTCAAGAACGCTGCGGCGTGCGATGGTGCCAGGATTTCACTATGCACCACGCCCAGCTTGTTGCTGTAGTCATGGACTTTGTCGCTGCGATTATCTAATAGGCGCTCCCCTGCCCGATAAGCCGCGCAGGAAACAGCGGACCGCCCGGCGCTGCGGCCAATAATCTGCATGGACAAATGATAGTTCGCCAAGGCTCTTATGGTTGCTTTTCATTCGTTGATCTTGCGGCCCGAACGAAGCGCCTAAAAGCTTTGCCGTGACTTGTTTGCACCAACGTTGCGATAGCAACGTATAAGTGCACTATTATGGGTTAGTGATTTTGTCCCACGTTCGCCCTGTGCTGTTTCTATCACGTTGTCATTTTCGCGCCTCTTGCCCTGCTCAAATTCCGTTCAGAAAATTGTCCACATGAATCGCGCGGGCTGCGCCGCGCCCTGTTCTTCAAGCTCTGTGCTGGCAGGGTGGTTTAATTTTGATGATAAAGTTTATTCACCCCCTGGGGGCCAGCCCCCAGACCCCCGGGATATTTTCACTTCGGGTGATGGGGTTTGTATGCGGCGCGTTTTGGATTTCTGCTATCATTTTGGGCAACAGCGCTCAATCTGTTTGGCAAGCTGCGCGGCAATGATAGAATGCTCTCGCGGGTACAGGCAGGGATGCCGATGGCCGTCGACGGTGATGAGGCGTATGTGAGCCTTCGGGGTCGGTCCTTTTCCTTTTTCATGCGAGGAAGAATATTAGCTGAAAATATCCAAAAAGGAAGTCGGTACCCCTACCCCTACGCCCAGAAACGTGTCAGCCCATGGCATAGGAGCAGCCATTTGCAATTGGCGCATCACTCCACATAGAGTGGGCTAAGCCGCCGCTGAAACAAACTCAATAAGCGAATCCAATGCTCTCAATTTGAGCTCCTCCAGGTCGGGCCACTAGGCGACATTTACGAAAATTGTTTATCCTTGGCCCGTGGATCAAAAGAGCTTGTTCCTGGATCGTGTTTCACAGCTTTTCGCCGAACAGGAGCATGCGAAGTCTGGGACGTACAGGCTTTTTTGCTTGCGCTTTAGTTTCAATAAGCGAGATACGCTCTGGCGCAATTGCCTTACGCAATTCGCCCAACCTTTGTGCCAGGGCCGTACAGTCCGGACCGATTGTACAGGCACGAAGCAAAATATAATACTCAACCTCTTTGTCGGTATTAAAGGTATCGCCGCGTTTGATGAGCGCCGCTAGTTTAATCAGCGCCGGCCGGTAATCCGATTCAGCCTGTCCGATGATGATTGCCAAAATCCGATCCCGTCGCTCTATTCTTCGGTCATTGTAGAGCGTGCGCTCGCGCCATCCCTTCAGCTTGAATTTCGGCGGAATAACATTCTTAATCCGTAATTCTCGCTCTGTGCTGTTCAACTTAGAAATGGCAACGCAGTACCCATAATCGGGAAAATTCACGCGCGCATAATGCGCCCAATATCTGCAATCACGATCTTGAGCGCAGTTTTGTTTTAACCTCGCGCGCTCAAATTGCGGATATTGGCGAATGAAAGCCCTATTCAGAAAACCTTCGGCGCGCCTGCAACCTCGTCTCGCAAGCGCATCGAGATAACTGCGATAGTCCTTCACCGGCATTAATTGCCTGGCGGGTTTTGCCTTGAAAACTGAAAGGCCGCCACCTGCAGCGAAGGTTAACTCACTGGGGTCTTTCAGTTGCGTCTGGGCTGAACCGCCTGCTGCGCCAAGGCAAGCCATAGTCACCACGATCAGGCAGTAAAGAAATTTGGTCATCTTCTTATCCTCGTCTGTTAGGCATCTTTTATCCTATCAGGCCATGTGGCTGAAGAGGATAAACGAATGGCAGATCCAAATAATTTCGCATTGTGTGAACAAGCGCAAAGAAACCTAGAAGATCTAAATCTTGAGAGGAATAGCAAGCAAGAGGCGATTTCAAGACTAGAGGAACGGGTTTCAAATATGTTCGGCGAAATTGCCATAGCGGAAAACACGCTGTCGCGTATCCAGGATGCAGCCAGCAATGTTGCAGATGGCGCAATCGCTGTTGGCGCGGACCTCGCCACTGGAAGCACCGGCGCAGCCGCGCGCGATGCTCTTGCAACAGCGGTCCGACTGGCAAATGAACAGGCGCGCCAAAGCCAGAAGCTCGCGACTTTGCAGCGCCAACTCGCCGATGAAGAATGGCAGTTGCAATCAGAACGCAACCTGTTGGACCTAAGTAAACGCGACATTCAGCAGACAATTCGCACGCTGGACGCCAATAACTGCTGGTAGCTCATTGAATGATGATGTTGTCTACACTTGCTGTTTCTAAATAGGCAGCGGTGTGTCAAAAGTGACGGTCTACCCAGACGTATAGGCTCGTTCAGTCTATCTCTAAAACCCGTCGTAGCATACCACTTGCGTTGTCCAGCACGTTGTGCCCGTGAAATGTTCGGAATGAAATCAAGGGCTGCCTTGGTTCGTCATAAACGAGAAGCGCGCATCTTGTTCGGCTTCCTCTGCTTTGCCGACTTGGCATCATAGCTTATGCAGCCGGTTTTGAGGAACATAAAACCTGCCTCCATATTGGGGACGTTACGACCAAAAACGTCCCAATGTTTGTATTGTATCAAGAGAAAGGGGCCGCCTCGGCGGGGCATGGTGGTTGCTGCGTGGTAAAAAGGGTTTTTGAGTAATGCTGAGTGCTGGTGTCCGAGCGGCGGGCGTTTTCGCGCGATAGTGCCGATATTTTCGCGCTGGCAGGATCGCGAGATGCCTACTCCGGAGGCCACGCCGTCGCCGTCAGCCCTTAGCCTTGTGGTCACCGCAGCGCTCCAGCTGCTCAATCAATTCGGCATCGCGAATATTGTCGCTCATGTCAGATCAAAACTTACGCCAACGGGCTCTTGCCATGTTTGCGAACCAGATCGTTGATGGCTTCTTCCAAGAAAGATTGGATTGAGCGATCTGATTCCACCGCAAGCAATTTTAGTTGTCGCGCTGGCCAAAGGTTCAAAATGGCCGGTATTGGCTTTCTTGCCGATGCGGCTTGGGGCAAGGTCTGCACCCTGCTTGTCTTTGCTGGCTGCCGGTTCCGCCTTAACAATACGCGGTACTGACTGTTTGGGTTTCATGCCGTTCATTGCGGCTTTTAGCGGATTGGTTGATGTTGCCATGTGGCTATTTCTCCTTTTCTAGATGCTGTCATGCTGGCAAGACGACATGTGGCCATGTCTACATGCAATCTTGCTGGCAAATAAATTTATAAAGCGCGCGGATTTCCTGGGCGGAATTACTGCGCAGCTCATATTCGATAATGCCCTTGCCTTCGGTTAGCGATTTAATAAAGCCAACCCGGCTGCCGATTTGAACCGGCGCAATCGGGCATCCGTAATCTTTCAGCGCCTCCATTGCCATGGCAGGCAACGTGCTGGACGACCGGCAATCATTGAGCACGAACAATGCCGGTTTTTGTGCAAGCCCTGCGACATGAACGCTGTCGCCAACGGCATCAAGATCAAGGCTTGAAGCGCGGCACGGTATGACAATGAGATCGCTACAAATGGCGGCGGCCAGCGCGGCGGCTTCTGACTTGGGGGCGGTGTCGATAAGAACAAGATCAGCACCGGCGGCCTCGGACCGCTCCAGCATATCACGCAATTGTTGATGTTGCCCGGAAACAATAACGGGGTTTTCATTTTTGCGAAGCCGTGACCAACGCCCGGCGCTTTCCTGCGGATCAAGGTCAATGACAAGAACCTGCTTGCCGTCCTCGACAGCGGCAATGGCCAGATTTAGCGACAGGGTTGTTTTTCCAGATCCGCCCTTTTGCGACAGCAACGTAATTGTCTTCATGTAGGCAAGGGTGACATGTGGTCATGCTGCCAGAAAGAAAATTCAAAACTTAGACATGTTGGAAACGGCACTTGCCATCATGGCGTGTGGCAAACATGCAAAACTGCTGACATGTCAGCATGTGGAATTTCTGGCATGATAAAAATTAAATTTGCTAGAACAGCTCAGTCAAATCACAGCGGCCATTTACAACGCTGACAATTTCAATGATATTTTCTTCTTCGCAGTGCTCATATAAAATTAGAAAACTACCTTCTACCAACATGCGTGCGTGCAAGCTTATGTCGCGGCGTGGCGCGCCAATATCTGGAAAGTTACGTAAATTTTGTATTTTGCTGTCAATACGAAGTAATAAGGCATCAGCAACATCAGGGCTTTGCGTTTCCAAAGCGATATAACGCCAAATGTCGCGCAATTCTTCTTCGGCGTGATTCGAATAAACAACCTCAGGCTGGGTCATTGTCGCTATCAGCCATATTCTTGCGCTCTTCAGCGATCAAAGTTTCCATGTCAATCGGACCGGCACGCCCACTGGCTTTTCCTGCCGCCCATCGTTCGCGCAAAATCTCGACGTCCCGCTCGCGGAGCTCCCGGCGGGTTTCCCATAGGCGCAGTGCATCGCGGATAACTTCACTGGTTGACGCATATTCGCCGTCATCAACAGCTTTGCGAACAGAT
The DNA here is from genome assembly GCA_024280475.1 of Alphaproteobacteria bacterium. Classification (GTDB taxonomy): domain Bacteria; phylum Pseudomonadota; class Alphaproteobacteria; order Rhizobiales; family JAKIUO01; genus JAKIUO01. The sequence goes on from JAJRQA010000010.1 coordinate 5,156, forward strand.
GCTGCCATAGGCTCCGGCACTGCAATGCTTAATCGTTCAATTTTCGCCATATCGTCCTCCATAGCGGGAGTCTGACACATGTCAAAAGTATGAACAAGTATTACTTGTTGTTACTAGAGCAAAGCAAAGCCGGTGAGGCGAACTGAATAAACAGTATTGTAAACATGCAAATATGCTGACATGGCGGTAGATGGCTGGAAGGATCAGATGACTGTAACTGACTATTTTATTTAAAGAAAACGGCGTTTGCCCTCTGCATAAGGCGCATACTGTCAGAAAGTTCTTGCAATTTACTAGCGCCGCCCTACATAATATACGTATAAAACGAAAGATACGTATGATGCAGGATATACACATGGTTAAAGTCAGCTCTATGGAGTTTCAACGCAGCTTTGGCCGGTATCAGGACATTGCCCTGACCGAGCCGGTGGTTATCACACGCAATGGCCGTGAGCGCGTTGTGATGATCTCCGTTGATGAATATGACCGACTAAAGCAACGAGATCGACAGGCGGGCCGTGCTGAAGATTTGCCAGATGATATTTTGGGAAAAATCGAAAACACGACAATGGATAAACGCCATAACCATCTTAACAAAGATCTTAAGGGCGTTAAAGCGTGAGTCTGCCAATGCCGGAGCCGGGCCTTGTGCTGCGCTATGCCCACTTGTGGGCACGCGAACAAGACGCTGGCCAAGAAGAAGGGAAAAAAGATCGCCCCTGCGCTGTTGTGCTGGTTGTCGATGATGAGAAGAGTGAGCGCCCACAAGTCTGGGTGTTGCCAATTACGCATACAGAGCCAGATGCTTCAAATGAAGCGATTGAAATCCCCGCAGTTATAAAAAATCGCCTTGGGCTTGATCATGATCGGTCTTGGATCATGCTTGATGAATGGAATGCCTTTCGTTGGCCGGGGCCGGATGTGCGCCGCACTCATGATGGTGATGAGGCCAGTGTTGCTTATGGCTTTCTGGCGCCTAACTTCTTCAACAAGGTGCGCAATCGCTTTGTTAAAGTTGTCCGAGCGCGCAAAGCAAAACCGGTGAGACGAACTGAATGATTTAGTTAAGAGGTTTTGATATTGGCATCGGCTTTTTTGTTGGATTTCTGCTTCCCCATAGCCTGCGCAATAGCCCCGCCGATTTGCTCATTGAGCTGGTGTAACGGGTCGTCAGCCAGATGCGCATAACGCTGCGTGGTCTGGGTTTGTGTATGCCCGAGCAGTTTTCCAATCATTGGTAGCGATGCACCGGAAGCAACCGCCATGCTGGCGAATGAATGCCGCAGATCATGAATGCGCACATCGTCCAGTCCGGCAGCTTTGCGAATGGCACGCCATGGTTTTTGTAGATTGACCAGATGCGCGCCGTTCTTGCGGCCAACAATCACATAGGGATTGCCTTCAAGGCGGTCGATATTGTTCAAGACATCAATGGCCGCACCGTTCAGGGCAATGGGCTTGGCGTCGGTTTTACTGTCGGGCAGTAAAATCAGTCCACGCTGATAATCAATATAGCTCCATTTTAGCGTCAGGATTTCTCGCAAGCGGGCCCCGGTAAGGATTAATAACCTGATGGCGGCAATGGCCGCCGGAGTCTCGCTGTTATGGTGTTCGACTTCTGCCAGCACCACTCCCAGGCGGGTCAGTTCACTAAGCGCTAAGAATCGCTCTCGCTTGCCCTCACGATACTTTGTGAGGCCCCGGCAAGGGTTCGTGTTCTCGGCGCGCCAGCCTTGTTCCTCTGACCAGCTCAAGAGCTTGGAGAAAACCGCAAGGCACAAATTGGCCATGCGCGGTGCTTTGGATAGCTTGGACCTCCCCCGTTTTAGTGGAGAGCGTTTTACTACGTTGTTGCCATCAAAGCTTCAAAACGTAGCGGTGATTGAAAGCCCAGCGATGAATGCCGCCGCCTGCAGTTGGCAGTTGGCGGGCCAAATTGGTTCGATTGGGGGTCGTGGATCGCAGCAGTCGGAGCAACGAAACCCAGGCCGTTGAGCGTGACCCGGTTTCCTGACTACGCATCACTAGTAAG
>JAJRQA010000277.1 GCA_024280475.1 Alphaproteobacteria bacterium
ATGATCGAGCGTTCTTCGATTGATCGATTTATTGGCGACGCTGCAATGCAGGCACCGACCGGCAAGCTGGAAAATGAGACCATTGCTGAACCTGCCAGTAGGGAACAGGCTAAAATAGAACAAGGAAGTGCGCCTGTGGTTGATCAGTTAGATATATTCGAACATCCGCTTGTCAAGCGTCTGGAGGGGCAGGTAGAGCGCCTAGAGAGCCGCAACGAGGCATTGCAGACCAACATCCAGAATGTGCTTGAACAGGCCAATGAGCGCCTTGTGGAGCTGCAAAAGGCGGCGGCTGTGGCGCAGAGTGAAAGCCTTGGCAAGTTCCTGCTGGAGAGCGAACGTATCAGAGGTGGGCAAGACACAAAGCCGCCCCTAACTGTCAACAGGGGAGAGGAGGGTTTCGCAGATTTTAGTGTATAATAAAACCATATGCATCACATCAAAAGCAGTTTGGCGAGACATCAGAACATCATCCTCAAGGGGTTTGATCCTGTGTCGTCCCAAGGCTTTACCCAGGTTCCAAATTTCATTCTAAAATCAAAGCATTTATCCGTTGGCGCAAAGCTCACCTATGCCATGCTGCTTTCATATGCGTGGCAGAATGATTTTTCATTCCCAGGCCAGGAGAAGCTCGCCGACGATATGGGATCGGGCAAGCGTTCGGTTGTGCGCTATATTGACGAGCTGGCAAAAAATGGAGCAGTGACCATCGAGCGACGAGGTCTCAACAAGACCAATATCTACACCTTGCACCACACTATAAAGCCACCGCGTGCATAACTGGCATGACTGGAAGTGCCAAATTGGCGTATCAAGAAATGCCAGAATGTCCCCGCCAGAGACGCCAATTTGGCACTTCCTTCTATATAAGAATACTCAGGTAAAAATACTCCCCAAAAAAATATTCCGTAAACGGTGATTTTTTTCAAAAAATTAAAAGCGACGACTTTGAAAAAGGAGGTCAAATCACGCCACATATCAGGCACTCTGTCAAACCGGTGGTTTTTCAAAGGTTTTGAGCTGGAAATAGTTTTAGGGTCGGTAAATAAATGTTGGACGACGCTTGATTTGCTTGTGTTTATTCGGCTTTGGTCTCTTCTCTTTTGTATTTTTGTTCTGATTTTTAGATGGGCGTTCCCCTCCTCTGCGCGTCGGGTCGGGTGCTCGTGAACCGAGCCGGACTCCGCAGGCGTAATCAGTCTCGGCCATTCGGCTTCGCCCCCTAACGCAGGTTTCCAGCGCGTATCGAAAGGTTGCTGCCACAGGCTCCCGGTTCACCAAAAGGATGGTGCCGATCAATCAAATTGCACCACCACGCCCGCCACAAAAAGGTAAGCGGGCGATGGTGGCTCCAGAAGGATGGACGGCATGGCCTCGCTTTTTCTCAATAGAAAAGGGACTGACCTGTTGATATGATCAGTCCCCTATTTTCCGCGCGATAAAGCACGGCAGTTACTGTTTATTCTCACCCTCTTCCTTTTCCTTGAAGCGACGCAAGACCAGACGACCATTGGTCGGCAAGGCCTGCAACACAATATTCATGCCGCCCTTGTCCTTGTGTGGGAATGCCGCGCCGACCTTGAGCCAAAAGGCGTCCTGGTCATCGCCGCGATCCTCGACAATATAAACATCAAAGGCAGGTTTGGTATTTGAAGCCATCTCTAAATCCTCCATGGTTGATTGAATGTACAGCTGCTTCAGTGTGCCAGAACCAAAAGGACACGCAATATTGACAGCCCACGGAATGTGTGGCGTGGCGAAATTTCGCCTTCAAAGAAAATGAAAAACAATCGGACAGGCGAGAATTGATCGCTCAACAAAGTTGCGCACCCCGGCAACTCCATGTCAGCAGATGAATTTGCGACAATTTTGAGAAAATAAAAACATGAGAATATGCACGAAAGTCGCGCGCGATGCTTGCGCCTTGCATGTCTCTTTTGCCCCCAATCGCCGGTCGGTTTCACCGCCCGACTTCGAAGCTGCCATCGCGCATATTTTAAGAGAAATCAAAATGTCCTTTACGCGCGACTGCCTGCCACTCCCCCACTATATGACGGAGGCAGGCTTCGGCCACTCGCATCTGGCTATTAGCGCCATCTACTCGGGCTGTCAGCTTCGAAGTCGGGCTGCAAAACCAAAGCTAAACTTTTAAAATGCGAGTGGCGGGCGGGCAATTGGTCTCAAAGTGTTTGCCGACGATTGGGGGCAGTGCGAATTAAGATAATAATTGAATATACATTATTACGATGGTTGCCATGCAAGGCCTAACCACAGCGCAAGTGGACTCAACCACTCCGTTATTGTAAATGGCGGTAGTTGCGCAAATATCGGGTAGGCAATCGAGTACCAGACTATCAAACCAGCGAGACCAGTCAGTGAACATTTTAAAATTGAATTCGCTGGAATATTTTCGTTATAAGCCTTTTGTAAAATCACGTTATTGTTTTCACTCGACAAAGCAATCATTACGCCCATTTTGGCAAAGGACAAAAAACCAGCCAAAATAAAAACAACCCAAAATTCCGGATGCTCTAACTCAAAAAAACTTCCAATCGCAGCCAATGGCATTACAACTAACATCTTTATAAATGATCCACTGATAGCATTTCCTTTAGTCTCCAACCACCTCTGCAAAGCACTAGACTGCTCATCAACACGAGGAACGTGTGGTGTCGAAATCGCTGGAGATGCAACCGCTCCTACAACAAATAACCCAATAAGCGACGCAAGCGACGCTCTCCCATTTGCAACAAGACCTATTGTGGCCCCAAACATCATCACCAACACAAAAGAATAAAGCAGGAGGTATATTTTACCAGGACGCGCAGCTGGATTGTGCGGATCAACAGTTGTCCACCTAAAATGGGCATATAAAGAAATAACTGTGATACCTATCAGTAGCCAGGCAGCAATTTGTTCCATTATAATTTTCCTCAATTATTATGAGAACTTTATTGTAAAGTTGCTCCAACCTCTATTCCATTGCCACAAAGCTATTTGTCCAATGCATCTCGAAGTTTTTAGCAAATTTAAGAATAATTAAGCCTGCAATTGCACCCACCACAATATGCTACAATAGACCCATCACATCCACAGGCGGCGGTTTGCCAGCGCGGTTGTCCCTCAATTCCAATGATACAACCGGACACAGTAAACGTTTTTACGGGCAGCAAAAACAAGTGTCATATTAACCCAATATTCGCGCCAAACCGCCACCTGTGGCCAGGAGCCCGGAACGCCGGGATCGTTATCCCTGGCTGGCGAACTATCCGCTGGCACAGTGGTTGTAGATAATCAGTACCATCCCACAATCTCTCCCGGCCACGGGCGACATATGGGAAAAGAGAACAATTCACAAAGCGAACTTTGCCAAGACATCTGTTTGGGCAAGATCACCGACTACATGGGCGGCGAGGGAGAGCTATGGCTGGAAGCCCATGCGCGTTTGCAACATCTACATATTCTCGGGCGCACTGGTACCGGAAAATCAACGCTCATTCACAACCTGCTTGCCCAGGATATCTTTACCGGCCACGGCGCCGCGCTGCTGGACCCCCATGGCGATTTGGCCTTTGATATTCTCAATAGCATCCCCAGGCACCGCACACGCAAAACCATCTATTTCAACCCATCCGATCTTGCCCGCCCTGTTGGTTTTAATCCCCTGTCTGGTGTACCGCTCGAGCAGCGAGCCGTTGCGGCTGACGGAATTCTGGCCGCGTTCAAACATCAATGGTCTGACAGCTGGGGTCCAAGACTTGAACACATCCTGTTCAATTCTGTGCGCCTGTTGCTCGACATGCCCCACGCTTCCCTATTGGCCATCCCCAAACTTTTGACCAATAATACCTATCGACAAAAAGTGCTGTGCCATGCAACCGATCAGGTCAATATTTCCTTCTGGAAAAATGAATATGGCACCTGGAATGAGCGCTATCGAACCGATGCCATCGCGCCTGTGCTGAACAAGGTCAATCGCTTTTTGGCCAGCCCCGCCATCCGCAATTGTTTAGGACAGAGCAAAAACACAATCGACCTGCGCCAGGTGATGGATGATGGCCAGCTGTTTATCGCCAATCTGTCAAAAGGCCTGCTTGGCGAGGGTCATGCCAATCTACTTGGCAGCCTGCTGGTATCAAGTTTTCAGCTCGCCGCTCAATCCAGAGCTGACACAAGTGAGAATGAGCGCCGACCATTTTATCTATACGCCGATGAGTTCCAAAATTTTGCAACCGACAGCTTTTCAACCATTCTATCCGAAGCCCGCAAATACCGTTTATCGCTGACAATCGTCCACCAATATCTCGATCAGCTACCCCCAAGCCTGCGCTCATCAGTACTCGGCAACACCGGCAGCACAATCGCCTTTCGAGTCGGTGGAGAGGACGCTACCGCCCTGGCGCGAGAATTCGACAACACCATTCAGCGGCAGTTCTTGGAAGCCGACCGCTTCACCGCCCGCGCTCGGATATTAAAAGAAGGCAATCCATACGAATACCGCCTTTTAACCGACCCGCCTTATAGTCTGCCAGGTGGTGGTCACCGCGACAATATCATCAAACAATCAGCAGAACGGTTCGGCTATGCGCGAGAAAAGGTCGAACGCGAGACCACGCATTTTTTTCGTTAGGCTGTACGAATATGCCCCTTCCCCACAAGCGCCAGACCACATACCAACCTCTCCGTCTAGTCGCGCAATAGTTTTTAATACGTACACTGTAACAGTCGCTCATTGTTTAAACAATCCAACTTATGGAGGTATTTCTTGATGACGCAAAAAGTAAAATTGCGACTATCCAATATGCCCGACAGTTACGGTTTTTTCTACGGTACTGTTGAGGATTTGCAAGGTTCAGTCCGGCAAGTGAATGTGTTGCCCCCCGCTCACCAATGGGCAGGTCAAACCAAGCTTGAGGGCTATGAGCCTGACCC
>JAJRQA010000278.1 GCA_024280475.1 Alphaproteobacteria bacterium
TGGCCAGTCAGCCTCAAGGGTGCTGCGCATCGCTACGCGACAAGGCCCTTGACCCAGCCCGACAAATCCGCATCCTAAAACCATATTCCATCAGCCAACAGAATGTTGCGTTTGGGAGTTGAAACGGGGCAGGATGAACGGTGTTTCTGGCTTGTCCTTTGATTTTTCTAACGCTTTTCGTAACTTGAAAATACAGCCCGTATTCCCTGCGTTCCGAAAATCGCTATAAAAATAAAAATCCTGCGCCATAATTTATCGTCCTCATGAATAATGCGGGCTAGAACCAACGATTTCGTACGTTTTGGGGCAATGTCTGTCATGTGCATAAGCTGTGGCATGTATTTGCACGGCTGTCAAAGGGGCGCTAGACATGGAGAAAATCAAGGACATGCTCGTGATCAGGAATGATTGCGAACGAAAAAGCAGAAAAGGCGGGAGCCATGTTGGATGTTATTGAATGCGGTCGGGGCAAGCTGGATGATCCAATTATTCTGAAATGGGCGCTTCGGCGGTATGGATATGCCGCAAAGTGCGCGCGCGAACTGGCCAAAGCCATGGAGCGAGAATGGTTTGACGAAGAGGCCATTACGCGCTGGGTTGAGACAGTAGATGAGTCCATGCTGGCAAATTTAATGCGGGATTTGCCTCCCTCTTTATTTGCCGGTGTAAAGCATGTTGTCCTTGAGCGTTGGCAGGAGTGGGATGAACGTCTAGCCTATGCTTCCCTGCCGGTGCTTTTGTTAAATCCCGCAAAAGAGGTCGTCGAGTTATTTCACAACTGTCTTGAAGATGACAGTTGGGATTTCGACAAGGTGACATGGATTATTGATGCGCTTGTTTCCCTGCCCAGGACCGATGCTTTCGAGCTGTTTGAAAAAATTGAAAATCGCCTCTCACAACTCGATGAGGATGACCGGGACAGGCAGTCATGGTACGAGAATTGGCTACAACCCACTGCAAGGATGGACATAAAGGCAGTACCAGAACTGGTCGAGAAATGTGTTTCGACAGGCTATAAGGTAGCCAGAGAAGCTGACCACTTTTTACAGAAAATTTGCGACGCCCTGTTCGGCAATGGACGTTTTTTTGAGCAGGCCGAATATATCATGGAGGGCGATGAGATGAATTTTGCTTCCATGAAAATTTTGTTTAAAGAAGCTGCGCCGCTAAAAGAGTGCGACGAAATCCTGCAAGGCATTGATGCATGGCCAAAAGCCAAAGAGCTGCTCGAAAAATACGACAAAGCATCCGACGCAACGCAGATAATGCTGCCTGTCATCAAGGCAATTGAGCCAATCGAGTATATTGACGAAGATATGAAGACATGGCTTGCTGTCATCGCGGTTCTTCATGCCTTTGAGCGTGAAAAAATAGATATTGACGGCCTGTCCATGGATGAGGCGCTGGATATTCTGACCCTGAATCTGCGCGATAACCGTCATCGTGATGGTTTGATCAAATATCTGGGGACATTCGAACCATTGGTGCTTACGAAAGCAGCAATCAAGCGGGTGCCTTCTTTTGAATTTGGTTGGGGCAACCAGCATATGGCCAGGATGGCGGGCGAATTACGGCTTGTTGGTATGGTTGACACCCTGATTGATTATATGAGCGCAAATAGTGGCGATGTTCAAGCCGAGGAGAGCAAGGATGCCCTTGCCAAAATAGGCGAACCTGCGCAAAGGGCAATCATCAAATATTGGGACAGTTTTGATTTTTCACAGAAAATATTCGGCCAGGGTGTTCTCCGGCAGGTTGGCGGCGCACCCACACTGGAATTTGCTCTTGAGCATTTCAACGAAATGCTTCATGGCGATGATGTTGACAAGAACGATGCTTGTGAATGGGGCATGCTTGCCGAAGCTGCGCCTGATATGCAAGCTTTCAAGCTGCTCGAAGAAGAAGTGGGCCTGAAATATAGCGTAATCGACGAGAGTTTTTATTGCCTGTGCGTGCTCCTTGGATATGAGTATGACGGCCTGGACAAAATTCGTGAGCGGATTATTGAAGAGCGCAGGCTGTTTGACGAGAGGCTTGAAAGTTTCCTGCTTGATGATCTGTTGGTTGGTCAAGATACACTCGATCTGGCGCTCAAATGTGAAAAATGCGGCGATGTCAACAATTATGAAATAGCCGATATGATCATTGGCGATGAAGAAAAGGACAGTGAACAGCCTTTTATTATGGATGAATTTCCTTGCAGCTCCTGTGGCGAGTGGGTGGATTTTGAGTTCACCCAATCTGCGCATGTTGCAATGACGGCGTCTATAATGATGCTGTCACGGGACAGGGCTGCGGGTGAAAAATACTCCAGCAGCCCTGTGCGGTTTTATGATGTGGCTTACCGGGGTGAACTTAGATCTGCCGCAAATATTCTCAAGGAACTAAAACAGGCGCTTGAACAGAACCCCGGCAGCATAGAGGATAATTTGCGGCTAGCGCGGGTATATCGCATTTTAAAACACTCGCAAAAGGCCCGGCTTTTTTATGATAAGTCCTTGAGGATCAAGCCGGACAGTATGGAAGCCGGGCTTGGGCTGGCCAGCGCTCTTGATGATAGCTATGAGCCGGAACAGGCATTCGACAGATTGTGCGCCATGCTTGAGCGTAAAGACAAATGGCAATATTTCCGGCTTGACGAACTCTCACCTAAATTGCTGGGTGATGAGTTCTTGAAACTGTACAGGAAATTGCGCAAACAGCTCGACCGCAATGATCAGCCGGTGCTGCTGCCGTCGACTTTTGAGCAAAAATCCAAGAAAGTCGGGCGCAATGATCCCTGCCCGTGCGGGTCGGGCAAAAAATACAAGAAATGTTGTTTGAACAGGTAGATGTGATGTAAAAGCCGGAGCAATACTGCACCACGGAAGCGGCGGGATTCTCTCGTTGCGGCGGAGTAAAACTGCGCCACCTGATAACGTCTTTGTTTTGATTTTGAAGCGGTCAGAGCGAAGGCGGGGATATGAAAACCGTGGATTTATATTTGAAGGTCAGACAGGCCTGTCATCACCCACCACCAGTTCGGCAAAGCCGGGAGGATCACCATCAAGCACCACAGCCTGCCATCGCGGGCCAGCTTGCACCATGTACTCAGAAGCTGCGGCACAACCCCATTGCGCCTCACTACTGTCCCATCAATAATCAAATAGATTCAACTGGTTATTGATAACGGGATGATTGCCTTCGGATACGGCATTTACAAGCAGTTGATCCAGCGGTATTTTCTCAAATAATGTCAGGCTAAGAACTTGTAGAATTGTGTAGAGATCTGTAGGCAGATCAAGTCGTTTTTTTATGATGGCGATGAGCACGTAGACCGAGATGGCGATCCATAGCTGCGTTTTGACCGCATTCTGTGTGGTTCCGAAAAAGGACTTGATGCGCAGATGCTGTTTGATCCATTTGAAGAACAACTCGACCTGCTGGCGGTAGCGGTACAGATCGGCGATGTTCTGGGCGGGAGCTGTAAAATTGTTGGTCAGGAAATTGAATGTCTTGCCGATTTTCTTGTCGTAATATTTGATGCGGCGCAGGGTTTTCGGGTAGTCGTCATGTGAATTTGTGCCATCCAGAACAATGGTTTGATCGCAGCGAACACCGCCGGTTTTATCGGCCTTGTGAGAATATCGCCGCTTGTATCTGGTGTTCTTTTTGGCGCGGATGACGAAAAATGCTCCGGCCAGGTGCATGGCGTAAAGACGTCCAAAATCGATATAGCCGCGATCCATGATGTAGAATGCTCCCGGCTCTGGAACCAGAATATCGAGCACATTGACATCGGCCATTTTGCCGTCCGATATGTGAATAAAGGTCGGAATGTTGCCGCGCAAATCGAGCAGCGTGTGCAGCTTGACGGCGGATTTGGTTTTGCGAAAATGCGCCCTCCTTTCCTAACAAAGAGGAAAGACCGAAAGACACAGATCGATAGTGCTGGCGTCGAGCGCATAGACGGTGTTATCAAGATCAAGCCCGAGGTCTTCATTTGCGTAAAGAGGACGGGCAATTTTGATCAGGGCATGGGCGTAATCTGCGTAAATACGCCAGTTGCGCATCATATTGGCGTTTGACAGGGTATTGCGAGCGATGCCGCCACTAATGCCCATATGGTACAATTTGTCGTGCTGGGCACGCAGACATGCTTCGATATCACGCAGGCTTTCGCGATGGGTCAACTGGGCAAAAGCCATGGCTCGATATTGATCATTGCAGCCAAAACTTCTGATTTTGTGGTTGCCGCCGTACCGCTCCACGCAACGCCGAAACGTATGCGCTGGCGCGTGATCCATCAACCGGGTGAAGACCAGCTTGCCCAATGCCATGATTATCCTCCCAAAATACCGATTTTGCCGGTTTTTTGGGAGGATAATGCCTCTCGGAATCGATGACATTGCGATATGGGGAAATTATGCTGTTAATTCAGCAGGATGAACTAAGGCGGTTCAGTGACGTTGGGACAGTAGTGATTGCGCCTGGCAACATCACGAACCAGAACGCCAGGCTGAAAACTCTCAGCCACAATCCGCGCCTTGACCTTTGTCGGCCAATGTCGTCGCCCCGTTGGCCCTTCAAGAACTTCCATACGTTCAATGTGGTTTTGAGACTCCACTAACAAATGGTCTTCTATTTGTTGCAAAACAGTTCTCCAAACGATCCTGCCATAAGGATCGCAAGGCTGCCATATAAAGACCTGGCTGAAAAAGATGGTGGCCAGCCACCGCTTACTCTGTTCAGCCTGTTTGCAGCGGGGCATCTGACTGGGACAGACCTCCTGATGTCGCTGGCCATCACGCTTGAACATGCCGCGCTGTTTGTCGTGGCCATCCTTGGCAACAGATACTGGGACTCCCTACCATTTAGCAAGCTTTTTTGTGCGCCTCCTGCAAAGGATTATACAAGGTGCCGTTTTTAAGCATGGAGCAGGCCATTTTTAGTAGGCGATCACCGACAGATCGAAGAGCGCGGGCATGATTATGACCTTTGGCTCGAAGTGCATCATATCTGGCTCTGGCCCTGTCATCGTGCTGTATGGCGATGCGCGCCCAATGGTACACTGCGTTTCTGATCCGTGGATGGCAGGCGCTGCGGCGTACGACAATACAGCGCTTGCCGGATCGTTTTGTAACGGGCGCAACACCAGACAAGCATCGCAAGGCATGATAGTCTCTGTTTTGCAGGGCATCGGAAGCCTCTGTGAGCAGCGTGGCGAGGTTGATCCTGCCGATCCCGGGCAAGGAGTGGAGGATCGCCGCGTCGCGCTGCACCTGCTTTTCTTCTTGCCCCGATGTTTGCCCCGGCTCGCTCTCCTTCTCACCGGAAGCGGGGGGCTCGCAGAGCACGGTTTCGATCCGGTCAAGCTCTTTGTGCGTCTTTTTGATCTGTCGGTTTACCAGCCTCATGCGATCGATGAGATTGCTTATATGCGCGGTGGCGGCCCTTGTCGTTCCAGGCGCAACGATAAGCGGTTCCTTGCGCAAAATGGCCAGCACACCTGCGGCATCAATGCGGCGAATGCGATTGCTTTTGAGGATCCCGGCCACCGTTTTTTCGTGCACGCGCGCAGCCTTTTGCGGTGTTGGTATTTTGCTCCACAAATCGAGTACCCAATTATCAAAAACATCGTCCGCAAGCTCTATCATCTGCGGATAGTATCTCCATAAATGAGCATGTATGCGATTGGAAAGACGGATTTTTTCAGCGGTTAGCTCTTCGGCCATGCGCGAGTATTCGCGAAGTTCAATTATATTCGGATCGGCAAGCGCCAGCTTGCGAAATGCGCGCATGTCGGTGCGAAGCGAGCTGGCCATGGTTTCGGCATCACGGCTGTCATCCTTGGCTCCGGCAAGCGTGAAACGGTCACGAAAGCGGTCAAGCTGCTTGGGATTGATGGCATAGACATGAAAACCGCGCTCCAGCAGTGTTTCAACAATCGGCCCGTGCGGCACTTCGATGGCGATCTGAATATCGCCAGGCTCACCGCCGCTTACTTCGACAAGCCACTTGCACATTGCGCTCAAGCCCTCGCCGCTATGCGGAAAGTTTCTAAAGCCAAGACGCTTGCCAGCACTATCGGTCAGCCAGACATCATGCTTTTGTGATGCCCAGTCGACGCCAGCATAAAAACTGTTTTTTTCGTTCATAGCCCTTTCTCCATCTGGTTGCGTTTTCGAGCCTGCACAATCTTAAGTCGGTTCCTGTACCGGCGCTCTCGATGATAAATAAAACGAGGCGCAATCTCCTCACTGGTTCTTTTGGATTGTGGCCACTCGCCAGGGCACATGTCCCAGTTAGGCAGCTCACTCGTTTACACAAGTGGCGCTGGAGTGCAAATGTTGCTCCCAGCGAGATGACTCGGTCCTGCAAGATTACACCGATTCGTTCGGTTTCCGCCGTTCCTACTTCGTTCCGATACGCTTCACTGCGCGGGAACGGCGGAAAAAGCCCCGCAAAGACCGTATGAAAAAGGTACAGGAGTGCATCGCATGGAATTTCACGCAACAGAATGGATGCAACTGATCTCCTGGACCGGAGCCGCGCTGGTGATTGGGGCCAAGGGGCTGGACAGCTTCCTTGGCTCGCTGGCCAGCATCATCAAAAACGCCCGCTTCCTTTTTAACGAGGTCCGCGCCGCTCACCACCGCCTGCAAGACCAGAACAGAGACAAAGCCCCATAACAGAGGGCTTTGTCGCTTTCAATTGTAAGAGTAATCAGACCCGTTTCAATCGCTTATAACTGTCATTCTTGACGGTTAATTGTGATTACATTGACTTTATCGCCGCTTCCCCAAAGAAAGAATCAACATGAATACTATCACACTGACCA
>JAJRQA010000279.1 GCA_024280475.1 Alphaproteobacteria bacterium
CCTGGCGTTGCGCCGGTCCGTTGTGGTCCACCAAAGATTGATGGTAGTCCCTCCTCTTGCGCGGCTCTGAACGAACCTGCCGCAGGACCCAATCCGGTTGGTGTTAAATCTGTTTGCCCCATTCCCTGCTCTTGTGCAGCTCGAAAGGAACCGGGGGCGGCCCCAAGGCCTTGCTTAACTGGATCAATGCTGACTGGTGGTTTCGTCTGGGGTGCGTTTCCACCACCAAACCAGCTTGCCTCTGTGGCGCGCCTTCTCACTAATGCTGGATTGGTCTGTCCGCTTGCTTTGTTATATTGAAGAAAGCGACTCTTTGCTGCATCCCAGTCACCCGCCTTCACAAACCTGCCAAGGCCCTTGTTCATCCATCCGGCACCCGCATTGTAAGTTAGGGAAGCTAGGGCGTCTCTTGTCCCTTGTGGGGCATGTGGGGCAAATCTATTGACGCGATCAACATCTCTTTGAAGCCTTGTTTGTAGACGGGATAGCGCCTGTGGCCTGCTGACAATGTCATAACGACCACTCGCTTTAGTGCCATACCCCACAGTCCACTGCTTATGATCCCAGTAAGGTTTCGATCTGAAACCTTCAAATTTTTGTATTTGCTGAAGAAGTCTGTCCATCACATCCTCCTTTCCAGTATTTCGCCAAGCGCGGGTCTTTTTTCCAATGCGGTTGTGGCTCCCATTCTTGCGCCCTCACGCGAGCCTCGATCTCCATACGGCATTGTCAGTCCGTGCATTCTAGTTGCGTCTAAAATTGTGCGCCAGATTGGGCCAGCCTGCCTGATGCTCAATGCAACACCCTGCCATAATTAACGGCCAGCAGGCCATTGGGCAAGGTAACAACCGCATCAGGTATGTGTTCAAGCAGCTCTTGTGCCATGACGCCGATATGTTCGACGCCATCAACCTCCCACCAATAACGATATGAGTACCAGCCAAATCCGCGTGGGTCGTCGGTGATCTTCACAATATCGCGCTTCACCCGCCGATCTGACAGCATCATGCCCGCCATATTGCCAGCGAACCCAAGTATTCCGCCCATCATCTGATTGCTTTGCGCTACCTCGGTTTTCCAAATGTCCAGCTCTGCTGCATAGCTTCGATAGGTTGCATCTGCTATCGGCGGCGGTGCTATATTTGAGCCCTTCCAATTTGCAAATTGTGGCACCTGCACATGACCCCCATGAATAAGACTTGTGATCTCATTGACATTGTGGCCACGCACCGATATGCGCTCCTGTAAACTCTGTTGTCGCAGCGCTATCATGAACTGTGCTATATCCGCGGCGATCTGATAAAGCTGCACGGATATTGCGTTTTTATGATCCACGACAACCTTTTGCTGTCTGAATTTTGCTTCTTGTGTTTTGTTGGCGAAGTCACCAATCATGGCTTCTGTCTGCACGGATCGGGTGTGATCTCCGCGAGCTTTCAGCTCCGCCTCCAGGTAAAGATCGTTCTCTTGTCGGGTGACGATCTCCATAGCGTTGTCATAGGCCTCCATACCCGGCTCAAGGCCCATCTGCCCAAGCCGGACAACCTCTCTTTGTCTGGCGCGGTCTATATCGGGCTGCAAGCGCCCCTTGATCTCTATCTTAACACCATCCAAATGCGCCGCAACGTCACCGCCGCCAATCTGTTCGACCAGACTTCCTGGTGTTAGCGGTGCCTGATCAAGCTGTGGGGAGCTTGGCGCGACCGGAAAGGCGGGTAGATTATCTGTTGTGAGTGGGTTTAGCTGTTGATTCTTGATCAGATTTACTTGCTGTAGCGCCCATTGGTTGATTTTCAGCTTAACGTCCTGCTCCGTATCGAATATCGCCTGACGCCCTGGAGTCATAGTGACCTTTTTGAGTGGCTTACGCAGCTCCTCCGTGCCCAGCAGAGCGCCAGTGTCAACATGTCTAAAATTTATGGTTTCAGTTATATAGTTGCCGCTGGAATCCTTCGCCCACTCCCATTCCACCTTACCTTCCGGACTGTCGACATTTGCATTTTTAAAGAAACTCTCGGCTTTTGCCGTATTGACATTGGCCGCGCCTTGAGCAGCGGAAACCACGCTTGCATCCGGTGGTGGTGGAGGTGACGGTGCGCTACCCATCAGGCTGCCTCCTGCGAAATACGGTCGCTAATAAGCTCTGGTGTCAGGTAATATTGGGCCACATCGTCACCCATCGGACCAGCTTTTGCGCGAATACACTCCAATTCGCAACCCAGCCCCTCTGCCGCATCAATGGCGTCCTGATTTGCAACTGCCATTCGCAAGGTGATCCTGTTCTTTTTCAGCTGCACAAAGGGATAGGCCAATATTTCACGGATGGCCGCAGGGTCATTCGTCACCATCGTGTCACGGATCACCACACAGACCTCTATATCTGCCCATTTGTCATCGAAAAAATAAACCCCGCCAACCAGCAGTTCTAGCAGATGTTCCTCTAACCATTCCGGGTTTTTGATACTCTCCTTATCGAAACCGCGTTTTAGTATGCCCATGGCGGCTGTGGTGATAGGTGGCGGGCCACTTTCGCCCAATTCCGCATTGGTCCAGGCCATAATTTCGGCTGGCGCTCCGTACAGGATGCCGTTGCGAGATATAACCCATTCTCTACCGTCCTGAAATTGCACTTTGTGCAGATCGTCGTTGATATTCATTAATTCTTGCCGCTTTCATAGATAATGTCGTACTCTGTCAGTTCCATTTGGCTCTTGGTCCGCACACCCATCATTGTCGCAGCTTCAACGCCATTGCCACGGACCGAACGCCAGGGCTCGCGCTCACTGGTATATTCGCGCATCCACTTCATGGGCATATTCTCCCACTTTACATCTGACCACTTCCAATATTTCGTACTGTAGTCCCGGGCGCGGACGCCATCGGGCAGTGCCCTGTGATCAACAAGTAGCTTGATGAGTGGCCTGTAAGGCTTGTGTGCCCGATACATCGGTCTCATGCGCAGAAACTGCTTTTTGGCTGTACTGCCAAAGCGCTCTGGTCTCGCGCACAAGACTGCCTCAACCGGCCTGTCCTCGTCCGCGCCCTCGCGAAGACGACAAACCTTGCCATCCCTTGTGCCAAAATACAGCGCGCCCTCATGCTCAACCCAGCTCAGCGCTTTCTCAAGTCCCTTGAACCGTGACCAGCCCCCGGTGTCGGATCTCACCCACTGGATTGTCTCGATACCACCCGCTGCTGGTCTTTCATCCAATAGGAGTATGAGCTGATTACTGAGGCTTTCAACCGTCTCGCTTGTCGATATCGTAACCCTGTCGATGGAACGAGACTTGCTGATAATGGCCTTTTCACTGTCACGGCTTGCGAATAATTCCTCGATCTGCAATAGCCCGCTTCGGGTCAATATCGCACCGTTTTTGATGCTATGTTTGCTGACCGGTTCTGGTATATCCACGACCCCGGCAATGGCGATACCGCCAACATGGGATGGATCGGTGATTTCATAGGCTAGAAGCTGGTTTTTCGTCGCGATCAGCAGCCTTGTTCCCATGCTACCAAGGGCGACAATCTCTCCTGATCGGCCTATATTCGAACGCAGCATAATGGGCTTGACTGGCCCGGCTATCGCGTCATGCGGCAGATACCAGATAATCGGCTTTGCCTTGTCGGCAAAATAAAGTCTCTTATTATGCTCCACAACTGTCGTCAGCTCCCGGCTATCAATACCTTCAATGGCTGCAATCTTCATGACGCTGCCATTATAAACCCGCGCCTGGCTGGCACCATTCACAACAAACAGATGGTGCAGACCCGCATTGTTCATCCTCGCACCGGCCCACCCATGGCCGGTACTGACTGTCGTCAGTATCTGATCCCCATCTGCAAAATAATTGTCTGTTTGTGCGATCAGCTTGCCTGGGTAGCTGAACATTCTGCGCACTGGCGATGCGTACTGGTGCGTTTTCTCATATCCCGGTCTCGTCACCAGGCCCTGTTCACGGCATATCCAGTTGTCGAGCAAAAGGGCATAGCCCGGCCTGCTGGCCGTAAACGGGCTGACCAAATCCAGTCCATTAACCGGTGCGGGCATTGTTACCGTTCGACTGCGTCTCGCTGTGGCTATCGCTGCTCTCATACGGCCCCGCCCCACTTAATCTGTGAATGGCACCACACGAGTGGTTCAGTGCTCCATACCAACACCCCTTTCAGGTCTGGTACTTCCTCTACCACCTCCTCCTGCACTGCTGGTGCTGGACACCAGCCGGGCATCCCACTATCAACCGTGCTGTATAGCTCATCCTCTTCGGCTCGCCAGATCAGATCTACTATCGTTGCGTCAAGCAATTGATAGTCCGCCTGGTCTGCCAAACCATCCGCCATGCGGATCTTCCATACAGCGGCCTGAATAATAAGCTCTTCATCTGGCCATGGCACATCCTCATTGGATGCGAACCGTTTTATGGCCTCTCCGTCTCTGTTAGTGCCGACCTGGCCGAACGGGATGCCCGGCCAGTTCCAGTCTCTTGTCAAATGACGGCATATCCACTCAATAGCCCGCACAATGCGGCGATCTGTTATATCACCCTCATTGCTGTCGCCAAAGAGATCGTCAGGCCTCTCCAGCCCTGTCTCATCGGCAATGGTGCGGGCCAGTTCAAGCAGCATTACTTGCGCCTCTTGACTGACTTGGATGGGGATACCTTGTCGGCACCGTCTTCGGTGGCAGGCGCAAGAGGATCACCCGCTCCCTTTTCCTTGTCGGCACCGTCTTCGGTGGCAGGTGAGGGTGACCAGCCTTCCGGCAGGTCACACGCTTCTTTCACATCAAATATGCGGGATTCACCCGCTTTGTATCCCCATTTTTTTGACATTATGCGAGTTTCCTTCCGAAGTGACGTACTGCGAATTCTGGACGGACGCACTGAAAGCCGCTCAGCATATCGGCGCGGAAGCCCTCAACATCGTTGTCTTGATTATAATCAAGCGTCACACGCAGACTGATACCATTGCGGCTGACCCGCTTGACACTCTTGGCCCCACGTGGCTCGGCCATCGGCACAATGCACAATGCAAATGCTTTCTTGTGGAAAGCCAAATATTGCTCATAGAGGCTGTCAGGGTCGCCAAAGAACGCGATAGCCGCGCCATCAACAGGCGCATCAGATACTGTGCGCTGAGCACCCTCGACAATGATGAACGGGCGAATATGAACGACTGCTTTGCCCGTACCGTCTGCCTGCACATCATCTTTAATGACGAACTGCTGCAGATAGGGAAGCTTTTTCTTCTCGACAACCGCGCCCACCTTTCGGCCTGGTACCGGATTGACCGCATAAACACCGGCAATCGTAAAGATATCACCTCGTTTCAGCTGCGCGTTGGCGGCCAGGCCCTTGAGTGGCAGGTCTTGGTGTTCCAGGTCCTTGACTGCATCCCAGGTCTTTTCGTGGCCATTACCGTCGAGTTGCACAGATCCGCCAAATGCGCCGGTCTGATGCAATGGTGTGTTCTGAGTCTCATGAAGGCGCAGCTTTGAAACCATGCCAATATGCGAGCGTCGATAAGCGCTCTCGTTCATTTTGGCA
>JAJRQA010000280.1 GCA_024280475.1 Alphaproteobacteria bacterium
AGATCACCCAGAGATGTTGATTACCGCTGTTCACAACCCTGCCCGCAATGGCCGGACTCACTGCCCGCGTAGCTCCGGACAAGCTGCCCGCAATGCTCCGGATTCAGTGCCCGCGATCCCCCGGATTGCGCAGTTGAACACGACGCTCTGATTTATACGCATCATAAAATCCTTCTATAAGGGCCTGTAATTACCGGGGTGTCCCCGATGACTTGCTGCAACATTCTCATTGTTGATAGAAAACTTAAAGCGCAGAACGCTATGCGAAACATTAAAATACTTTCATTAGCTAAGCCGTAGGGTAGCGGCACAGTCCCGTGCTCCAAAACCAAGCCAGAATTTTGGATCACTTATAAATATTAAAACATCGCACCGCCATAGGCGGATCGCCAAAATTATAGAATTGATTTAGCAATGCCTTAAGCACTGATCCGTCCGCTACCATCTGGCTATGATAGTTCGCCGCTTACTCAAATGCGTCTGTCGCTCATCATACGGGTGCGCAAGAGGTCTTGCTATAGCTGGCGATAATTTGAGCCGTTGGTCATACCAAAGTTGGCCCGGTAAACACACTTTTGCGATGGAATACCATGCTGGGCAGAAGGTCGGTTGTCCTGATAACAATCACGGCGACAAGATAACGGTTCTGGTACTGGGTCATTCGTGAAACGTTACAACGACGTTTCCCTTCTTGTGCCCGGTTTCGACATATCTGTGGGCCTCGGCGAATTGTTCCAGCGCATAGCTTCTATCTATGACCGGTTTGATTATTTCTGCCTCGATAAGCTCGGTTAGAATCGCGAGGTCTTTAACCTGCGCGCTAGCTGGCCGCAAACCTGTGGCTGCTATTATAGCCTTTTTTCCACCTGTTATCGACGTCCAAAGCATCTGAAATGTCGTACCCAGCGAGTGTACGGGCGAAAGGTAGATGCCCTTGTCGGTGAGTGCGCCTTTGCAATTTGAAAACGAGCTCTTACCGACCGTATCAAAAATTATGTCAAAAGTCTGGCCTGTTTTTGTGAAATCCTGGGCCGTATAATCTATCACTTCGTCGGCACCGAGGGATCTGACCAAGTCCAAATTCGCAGTGCTGCATACGCCGGTAACGTGCGCGCCGAAATGCCTGGCCAGCTGCACCGCAAACGTGCCAATCGAGCCCGAAGCGCCATTGATCAAAACTTTGTGCCCGCGCGCAATTTTTCCGTTATCGCGCAAGAACGGCAATGCCGTAAGTGCCCCATTGCAAACGGCCGCGGCTTGCTCATACGTCATGTTGAATGGTATCCGCGCCAACGCACCCGTCGCAGGCAAGCATATATACTCGGCGTGTGCACCCTGCCCGTTTGCAGGCGCTGCGAATATCTGGTCCCCAATCTTGAGCTGCTCCACATGCCGGCCAACAGCTTCGATCTCGCCAGCCAACTCGGTCCCCAGGATTGGGTTTTTCGGCCTAAAGAGACCTGTAAATAAACGTGCAATGAAGGGGTCTGCGGATCGAAAACCGCAGTCTACCGGCGTCACCGTGGTCGCATGAACCTTGACTAGGACTTCATTGTCCTTGGGTGCTGGCTTGGCGACATCTTCGAGCTTAAGGACCTCTGGCGATCCATATTTGCGATAGACGATGGCTTTCATGACTTTTCTCCGACGTTGGTTGGTTAGTGCTGTTGCTGCCGGAGACATAACTATGCGGCCATGTAATTCATATTGACGAATTCAACCCAATTGATATGCAATAATGCATGGATCGACGATCAATCAAATTTGACTGGAACCGGGCAAAAGCCTTTCTCGTCACGGCGGAAGAGGGATCGCTGTCGGCGGCGGCACGGGCCCTTGGGCTGACGCAGCCGACGCTCGGGCGCCAGGTCAGCGCGCTTGAAGAAGAACTTGGCGTTGTGCTTTTTCAGCGTGTCGGACGCGGACTGACGCTCACGCCAAGCGGGCTTGAGTTACTCGATCATGTGCGTGCAATGGGCGATGCGGCGAGCGCTGTATCACTGACGTCATTCGGGCAATCATATTCAATCGAAGGCACCATCAGCATTGCCGCAAGTGAAACCTATGCGGCAGTTTTGTTGCCGCCGATTATTGCAAAACTGCGAAAGCTGGAGCCGCGGATCGACATAGAAATCGTTGTATCGAATGCGCCTAGCGATCTGAGGCGGCGCGAAGCAGACATTGCGATACGCAATTTTCGGCCAACGGAGCCGGATCTGGTTGCAAAGAAAATAAAAGACGTTCCGGCTCGGCTTTATGCGGCGCCAAGTTACCTTGAGAAAATCGGCAATCCAGCGCTGCCGGTTGATTTGCGCCATGGCGATTTTATCAGCATCGGAAATACCCCCATGTTTTTGCAACACCTCAATGCCCTTGGCCTCAATCTTAGCGAACGCAATTTTCCCATCTTGACCGAGAATTATCTGGTCATGTGGGAGCTGGTGAAACACGGGGTCGGGATTGGAATTTTGGATGGTACAATTGGCGATGCGGAGCCTTTGGTGCAGCGGGTTTTGCCAGATTTGGAGCCAATCATGTTTCCCATCTGGCTGGTCGCCCACCGTGAATTGAACTCAAGCCGGCGCATTCGGATCGTCTTCGATCTTATCGCCGCGGAGCTAAGCCGCGCCTAGAACAGGTCCGACTTGAGCGGAAACGGATTCATGTCGACGGGCTGCTCTGGTAATTCCCCCTAAAAATGGTGGTGTTGCGAAGTAGAATTTTCCTGCGCAAAGTTCCCGAGGAAAATTTGAATGAGGAAGTTACGCTTTGGCGAAGGGCAGATCGCCGTGTTGGAAACGCGCAGGTGCACGATAGCATTTTACGTCAGGGGGAAGACGGGGTTGCCGTTTCTGAATTTTGCCGCAAGCATGGCATGAGCAGCGCATCATTTTACAAATGGTGCGCAAAATACGGTGGGATGGACGCGTCTATGATTGCGCAGATGAAGGATCTGGCGAAAGAGAACCGCCGCCTAAAGAAGATGTATGCCGAAAAGTGCATGCAGAACGAGTTGCTGAAGGAGGCGCTTGGAAAAAAGCATTGAGGCCGCCTCGGGCGCCCGCGAGATGGCCAAGCACGCAGTCGAACACCATGAGGTCAATATTGCACTGGCCTGCCGGACATTCGGTGTCAGCCAGATCTGCTATCGCTACAAGCGCAAGCGTGATGGTGGCAATGCACAGATTGCCGATCGGCTGGTTCACTTGACAAGCATCCGTCGTTTCCTTCAATGGCGGGACGGACTCTACTATAAATTGGAGGAGTTTTCGGGGCGCAGGTCAGTCTCAGGTCAGGAAGTCGGGCCGCATCATCCAAAGACGCGCCGCAAGTTTAAGCAACGCTACCCAAATGGCGTCGTGGTCGTGCGCCGCGGTTGCATAAATTCCCCGCTCAAGGTTGAGTTGACTGCAAGCGCTTACTTCGTCCCTGCGATCACCAGGCTGCCACCAAAATTATCCGTAATTCCGAACGGTCGTCCAAGCTGGTCGTCGAGACGGGTGATCTTCATCATGGCCGGAGTTGATAAAGAAAGACCTGCTTTCTCCATTGCCAAGAAACCATAACGCAGCACAGGACCATGCCGGTTGATGATCATATCTTGAAACTTAGCCTGCATGGGAGCGAGCCTTTGCGGCGTGATGGGCCGGCAATGCACATTCGTTTCGCGCTTGCCAATGATGCGCGTGCCGATCGTATGTAACGGTGTTTTCCAAGGGTCAACACCTGAGAACCGGCCGCCCTTTTTCAATACCATGTGCATTTGGGCAGCTGCATAGTCGAGACGCATGTGATGGAAACAGCCGCCGGAGTAAATGCAGTCAAGACTTTCATTGGCAAATGGTATTTCCTCACCCACCCCGAGCACGCTAGCCATACGATCTTCGACGCCGAAATTCTTCGCAAGCTGCAAGGCGTATTTGGCCTCTCCCAGCATCGGCGTCACCAAAAACGCCTTGTCGGCCC
Source organism: Alphaproteobacteria bacterium (assembly GCA_024280475.1). Lineage (GTDB taxonomy): Bacteria > Pseudomonadota > Alphaproteobacteria > Rhizobiales > JAKIUO01 > JAKIUO01. The sequence continues at coordinate 3,967 of JAJRQA010000280.1, forward strand.
CCGCCAATAGAGCCTTGACGGCATGAGATCCTGATCCGCCGAGTTGCAAGAATATCTTGTCCTTGATCGGTGCCAGATATTGGTAAGCTTCGAGCTGGGATATGGAATCATGCTTGGCATCGATCCAGATATTGGCAGGCTCGGGGAAACTGTCGGCAATCGACGCAATATCATCAAATCCCGCCAGAGGTCCCATGACGGCATTGATCTGCTCAGCCGAGCTGGTCTTCAGGCGCTTCTCGCCAACGGCGTTATAGGCCTCCATCTCCTCATAGGCCTCTTCATATTTGGGGTTTTTGAGGTCGATAGCTGGATGAGTTGCTGTCCTTTCCTTGGCCACCAGTTTTTCCGGCGCAAGAAGGATCGGGATGTCGTCAATCACCGGATAGGCATAGTCGCCATTGGCAGCGACAAGCACGCGCTGCGTCGCCCCGAATGGTTTTGTTTTCGCACCGGTACGCGAAATCGGCGCAAGCTCGTCCATCCCAGCCTCAGCAATTTTCAAGCTGGTCCGCTCAGCCGGGCAGACCAGATAATCGATAATTTGTGCAAGCTTCATGTTGTGGTCCTTTCACAGATCGCGAGCAATCCAGTTATTTACTTTGACCGTTGTTTCTTCGAACAAACCAGTTTTCCAAAACCAGGACATCCATTTTGGTGCGTAAAAAACAATCCATTGCTTCCCCCGGCTGACAAACTACGGGTTCGTTTTCGTTAAACGACGTATTCAGCACGATGGGCACATTGGTCAGATCGTTGAACTTGCTGATCAACAAATGATAGCGGGGATTTGTTGCTTTATAAACTGTCTGCAATCGCCCTGAACCGTTGACATGGGTTACGGCCGGGATCTTGTCGCGTTTGTCCTTCTCGATCTGAAAAACCTTCATCATGAACGGCACATCGTCGTCCTCTTCAAACCACTCGCTAACTTTTTCACGCAAGATGGATGGCGCAAAGGGGCGAAAGGATTCGCGTCTTTTGATTTTGAGATTGAGAATGTCTTTCATGTCGGCGCGGCGCGGATCACAAACAATCGAGCGATTACCAAGGGCACGCGGTCCCCACTCCATCCGTCCTTGAAACCAACCAACAACCAACCCGTCAGCAATTGCTTCGGCCGTTTTAAGACACAGAGCATCATCATTATCGATGCGTTCTATGGAACACCCCTGCTCTGCAAGCCTGGCTTTATTATCACTCAACAGTTTATCGATTTGGTCATTGTCAAAGTGCGGGCCCCAGGAGGCATGATCCATAATGAAACGATCTTCGACTACATCCCCGGACAAGGCGGAAGACTTTTCCGTTCTGGGCGCGAGCTTGCCTTCATCAAGTTGATGCCAGGTATATATCGCCGCGCCAATCGCCCCGCCGGCATCGCCTGCTGCAGACTGCACATAGACCCGCTTAAATTTTGTTTCACGGCAAATTTTGCCGTTAGCCACCGAGTTCATCGCGCAACCGCCAGCCAGCGTAACATCGGGTAGATTATAACGCTCATACGCTCTGTTCAGCATGTTGAAAAACGCTTCTTCATACATGTCCTGAACCGACCGGGCAATATCATGGTGGCGCTGTTCAAGGGGAGCATCTTTATCACGGCCTGGCCCCATTAAAGTTGCAAGTTCGTCGCTAAACAGCGTCCCTACATGCGGTGTGCAATTCTCCCATTCATAATCAATATTTTCATTGTGATGGCGAAAATAATCCAAATTTAGCGCAAAAGTACCGTCCTCTTTAAGGTGCACAATCTGCCTCATCTGCTCCATAAAGGTCGGCTTACCATAGGGGCCAAGGCCCATCACTTTATATTCATCGCCGTAGTGGGGGAAACCAATAAACTGGGTCATGGCCTGATAGAATGTGCCAAGCGAATGAGGGAAAAACACCCTTTGGTCAACAGTGAGCTGCGTCCCGGTGCCAACCCCAACAGCAGCACTCGAAAAATCGCCAAAACCATCTACCGATACAGCCACAGCCTGCTTGAAGGGAGAGACAAGAAAACAAGAAGCCAGATGGGACAAATGATGTTCGATGCGGTGAACTTCTCCGCTGATGTCCTCACCAGGAAAAGCCAATTTCAACTCTTCTTTGACAGAAGCACGCTTGCGCCGATTTTTTATCCGCCCCATGATACTGGCGAGGCTTGGCCGGTTCTTCAGAGCAAAGCCAACCCGCTTCACTACATTTTCCCGCGGGTCGCTATTGATCGCAAAGTGTTCGATATCGCAGATCCCAACCCCGGCCTCCTCAAGGCAATAACGCACGGCCTGAGAGGGAAATCCCGCCCAATGCTTGAGGCGCCTGAAACGCTCTTCCTCGGCAGCGGCGATAATTTTGCCATCCTTGATAAGACAAGCTGAGGCATCCCCATGATAGGCGTTCAACCCGAGTATATACATTGTTCGTTTCCCAGAGTGACATTCAATTTAATAGTCTATCTGCATTGAAGGGCGTAATGTGGTGTTCGTTTATGTTAGCGTTGCAATAAAACTCTTGCCATCAATGCCGCGCAGTGCTTCTGCGTGGAAGGTAAAATTCTTGCTCGTCTGCGGGCCATCGGCAAAGGCGATGACGCCATACTTAAAATAACGAAAAGGATAGCTGTCCTTCTCAAATGAAGCGACTTCCTCCCAACTTACCAAATCCCTTGACGAATAGATATGGGCCTTGCTGCTTTTAACGCCCGGCCCAGGCTCCACCGATGTCTGCATCAGGTGCACTCCATCCTCTAAAGATTTGCTGTACCAAACCGGCCCGGGCATGGCCTGACCTTTCGTAAGCACTTCGCTGCCGCGATCAAAATGCATAATATGAGAATCGACCAACGGGCTATCCATTCCCCATACAACCGATGTCTCACTAAATATCAAAGAAACTGCCCGCCAGTCCTGCGACCCATCACCTATGAATCGTACATTATTGAAATCAGGATCTGCAATTGCCATGCGGCACTGCCCTGCAAAGTCACCAAAGGGAATCCAGATCTGCCCGGTAAAACGATCTTGATAAATGCCGTGAATATGAAAGGCATCGCCTTTTTCAGTTTGAAAAGCCCGGCGCCAAGTCTTCCCGCAATCACTACTCTTAAAGACATATACGGGATCAAATTCCCAGTTCATAAAATACTCGCCAAAATAAATATGCTTGCCAGCGATTGCCAATACGCCGCAATGAAGGGCATTGCGGCCAGCCCTTAACCGATGGACTTTTTCAAGTGATTGTTCCAACAGATCATAATAATAAATCCAGCCCCGGTAAAAAAACAAAACAGCCTTCCCACTATCGACCAGAACAGCATTTCCCTTATCAAGTCGGAAAAAGCGCCGTCCCACACGAAGAAGAGCTGCTATTTTATTAGCGATCGATAGCTCAAGACCAACATGATAGCTTTTGTCATTATTGATAATCGTGAACTTATTGCCAGTGCTGTAAATTTTATCTCCGTTGGAGCTATCGTAATAGTGGATAATTTCCGCTTTTTGATATTCTTTAAGAGTCAGCTTCACGATGCCCTCCTTTTGCACGACACAGAGCCGGCGGAACATGCGCCAAGGTACCCAGAACCTCACGATAGGCGGCTGCATGTTTACGGACACAAATATTAATGTCCAGATTTTCAAGCGCGTATTTTCGCGCGTTTGCACCTAGACGTTTGCGTTCATCGGGTGCATTGATCAGCTCCGTCACGACGCTGGCCAATGCAGCAGCATTTTCTGTTGGCACCACACGCGCGAAATCTCCTTCCTCGTTCATCCGCGCTATATCGCCGACATCCGTTGCAACAATCGGCAAGCCCATCGCCATGGCCTCCCAGATGCTGATGGGAGACGCCTCAAATCTCGACGTGCAGACATAGATATCTGCCGCTTGCAGATAGGGCCTGACATCACGTTTCCGCCCCAGCATGGCAACAGCAGTTGGCTGAGAGCTGTTGTTCAGCCGGTCAATTTTCTTAAGATATGCTTTTTGAGATTCCAGCGGCTCACCGATGAAAGAAAACACTGGTTTTGGAGACCTGGACTGTAACGAAAGCGCCAAGCCGACATAAGCCTCAACGTCCTTGACCGGACTTACGTTGCCAACACAAATCACGTTTATCGGATCAGATCCTTCTTTGGTCTGCGTCCGTTTTTCGCTCTCAAACATGGAACAATCCACCGGTGCCTGAATTAAGAACCGCGGCTTACTCGCAAATCGGTCTTTCAAATAATAATCGGCAACCCGCGCAGCAGCGAGAATGAACCCGGTAACCCGTCGCGCAACCAACCGAAAAATCGGCTTGACCGGTCCTGGCATATTCGTGTCATTAAGGTGCCATAGAGCCGGGCGCCCGATTAGCCGGGCAGCGATGGCACCTTTCCATTGTCCTGCGCTGTTGCAATGCACGAGCTGCGCGCCGCACGCATTGATCGCATTCCTAACGCGCCAAATATCGCCGGGAAAATGCAAGATGAAGGACAGCAATCCGCGTTTGTCCCTGGTCAATTTATGCAGCGGCAATGTGTGATACGCTACCCCCAGACGTTCCAGTTTCTGGACAAAGACCTGATTGTTATTATCAGGCAAAATAACCGTGGTCTCGATGCCGTCTTCGCGTAGCCGCGCCGCAACTTCCGCTATCCGGTTCTGCGGTCCGCCAAGGCGCGCTTCTTCAATAATATTTGCAACGCGGATTGTGCGACCTGGAGGAGATTTCAGTCCACTCAGTTTCATTTTTCTTTACCGTCCAAAAACCAGCCTAATGTAATTCCCAGGCCCTCCGGCAAAGCCACTTCAGGCCGCCAATCAAGGATTTTGCTGGCTTTTGACGTATCGGAGAAATTGCGCATGACATCACCTACCAGCGGGTCGGTATATACGACTTCCGGCATTGGCCTGCCGCCTTGCGCGAACGCCTTGCTCATATGCTCCAGCAGTTCGCGAATATTGGTCTCCGCATTGGTGGCGATCTGGAAGGTTTCACCGCCGATGTCCGCGACGGTTGTTGCCTTGACAACCGCCTCAATCAGATCATCGACATAGATGAAATCGCGGGTCTGCAAGCCATCGCCATAGACTTCCAACGCCTCGCCGGCCAACGCGCGGCGGATGAATTTCGCAACCACGCTGCTTTTGTGACTTGAGCGCGGACCATAAACATTGCCAAAACGCAAGGCGACTGTCTCGACGCCAAAGCTCTTGGCAAAGGCTGAGCAATAGCCCTCGCCAGCCAGCTTACTGGCACCATAGGGCGAGACCGGGTGCGGCGCCAGCTCCTCGTGAATGGGCGGCTCGACCTCACCTGCCGGCGCTCCCGAAGAAGCGAACACGAAACGCTTGACGTTGTTGTGCCGCGCCGCTTCAAGAAAATTGAATGTGCCAATGACATTCATTTCCATATCACGCCGGGGATTCTGCACAGACGGCTGCACGCCCGTATTGGCGGCAAAATGCACGATTACGTCCGCACCTTTGGCCACGTTCAAGGCCAGTTCAGCATCGAGAATATCGCCAACAATCAAGCCCACCGGTTTGGCGCCGTCGAGCGTGGCAAATGCATTGCCTTGATCAGAAACTTCACAAAAGCTGCATACCGCTTCCAGATCATCTCTCGTTCCAACACAAAGGTTGTCCAGCACCACAACCTTGTGTCCACCTTCCTTCAGCAACCGGTGAATAAGATTGACGCCGAGAAAACCGCAGCCACCGGTAATCAGCCAGTTCATGCCCATTTGGTATTCCTGAATATTTTATGCTTGTCGATGTTGCCTGCGTGTTTTTTAACTTTTTCCAACATTTCTACCAACATGTCCTCGCTCATATAATGAGGCTTAAGGCCAAGTTCGAGCAATCCGGTGTGTTTGGGATTATAGTAATGTTCTTCTTTTTCCTTGCGCGGGTTTTCCAGGTTTTCAATTTTGACATCCAGCCCAACCCGTTTGCCCGCCTGTTGCACCCGGTCGGCCAGCTCATTGACCGAGAATGTTTCGACGAACTGGTTGAAAATGCGCAGCTCGCCTTTATCAGCCGGACTTTCCAAGGACAGACGCACGCATTGCAGCGTATCGCGCAAATCGAGATAGCCGCGGGTTTGGCCGCCCTTGCCGTAGACGGTCAGCGGGTAACTGGCGACGGCCTGAGTAATGAAACGATTGACGACGGTGCCGAATAATTCGTCGTAAGCAAAATGCGGCAGCAGCCGTTCATCGCGCCGGTTCTCATCGGTGAAAATGCCATACACTGGCCCCTGCATCAGATCGGTAACGCGCAAGTCCCACATCCGTACATAATACCACAACAGATCGGTATCCATCACCTTGGTTGTGTGATAGAGGCTGCCAGCCTGACGCGGATAGAGAAACTTATCCGAGCGCCCGTTGTGGTCGATGGTGATCCAGCCTTCTTCGATATCGATATCCGGTGTGCCATATTCCCCCATGGTACCAAGCTTGATGACATGGGCATCGGGACAAAATTCGCGCACGCCAAAGATGCAATTGGCGGTGACCTCAAGATTATTGGAAATGGTCAACATCGCTGCCTGCCTGTTCAACATCGAATAGGGAGCGGAGGGCTGTTCGGCGTAATGGATCACGGCATCGAAACTGGCGGCTTGAAACACCTTTTCGACGAAAGTCCAGTCGCGAAGATTGCCGATCATAGGCGTGATCGGTTTGCCGCCTGTCTCTTCCCAGATGCGGCAGCGCTCAGTGAGGTTAGGCAGATCATAAAGCGGCTCGATGTCCTCGTTGCGCGCCATATCACGGCGCAGATAATTGTCGACAGCGACCACTTCATGGCCGTGCTGAGCCAAATTCATCGCCGTTGGCCAGCCAAGATAACCATCGCCGCCGAGGATTAAAATTTTCATGACTTGCCCTCTTCCTTGTCGCCAGGCCAATAGCGACGAGAGATATCTTCCGTTTCACTTTGGGGCTCGAGAAGATTATATTCTTGCAAAAAGTCGCGTATTCCTTTGCGGCTTAAAGCAGTTTGATGAGCAGAGTTATAAGGATCCTTTACCGATCTTGAAACCTCGTCTTCGTAATCATATTTGATATCTTGATAAAGGCCGGCGAAGGCTGGAGTGACCGCAAAATAACGTTCAAGTTCGATGGCGCGGCGCGTTTCCTCGTCGCTCATCAATTCCTCATAAAGTTTTTCGCCGGGCTTGGTGCCGATTGTTTCAATTTTTATGTCTTCAGCTGCATGACCGTATTGCGGGGCGAGTTCCTCAATCATCACATGCGCCAGATCCAAAATGCGTATCACCGGCATTTTGGTAATGAACACCTCACCCCCCCTTGCCAGGCCGCATGATTCGATGACCAGCCGCACCGATTGCTCAATACTCATGATAAAACGGGTCATCTCAGGATCGGTCAGCGTCAACGGTCCACCTTGCGCGATCTGCTTGCGAAAGATTGGCAGCACCGAGCCGCGCGAGCCCAGCACATTGCCAAAACGGGTTGAGGCGAAGATCGGCCCCTCGCCGCGCTTTGACGAGTTGGCGGCGGTGATCAACCGCTCTCCCATCAGCTTTGACGTGCCCATGACATTGGTCGGATTGACGGCCTTATCGGAGCTGGTGAAAATGACCTTTTCAACGCCGTTCTCATTGGCCGCATGAACGATATTCTGCACGCCGTGGATGTTGGACTGCACGGCCTCCATCGGCGAGCGTTCACACATAACCACATGCTTGAGGGCGGCGGCGTGAAAGATTATATCAACGCCGCGAGCGTCGGAAGTCAGCGCATCACGGTCCCGAATATCGGTTAAGAAAAAATTGGCGCGACCGTCGGAAAGATATTGCTGGTCTTGAAAAAACAGCTCGCTTTCATTGTTGTCGATGCCGATCACCTGGGCAGGTCGATGGCTGTCGTCGGCAAGCAACTGGCGCACGAGTTCCGAACCGACAGTACCGCATGAACCGGTAACGAGGATGGTTTTGTTGGTGAGTGTCATTTGCTTCCCAGCAGTAAAGTTAATTCTTTTTGCAATTGGCGATTTACAGTTCCCCAATCACAACCTTCTTGAGCCATTATGGCGGCAGTTCGCATCTCTTGGTGGGTTTGGGGGGTGCAGCATACTCCAATAGCCCGATCCAGCCCCAACGCCATACCATCGGCTGAATTAACTGCCAGAATCCCATTCTCGCCATCCTTTATAAGCGCCTTGGTCCCATGCGTTTTTGTAGCAACGACAATCAGCCCCTCCCGCATTTGCTCGATAACTTTTATTGGAAAGGCAAACCGGTAATTCAACACCGCTGTATCCAGTGGACATAAGCCGATATCCGACAAGCCAATAATTCGTTGAGTTTCATCATGCGAAAGCTCACCATGCAGCCTCAAAATTATGTGTGGGTTTCCTTTGCATGAAAGTTCAAATCGTTCGGCGATTGCCTTCGATTCGCTGGTTTCCAGAGAGCCGATTATGTTTAGCTCAACTTCCCGGCCATTATAAGCCGCGGCCCATCGAATGATCTGCCCCATTCCACGCTGCACCATAATCGGACCAGCATAAACCATTCTTAGAGGCCGCTTTGCAAGCTTTTTTGCATTTGCTGCATTGTCATTAGCAGTTTGAATTCTTGTGTATCCTGCTCTGATGAAAATCAACTGACAGCTGACTGGAGCGGCTGGCAGTATGCCCATGACTGCCGGATGCATCGCTATGATCCATGCGTCGGCCTTCGGCAAAACCCACCTTTTAACTATAGCCGTCAAAAGACTATGCCCCCACTTCTTGGGACCACGCTGTGATTGCACAATCAGCGAAGGATGATCCCAAAGATCATATACCCATTTGCAACCAAATTTTCTCTTGCTCAAATAACCAGTGAGTGCCGTTATCGGCACATATTGGGTGTGAACATATACCTTTTTATCATTTGCAAGCAATTGTCTGACATTATCTCTGGTTTTGCGCCAGGCATCGAAATTGTTAGTTATGATATGTGTCTCAACTACCATGTCTTGGAGCTTTTCTGGCAGAGGGGATGACGTTATAACAATTAGATTGAACGCTTCCGCCAGGGCGACAATGCGTTGATATCGCACTTGGTTGGCCCTGTTCGGCACGGTCAGGGCAACCAAGATCGCCCAATCTTTATTCCTGTCCCTTGCATTTTTCATCTTCAAACTCTTTCTAAAATGACCTAATTTGCTTTCCACCAACCCGAACCTGTCAAACCGGTCAACAGAAAGAAAACCCATTCAACGAAACCGAATTTTTCCTGTTTGACTACCTTTCATTGCATGAGCACTATATTTTCTGAAAGACGAATTTTGCAGATCATATTCGTTTTGTATCCATGCCATTAATATAACAATTGGCGTGAGAAGCCATACAGTATTCCCCGTGGTATCAAATTGAAATCCCGTTAAGTACATAACAATCAAAATCATGGAGATTGCAGCGGCAAACTGGCCTTTTGGTTTTTTCCTCAAAGACCAACCTCTTAATGTTGTTTTGTATATGGCGTAAATGTACAACATCAGCACAATTAAACCATGCTCTGTGGCGTTCAATAAAAACCAATTATGTACGGAACCAAGCCGTTCTTCAGGCAATAGATAGGACTTCCACTCAATGTGAATGCCATGCAAGGCTACTGTCTCATAAAACTGGCCGCTGCCAACCCCCAGAATTAAAATATTTGGCTCTTTCAATATTTGAAGAGCCGCAGCATAGGTTTCCAAACGGGAGGTATTGGTATTGTCTTCCATGTCGAAATTGGAAAGCCTCGCCATTCCCGGAATTAGATTGGAATCAACGAAGGAAATAAGAATTAACGCGACTACCACACCTCCCATTCCTATAAATAATATTGCCGCTATTCTTAAATTTTTATTTCTGCCGCCCTGCGACATCCAAAACAAATACAATACCATTTGAATGACTGAGGCACTCAATACGCCGCCGCGCGAAAGCGATAGAGCCGATATGCCTACAGTCAGTGCACTGGTCGTCAAAGCGACCAGAAAGCGAGATCTACGACTGTAAAACAGCAAGAACGCTACAATGATAGAGCCATATATGGCATAGACTTGAGCAAATGAATTGGAATGGGCAAAGGTTCCACCCACTCGAAATCCCCCGGTTTGGCTATCTTCCTGCACTCCTTGCGACAGGTTTTCTCCGAAATAGGATGGGACAACCCCAATATTCTGTTTGGTAACAAACTGTAATACCGCCAAAATACTAAGGACAATAAAAATTGATATAACGACGAAAAACAAGTGAGATTCTCTAATAATTCTGGCACGCAATAAATGCCTCGATAACCAATATAGCAATGCCACATAAAGAACGAAAAGAGAAAGAGGAAAAGACTCTTGGGGGTCGATACTTGTAAAAGACAAAAGTAAGGTAAGAAACTGCGCCGCCATAAAGGCATGCTCCTCTCGCCGCCTTAGTGCTGGGCGCCGATTGAACAAAAAAAGTGGACCCAACAAAACAAAAAGAGCAAGAAAGGGAACATAAGGCGTGTATATTATTATGTCGTTGAACCTGGTAGTTAAGGGGGCAATTGCTGCGAATATAATACCTATATATAACATCGGCAGAACTGGTAGTTGTGATTTCCTTCGGCCATGTCTCATGCACAATTCTCTATCATGGGCTATTGGTTGGAAGTTAACAAGCAAGGCTATTCAAACAATTTCCACTCAGCCTTAGGCTGTGAAATTATTCAGGTTCCAAACCGCACTTTATTGTGAAATGAGAGTGCGATACTCCATATCAGCAGCGACATGGCTGTAGCAACAGCCGCCCCGTTCATGCCAAAAGCCGGGATCAAGGCAAGATTCAACAAGATGTTCGCTCCTGCCGAAATCGCCATACAACGCATTGTATCCCGTTCATGGCCGGTCATGTTCAGCAGGATGCTTAGTGGCCCAAAGGTAGCGTTAAACAACTGACCAACCCCGAGAATCATTAACGGCAAATATGAACCGACATAATCTTCTCCAAACAACTTATGGAGAAGAGGTTTTCCAAATACAAGAAAAAATAATATGACAAGAAAAGCCGCGAGGGAAGATACGGCCATGCCCAGAAACTGTAACTGTTTCAGGCGTCCAATATCATGTTTTTCGTTCAACATTGCAAAATATGGCGGCAGAAACATGGATATGATTTGGTAACCGATTATCACCAAGCCTGCCCCCAGATTCGCCACGCGATAGACTGCGATGTCTTCCGCAGGAACAAAAAAACCGAGCATAACTATGTCTGTATATCGGATAAACTGGTACATGCCCGAGGTCAGAGCCAAGGGTATGATTGCCGCTAGCCACTTTTTGCTTTCAAATTGCGGCGCCGGATTCGCGGCAAGCGGCTGGGGACGATTTCGGCGAAGCAGCCATGCGCCAAAGAGAAAGGCAATAGCTGCGACAAGACCATGAAGCCCCATGGCGGTCTCAGCGCTCAATTGCGTTGGAGCTATCCACCAAGAGGTCAATAGAACGGCCAAGATGAGACCAGCAGGGCGCAAAACCTGTTCAGGCAACTTGCTCTGAACAACCACCCTCAGGCCTTCCAGCGCCGCCCCTCTTAACGTCCCTAGAGCAATGAGCGGTAACAGTACCAATCCAAAAAAGAAGGTCGCCAGCTGCAAATCTGAAAACCTGTCAGCCACAAGCCATGCCACCATCGCCGCAATTGCGGCTAGTCCAAGCGACAATGATCCAGAAACCGCCATGGACCAGCGCCATAAACCGCGCATCAATCCCCAATTCTCATTAACATGCGCCTTGGCGGTTTCACGAACAACCAGACTAGGCAGGCCGAACTGGGCCGGAATAGATAAAATCGAGACAAGAGCAAATACGTAAGTGTAATAGCCATAACCTAGGGGGCCAAGCATACGGGCCAGCACAATGGCCAGCACCAACCCCAGTCCGATATTACCAATCCGAATCACAAGGCTGCCGATCCCGGCACGGCCTAGCTGACCGTGCAATCCATCGGCAAAAATCAGACTAAATAGGTTGGGCAATTGCTTCCTTGCATTATTCGGCATTTTGCAGCCCGGCCCAAGCCCCGTCTGTCTCATAGCCCAAGGTCACAATATCCTCAAAAGTTGACATGTCATAACCCATCGTCTTTTTCTTTCCGCCGTCCAGTTGTGCCACGTCAATCTCTCTGCATCACCGCTGATCCCGCCAAATGCCAGCATGGCCTGCGCTCACAGCGACTCGAGGATCATTGGCGACATTTGTCACGATAATCACGGATGCGGTTGTCGGCCTTGCACCAGTTCGGCCCGCCAGATAATTCGCGGCCAGTTTTTCAGCGAGGGTTTCATAGGCGCTGGATAATTCGCCGGTATCTCTTTCATTTTCTGTTCGATCAAACTCATTTTGTTGCCGCTGTCTTGCTATGTTCACCGCCAATGTGAGCGGGCTTCGACCCATTAGAACCGCATCAGGGTTTTACCGTCAAAACAACTGGCCGAATTCGCGATAACGTCAAGAAACTGCTGGTGCTCAACGAGTACAACGACAACATCGACCTTGCTCGCAAAATCTTCAAAACTGACAAAATCACCGACTTCAACAACAGGGTCATAGACAGTGACGTCATAGCCGTCAGGCTTGAGGTTGTTGATGATTTGCCAGGGCGGACTTTCGCGCTCATCATTAACGTCGGGCTTGTAAGTGACACCGTAGCAGCCGATTTTCACACCTTGTCGATCACGCACCGCGCGCCTGATTTTTGCAGCTATATGGCCCGGCATGCTGTCATTGAGACGTCTGGCAGCAGGGATCAATACGCTTTCTTCTGGTAGTGTTTCCCGAGCGTCAACATCGTGCTTCACCATTGTAGGCAATAACGCCATTGGCCATTGCTGCAGGGGCTCGTGCATTCTTGGTTTGAGTGGCTCCATTGCCGCCTCTTGCTCCTGAATTTTGACTGGCATGTTAGTGTATTTTAAAATTTCCGTATCCCATCCCAGGCATTAGACAGGCGGCAAGTGCCGATGATGAGCTTAACAACCCGTTGGGAGGTGTTCTTAACTTTGTATTCTGCTGGGATCTCTTGTTTATCAAATTCTCCAAAACCGGCGCGGGTAAGCTCAATGGCGCTGAGCACAATATCTGGGTCAAACCCGGTCATGATCAGACTGCCGCAGTCCAGCGCCTCTGGGCGCTCTATCGACGTCCGCAGGGTGAGGGCTGGAAAACCCAGTACGGCTGATTCTTCGCCGATAGTGCCACTGTCCGACATCGTACAATAGGATTTTTTCTGCAACTGCACATAGTCGAAAAATCCGAAAGGTTTGAGCTTGCGGACAAGTTTGTGAAGCGGCGTATC
>JAJRQA010000281.1 GCA_024280475.1 Alphaproteobacteria bacterium
CAAAGCCAAGGCAGAGGGCAAATATAAAGGCCGTGCCGCCACAGCCAAAGCCAAGAGTCAAGAAGTGCTGGAACTCAAAGCGCAAGGCAAAGGCCCCACAGAAATAGCCACCAAGCTCCATATAAGCCGCTCCAGCGTCCATAGGATCATTAGGGGAGAGAATGGGCGGTAAAACAGCATTACCTCCGTTCATATCTTGCAAAGTCTCATTGTAAGCGCTTCCATTTTCTTCTAGCACATTATTCTGACACAAGACGCTGTCTTTCTGTCTTGGATTGTTGGGCTGAAGGTGGAACGAGCTTATGAACATAGCCGAACTTATAACGCTCCTGGAAGAATTGGTCATCGATCCCTTCGACCAGGGTGAATTTGTGTTCAAATTCATGGCTGTGTTTGATCCACCACCAGCCACGCTGACCAAGATGAAAAAGGCGGCGCAAAAGGAGCTTGATCCCGGCGCGGAACTGCTTTGGCCGAAAAAACTGCTTTATCGAGTTGCGGAGCCGGGACAGGCGGCCCCCACCATTGATGCGCTTAAAGCCGTGAAAATCGCCAAAAACAAAGCGCCGCGCTTTCTGGTCTCCACTGATGGCGAGGAGTTTTCAGCGCTTGATACAAAGCTGGACGTAAGCCTGCATTGCGATTTTGATCAGCTCTCCAAAGAATTCAGCTTTTTCCTCAACCTTGCCGGGATCGAAACCTATGAGGCGCTTGAGGAAGCCAAGGCAGATGTCAAGGCATCGGTCAGCCTGTCCAAGCTTTATGATGAGATCATCCGCACCAATCCCGACTGGCACACGCCCCAATTGCGCCATGCCCTTAACCAGTTCATGACGCGCATTCTGTTTTGCCTGTTCGCCGAGGACACAGGTAGCTTTAAAAAGGATTTGTTTGTCCGGTCGGTCAATGATTTGGGCGGCGCGGATGGCCAACAGGTGCAAAGCCTGTTGCGGCTGATTTTTCAGATGATGAATAAACCAAAGGACCAGCGAGCTGATTTTCCTCCCCATATTCCCGCTTTTCCCTATGTGAATGGCGGCCTGTTTGCCGATGATTTACCGGTGCCCGCCTTTTCCAAACGGGCCAAGCGCTTGCTGGTCGAGGCTGCGAAACTGGACTGGAGCCAGATCAACCCGGATATTTTCGGCTCGATGATACAGGCGGTGGTTGATCCCGCACTGCGCGGTGATCTGGGCATGCATTACACATCGGTGCCCAATATCATGAAGGTATTGCAGCCGCTTTTCCTTATGTCGCTGGAAGAGGAGCTGGAACAGGCCATCGGACACCGCAATGAGCGCTCCCTGCTTAAAAAGCTGCTCGGGCGCATTTCGAAAATTCGGGTGTTTGATCCGGCTTGTGGTTCGGGCAATTTTCTCATTATTGCTTATCGCGAGTTGCGCAAGCTGGAAATGCGGATTTTTCAGCGCATGGATGAACTTGGGGGCGGCACCCTGACATGGCGCGAGCAAAGCGGCGTCAAACTGTCAAATTTTTACGGCATCGAGATCGCCGATTTTGCTGCTGAAACCGCGAAGCTGTCCCTATGGATTGCCGAATATCAGATGAACCAGCAATTCAAGAACCTATTTGGCGAGGCCCCGCCGGATTTTCCACTAAAAGAAGGCGGCCATATCCATACCGGCAATGCTTTGCGGCTTGATTGGCAGGAGGTTTGCCCAAAGCCGGATGATGAAGAGGCCGAAACCTATATTTGCGGCAACCCGCCTTATTATGGACGGCAAAAGAGAACGCCAGAACAACGTGAAGATCTTGAGATCGTTTTCAATAATTTTCTGAAAAAACATAAAAACCTCGACTATGTCGCGGCCTGGTATCTCAAGGCTGCACAATACATGCAGAAAATTAAATCTGAAGCTGCTTTTGTTGCCACAAATTCGATCTGTCAGGGGCAGCATATCGCACTTTTGTGGCCCTTGATCTTTAACCTTGATGCCGAAATTGGCTTTGCTCATCAGTCTTTCAAATGGAAGAATCTGGCGACAAAAAATGCAGGTGTAACTTGTGTTATTGCAGGACTAAGAAACGGGGTAAATGGTAGCAGCAGACTATTTGAGGATGGTGTATGCAGAAAAGTCAGTCACATAAACCCATATCTGATAGAAATGCCGGACATTATCGTCACATCATCCAGAGACCCTCTGAATAAATTACCCCCAATGCAGTTTGGAAATATGGCCTATTGCAATGGAAACCTTATCTTGTCTGCATCAGAAAAAGATCACCTACTCGAACACTTCCCAGAAACTGCTCGTCTCATTAAGAGATTATATGGATCTCAGGAACTGATTAAAGGAATTGAACGCTATTGTCTGTGGATCAGTGACGCAAATTTACCCTTGGCTCGGTCAATCTCTTTAATTGTGGAGCGGATTGAGAAAGTACGAAAATTTCGCCTTGGCAGCTCAGATAAGGGAGGGGTTAAACTCGCCGAACGCTCCCATCAGTTCCGGGAAATGAACGAGGCGAAGGAACACGCCATTATCGTTCCCAGTGTCACCTCGGATTTGCGGCCTTATGTGCAGGTGGGACTTCTTGGGCCTGATGACATTATCAGTAATCTGGCCTTTGGCATTTACGACGCACCGATCTATCTGTTTGCTCTCATATCTTCAGCCCTGCACATCGTCTGGATCAAGGCCGTTTGCGGAAAACTGAAAACCGACTATCGCTACTCCAACACCCTTGGCTACAACACCTTCCCCATCCCGCCGCTCACCGACGACCACAAACAGACCCTTGAAGACCATGCCTGGAACATCATCGCGGCGCGTGAAAACCACCCCGGCAAGACCATCGCCTGGCTTTACGACCCCCAAACCATGCCCGACAACCTGCTGGCCGCCCACAAGGCCCTCGACGACACTCTCGAAAAAATCTACATAGGCCGCCCCTTCAAAAACGACACCGAACGCCTTGAGCATCTGTTCAAAATGTATGCCGAAATGACGGCAAAGAAGGAGGTATAAAATGGCTGATAGTGTCTCCTTGTCGTCAGTTCAACTGATTATCGATAGCCAACTACCATCCAAAGAATTTTTGGCGAAAGCTTTCACGGATGGAGGCATGAATTTGGAGTATGAGGGCACGTGGCACAGTATTGAATGCCAAACAATTGAAGACCGATTTTATTGGTTATATTCGAATTTTGGTAGGGTCATGCCCCATAGAGATATCGTTATTGATACAGAAACAAGCGAAGAACTTGAAAATCCAAGAACAGTAAATCAGGTTGAACCAAACAATCAATTTTTTGCGATTTATGACTTTGCTCAGTCTAGCTTATATATCTCGAACCTTCATAAAAAATCCTTTTTGAAATATTATTTGGAGCAATATGCATCTGATTTGGAAGTCATAATCAAGAATAGCTACAGAACGATAGAGCAGTTTCTGGATACAATTAATTCGGTAGAGACGATTAAATTCACTGGCGAGAAGAATTTATTCTCAAGCGGTGGTGATCTAATGGAACCTCTTAAAAATATTTTTGGATATGGCGAGCCAGAAGACTTTTCTATCGAAGCAAACTATAGGACGCCTCTCCGTGACAAATTGCGACAGGGAATACTAAATCTAGCTGGCAAGCAAACTGATGGTCGATTGAAGACATTAGTTTGCATAGGCAAAGACGATTCAGGCTTCGAAGCAATTTTTAATACAAACTCATTTGTAAGCAAATTATCAATTCCAGCACAAAAGGATGAGCAAGATTTATTTCTGCCCGAAGAAGTTCGAGAGCAATCTATAATAAAATTAAAGAGAATGCTCAATGTATAGACGACATACTATCATGGCCAGGCTTCTATTTGCACTGTTTTTCAGTGTATCAATATCCATGAGCTTTCGGTTTCCAGAGCAGTCCATAGGGCATCTTGTCACATTTTTCTCAATTGTTTTTGGCTTCTACTTAACGGCAATGTCAATTTTATACGGGTCAAATTTCACAAAACGCTTGTACAAAGAAGAAGATCCCCAAAAAAAGACGCAAACCAAACTTCATACGCTGACAGCATATTTCAAAATGAGTTCGTTTGCATCGATATGTTCTATTGTCTTGTTATTGGTTGCGGGTATGCTGGAGCTTACAAAAGCTGATAGTGCTCAACAGCCCTCATGCAATGCTTTGTTCTCACTGGGAAATTTTGGTGTGTGCTGGGTGGATATTTTTACATCAATTGCTGTGGGCATGCTTGCTACCAACATATTTTTTATGACACTTTTATTTAAGATTTTTTTTGATGCCTTTGTTGAAGAAGGGAGAAGCTAATGCCTGATTTTGTCAATGTGACCTATGAGCAGACCGGCGAAAGCCAGAAGCAGAACGATATGGGCATGCGGGCCATGCAGGCGCGTGCCTTTGCTGAGCGTGGGGCACAATATTTGCTGGTGAAAGCGCCTCCGGCATCGGGGAAATCACGCGCCTTGATGTTTATCGGTCTCGACAAGCTGGTCAATCAGGGCATTGGCAAAGTAATTGTCGCCGTGCCGGAACGCTCGATTGGCGCGTCTTTCCGCTCGACCGATCTCACCACCCATGGCTTTTTTGCCGACTGGCAGGTAGAGGATCAATGGAATCTATGTACCCCAGGCGGTGACAAGAGCAAGGTCGGCAAGTTTATCGAGTTTATGGAACAAGAGGCGAGGAGTGACACCGGCGCGACAGGGAACCATAGAGCTGCCAGAATTTTGGTCTGCACTCATGCCACCTTGCGTTTTGCCTATGACCGGATTGGCGCTGATCCTTTTGCCAATTGCCTGCTGGCCGTTGATGAATTTCACCATGCCTCAGCCGATGCTGATAACAAGCTTGGCGAGGTGGTGCGTGGGCTTCTGGAGACGGATAACACTCATATCGTCGCCATGACCGGCAGCTATTTTCGCGGCGACAGCCTGCCCGTATTGCGCCCTGATGACGAAGAGAAATTCACCCGTATCAGCTATACCTATTACGAGCAGTTGAACGGTTATTCCCACCTCAAAACCCTTGGTATCGGTTATCATTTCTATCGCGGACGCTATCTTGATGCCATCATGGAGGTGCTCGACCCCAACAAGAAAACCATCATCCATATCCCCAATGTCAATGCATCAGAAAGCACTGGCGGCGGCAAATATGACGAGGTGGACCACATCTTGAGCCATCTTGGCACGTTTCAGAAAACCGATCCGCAAACCGGCCTGCATCTTGTTAAACATGCCAGTGGCAAGATTCTCAAAGTCGCCGATCTGGTGGAAGATGACAGCCGTATTCGCGATAATGTCATGGCCACCCTGCGCAACATTGAAAGCCCCGATGATCTTGATATCATCATCGCGCTTGGCATGGCCAAGGAAGGCTTTGACTGGACCTTTTGCGAACACGCCCTGACGGTTGGCTATCGCGGCTCATTGACCGAAGTCATCCAGATCATAGGCCGCGCCACCCGTGACAGTGAGGGCAAGTCTCACGCCCAGTTCACCAACCTCATTGCCGAACCGGATACAAGTTCTGACAATGTCGCTGATGCCGTCAATAATATGCTCAAGGCTATCGCTGCTTCCTTGTTGATGGAACAGGTGCTGGCCCCCAATTTCAAATTCAGGACAAGGCCGTCTGATGATGCGATTGATGGCGGCGCGAAAGTGGTCGATATCGACTATACCCAAGGCGAGGCCACCATTGCCATCAAGGGCTTTGCGGAACCCAGCACCCCGCGCGTCAAACAGATTTTGCAAAGCGATCTGGTCGATCTCACCGCCTCTGTCATGCAGGATGAACGGGTCTTGCGAGCGGCCATGAACCCGGAAGAAATCGCCCCGGAAGTGGTGACGCAGGTCTATATTCCCAAGGTCATCGAGGAAAAATACCCCGACCTGAGCGAACGCGAAGCCGAAGAAGTGCGCCAGCATGTAGTGGCCAATGCGGCAATCAAGGCCTCAAGCAATGGTGGTATGCCGGAGATGAATAATAATCTTATCAAGCTGGCCAACAAGATGGTCAATGTGCGCGATCTCGACATTGATCTGATCGACAGCATCAACCCGTTCCAGCTGGCCTATGAGATCATGTCCAAATCCGTCGATGCTGATGTGCTGAAGCGCATTCATGGCGCGATCAGATCAAAACGCATCCAGATGACCGAAGAAGAAGCCCTTGCCTTGGTACCGCGTATAAAAGCCTTCAAGGCCGCACATGGCAAACCGCCAGACCTCAATGCCGCCGATCCGTTTGAAAAACGCATGGCCGAGGCGCTTGAATGGTTGCGCAATAAAAAACGCGAGCGTATGCGCGCCCAGCAAGCGGGGTAAGCAGTCATGCCCAGATTAAAACTTGATGATGTCCTGGATGATGACGACCTGCTTGGCGAAGTGAAGCTTTCCGGCGCAACAGCCAGCACAGAAGACGAGCGTGTTTTACAGAGCTTTGAAGAAATCAATCTTTTCATCGACCGCCATGGGCACAAACCGGGGGATAGTGACAAAACGAGTGTGTCCCACACGAGTGTGTCTGAACGTGGCTTGCAGATGCGGCTTGCCGGACTGCTTGACAAGCCGGATATGTGTGATCTTTTACGCCCGCAAGACAGGCATAGCCTGTTGCCACCCGTCGATATTGCCCCAAAAAGCCTTGATGACGTTCTTGACGATGACGATCTGCTTGGCGCTGACAGCGATGATATTTTCGACCTTGTCCATGTAAAACCACCAGCCGCCCGCCCTGATAAAATATCCGAGCGCCAGCACTGCAAAGACTTTGAGCAGTTCAAGCCCCTGTTTGATTGCTGTGCAAGCGAAATCAGGGATGGCAAGCGCAAGGCGATCAAATTTGCCAATGAAAGTGAAATCAGCGCCGGTGAGTTTTTTATTCTCAATGGCATCATGGTCTATGTCGCGCAAGTGGGCGAAACCCAGATCCGCAACGGCAAGAAAAACGCCCGCCTGCGCCTCATCTTTGACAATGGCACCGAGGGCAATAATCTGCTGCGATCCCTTGCTACCGAGCTATACAAAGACCCCAATGGCAGGCGCATCACCTCACCGGATGCCGGGCCGCTGTTTGACGAACAACCACAAGAGGGTGATCTGCAAACCGGCATGATCTATGTACTCAAAAGCCTGTCTGATGATCCCGAAATCAGGAAGCTGGACGGCTTGCTGCACAAAATCGGCTTTACGTCAGGCAAAATGGAAGTGCGCATCCAGAACGCCCACGAAGACCCGACTTTCCTGATGGCCCCGGTACACCCGGTCGCGACCTATACGCTCTACAATATCAACAAGGTAAAGCTGGAACACCTGCTGCACAATTTCTTCGCGGACGCCCGCCTCGATATAGAAATCACCGACAGATTTGGCAAAAAGGTAAGGCCGAGGGAGTGGTTTCTAGTAAAGCCAGAGGTTATCGCTGAAGCCATAACACGGCTGAAGGACGGGACGATTATTGATTGCCGGTATGATGTGGGGCGGTCAGAAATCATCCCCATTTCCTAGTTGTTGCTAAGTCTTAATTTGCATTATTCCGAATCACATTAAACTGCCTGCACCGACATCAATCACAAATAGGTTTTTATCGTCACATGCCCGATTTCACCTCTGCCAACTTCCCCCCTCCAAAAGACTGGGAGGCTTTCGAGCGAGCAACACGTGTCTTGTTCCAGTGTATTCTGGACGACCCAAACACCCAGCGTAATGGTCGCACCGGGCAAGCTCAAAATGGCGTCGATGTGTATGGACGTCGCAATAAAAAGAAAGGCCATTGGGTTGGCGTTCAATGCAAAGGTAAGGATCTGGGGCTAGGCCGTAAACTCTCCGAAAAGGAGGTGCGCAATGAAGTAGACAAGGCACGTGGCTTCAAACCTAAACTTAAAGAATTTATCATAGTCACCACTGCCGGTTCAGCAGATGACAATAAGCTTCAACAGCTTGCCCGTGAAATTACCGATGAGAATGCTAAGACAGACCATCCTTTTGAAGTCGTTGTTTGGGGATGGAATACTGTTCAGGAACATATCACCGACCACCCAGAAGCCATACGCGCCTTCCATCCTGATGCGACACCATTCACAGATGAAATCAATTCTGGTATCCAAGGCATAAAAGACGATCTCTCCCATATGCACAACGCAATGCAGACCTCGTTTCATGACACAGAACTCATTGGGTCAACAACGACAAGCCATCTGCTAGAAAATGCAGGAAAATCAGATCCCGTTGACAAAGCTCACAATGATGAAATTGATGCTTATCGCGAGCTTGTCAGGGCAAACAAACCGGCTACCGGACTGGAAATGCTGAACAAGCTCAAGGAACGAATTTGGAACGCAGCATCTGATCGCCTAAAGTTTCGCCTCTTGTCAAATATTGGAGCAGCGGAACTCGACCTTGAGCATGAGATGAAGCTCTTCTTTCTTAAACGCAACGACTTTATTCATACCGACCTTGAACTGGCTGAACCATAACAATTCTAAAATTCCCTTTGATTCTGGTACATTGCCTGCGTACAGTGGTACAAGAGATGAGAATAAAAGAGACCATATTTCAGTTGCTTGTGATATGTAGCGTGCTGTCCCTTCCTCTCCGCCAGTGACCAAAATACCCTTAAGATACAGTTATTTAAGGGTTTTTAATAACCGCTTTAATCCTTTTGCTACACAAATGTGCTACACAAAAGGGTATGGATGAGTTGAGTTATTACCC
>JAJRQA010000282.1 GCA_024280475.1 Alphaproteobacteria bacterium
ATACGCGCGCTTTTCTCATCAAGATCTTGATTGATACCCGCCTCTTGTTCCCAAAGTTTAAGCTCCCGCTTTTCTTCGTTGGACAGCCGCAGCTTACTGGCAAGCATATTGGCGTCTGTACGGCTCAACATGAACAATGCCCCAAGCCGATGAAGCGCGCTTGGGGATAGCTTGAGCTGGCGCTCAAAGGTCAGCCATTTTTGTAATCGCGAGAGATGGGGAACCCGGCTGGTCAGTG
This sequence comes from Alphaproteobacteria bacterium, assembly GCA_024280475.1. Classification (GTDB taxonomy): domain Bacteria; phylum Pseudomonadota; class Alphaproteobacteria; order Rhizobiales; family JAKIUO01; genus JAKIUO01. The sequence continues at coordinate 239 of JAJRQA010000282.1, forward strand.
GCAACAACAAGCCATGTGCGAACATGATGCCAAGCACCGAAAATGCGCCCGGCATCAATAGTAGCCGCATCAATTCAGAACTAACGCGCTCTGCAGATAGAGACTTGAGCCCATGTTGCAACAACACACAAGCTTCAAGGCCTGCTTGATCGACGACCCCTTGCCCATAATGAGCACTGAAGCGAAAAAACCGCAGGATGCGCAAATGGTCTTCTTTGATGCGCTCATGAGGGTCGCCTATGAAACGCACCCTTCGCGCCAGCAGATCTTCATAGCCATCCAGCGGATCAAACACCACACCATCGGCCCCTACATAAAGCGCGTTGATGGTAAAGTCGCGCCTTGCCGCATCCTTGCGCCAGTCCTTTGTAAACGCCACACGAGCATGGCGGCCATCGGTCTCCATATCAACGCGCAACGTTGTAATTTCATAGGTTTTACCACCGACAATCACAGTCACCGTACCATGATCAAGCCCCGTGCCAATGGCTTTGAAGCCCGCTTTTTGCGCAAGCTGCATGACGATTTGCGGCTGCGCATCAGTAGCTATGTCAAAATCATGGACCGGTTCCCCAAGCAAGGCGTTACGCACCACACCGCCAACAAAGCGGGCCGTATAGTCATTTTTTGCAAACAGATCCAGCAAGGCAATGCTTTGCTTACATTGCAACCAAGCGGCTTGGATCCTTGGAGGGGATTTGTTCATACGAAATCAGTTCGGCAACTTGCTGGACTGTTCGAAATGACCAGGCACGATTTTACCGTCCTTGATAACAGGGGGGACGTAGCGCCCGCTAATACCGGTTTGTTCTTTGGACGCCAGAAAATACAGCCCCACCCCCACGAGCGAAATGCCCAGCAGCAAAAGCACCAGCACCGGCGCATCGCTCATGATCTCTTTATGGCCACGCGCTCCCTTGGCGATCCAGCGCCAACCTCCAAAGATCAGGAACGGCAGTAATAGCAAAATGGTATAAACCAACATCACTCTTGTCATCTCAACCTGTCAGCCTTTCTTGCAGCATCTTTAAAATGGCTGCCGTGGCCCCCCAAATGCGATACGAGCCGTAATCGATGACATAAAATTCCCGATCACGACCACGCCATAATATCTTTTCTACCCGATAATGTTCTGCCATCATAAGAAAAGAAAGCGGAACTTCGAATATTTCTGCGACTTCGCGCGCACAGGGTTTGAGATCAAAGGCTGGTTCAACAAACCCGACCACGGGAAAAATGGTAAACCCAGTGCCCGTGGAATGGGCCTCCAGATGCCCTAAAATCTCGATATGTCGACCCTCAATCCCTGTTTCTTCATAGGTTTCACGCAGAGCCGCGGCCACTATGCCCTCATCTCGCGCCGCAAGTTTGCCGCCTGGAAAAGAAATTTGCCCGGCATGGTGGGGATGATCATCCGCGCGTCTTGTCAACAGGACATGAGCATTCCCAGCGCGATTGACGATCGGCACCAGCACTGCAGCCGGGCACAAAGCCTCGCTTGCAGCACTTTGCGGCCTCTGCACAACGGCGCAAGGGTCTCTATTCATCGTGGCCCCCAGCTTTTTCCGCAATTCTTTTGCGTAAAAGTCGTTTTCTTGCCTGTTTTGTTGGTTCATTCTAGCAGTATATATGATTATGCGACCTGCGTAACAGAGCCAGCAAATGGAATAATCAAAAATGATTTCAGATTTTTTTAAACCTAAAGGTTCCTGTGGACCCTTTGCCGTCCTATATTCAACGCTATGACAAGCCTTAAACAACCAGACAATGATCTGGCACAAACAGATGATGATCTCATCGCGCAGATTGAAGCGGCCGGCGAAGAACTCTCACAAGTGAGACAAGCAGCTGCTTCAGTTATCTTTGGACAAGAAAATGTCATCGAGCTGGCGCTCATTACGGTACTTGCCGGGGGCCATGCCCTGTTGATCGGCGTACCGGGGCTGGCCAAGACCTTGCTGGTCGAAACTCTTGGCACGGTACTGGGGCTTGACGAGCGGCGGATCCAGTTCACCCCCGATTTGATGCCATCTGATATTCTGGGTTCTGAAGTGCTGGAAGAAAGTGATACAGGCAAGCGCCATTTTCGCTTTATCAAAGGACCGGTATTCGCACAGCTTTTGATGGCGGATGAAATCAACCGTGCCTCTCCCAAAACCCAGTCCGCCTTGCTGCAGGCCATGCAGGAGCATCATGTGACAATCGCTGGCGAGCGTCATGATCTTCCTGCCCCGTTCCATGTGCTGGCGACGCAAAATCCCCTTGAACAAGAGGGCACATACCCATTGCCCGAAGCTCAGCTTGATCGGTTCTTGCTGCAAATAGATGTGGATTATCCCGATGAAAGTTCCGAGCGGCGCATGCTGCTGGAGACCACGGGCACCAATGAAAACATCGCCAAAACTGTTTGGTCCGCCGATAAGCTGATGAAAACCCAACGCCTGGTTCGCCAAATCCCGGTCGGCGAAAGCGTTGTGGAAGCTATTTTGAAACTGGTGCGCTCAGCGCGACCTTCAAGCGACGGCGGCAATCCCGGCCTGAGCGACATGATCTCATGGGGGCCAGGGCCTCGCGCCTCGCAAGCCCTGATGATGGGGGCGCGCGCCAAAGCCTTGATGGATGGGCGTCTATCTCCCTCCATTGAAGACGTTATTACGCTTGCCGAACCCGTGTTAAAACATCGTATGGCCTTGAGCTTTGCGGCCCGCGCTGAAGGCGTGACATTACCGCAAATCATCGGCCAGCTAACCGCAAACCTCGATTAGAGCAGACGCAAAGGGTGCATGAGTGGACGCTCCGGCCAATGATTATGACCTGTTTGAACATGAAGCGCATGGGCTGGCCAGCGCCATGCCGGCTCTGCTCGTGGAAGCTGCGCGCATAGCCAGTGCTCTGTCGCACGGGATTCATGGCCGCAAACGTCAAGGCCCTGGCGAAACATTCTGGCAGTTTCGCACCTATGAAAATTCTGATGCCGCCCACAATATTGACTGGCGGCGCTCAGCAACAACTGACCGGCTATATATCCGCGAGCGCGAATGGGAAGCCTCTCATACTTTGTGGCTTTGGCCTGACCTTTCCCCCTCGATGAGCTTTATTTCGCATCAAGCCAAAACCCGCAAGGCGGAACGCGCTTTAGTGTTGACCCTGGCGATTGGAGAATTGCTGGTGCGGGCTGGCGAACGCATTGGCCTTGGCGACCTCATGCCTCCCAGCAATCAACATACCGCGCCGCAAATTCTTGCCCGCAATATTGCCACCCATCAAGATCATGCAAGCTTTCGCAATTTTCCCCTTAGCCGCCAGATGAAGCGCTATTCCGAATGTCTGTTATTCAGCGATTTTCTCATGCCGGTCGAAGAAGTGACCAACATGATCAAGAGTTTGTCTGCAAGGGGCATCAAGGGGCATCTGGTGCAAATACTTGACCCGGCAGAAGAAACCCTTCCTTACAAGGGCCGTGTTTTGTTCGAAAGTATGGATGGCAAGCTCTCGGTCCTCGCGGGGCGTGCCCAGGAAATGCGCGCCGAATATCAAAAACGCCTGGCCCTGCACCGCGAAACCATCCGCCAGACCGCGCAAAATCACCAGTTCAGTTTTATGGTGCACCACACAGATCGCCCGGCTAGCGAGGCTCTGCTGGCACTCTATACGCGGCTTGGTCCGTCCCTGCTGGGGCGCTCTGGCCCCAAGTCAACCAGTGAGAGGGGTGCCGCCTTATGATGTCGCTTGGACCGCTTGGCTTTTTGTCTCCCTGGCTACTGGCTGCTGGAATTGTCTTGCCACTGATCTGGTGGCTGCTCCGCATCACGCCGCCAAGCCCGCACCATATCTTTTTTCCAGCAACGCGTTTGCTAATGGGCATCAATAAGGACGAGCAGGACAAGGCCCATAGTCCGTGGTGGCTCACGCTTTTGCGTCTGATCGCAGCCGCTGCGCTTATTCTGGCGCTGGCGCGACCCGTACTTAATCCTCAAACAACCTCGCTGGCAAAATCAGACCTGCTGGTAGTGCTCATCGATAATGGCTGGGCATCTGCCGCCAACTGGCGCCAGCGCCGCACCTCAATGCGGCAATTGCTGGAGCTGGCCGAACAACAAAACAATCCCGTCTTGCTGATCCCCACTGCCAATATTGATGAACGCCGCTCCCTCAAACCATTAAGCGCCTTTAAAGCACGTGAGCAGTTTGCGAGTTTCACGCCCCATCCCTTTGCCCCTGATCGCATGAAGGCACTGGCCGTTCTCAAAAAGGCCGATTTTGCTGGCAAGCAGGTCAAGTTTTTCTGGTTGACCGATGGACTGGACTATGGTCACGCGAACGAGTTCGCCACAAAAATAGCCGCTCTTGCGGGCAACGCCAAAAATCTGACCATCGTGAACAACGGCCCCAAGGCCATCGCGCCGCTGGCGCTACACGCCCTCGTCAATAAAAAGGGCAATCTGCAAGCCACCATCACCAGCCCAGGTGGGTTTGAATATGAGGGACATGTACGTGCGTTAGATGGCAAGGGGCGGTCGATTTTTCTTAAACCATTCAAGCTGGCAACCAATGCCACAGTCACAAAAGTTGACTTTGAGTTGCCACTTGAGCTGCGCAATCAGATCGCCCGGATCGAAATCAAGGGCATGCGCGCCGCCAGCACCAGCTTTCTAATCGATGGGCGCGCCAACTGGCAGCGCATCGGGCTGATCAGCGGCGAAGCATCTGAAGAAGCCCAGCCCCTCTTGTCGCCGCTCTATTATATCAAAAAAGCCCTTAAACCTTTTAGCGAACTGACCGAACCAGAGAACAAAAATACCGCGCAGGCCACGACCACCTTGTTGGCGCGCGATATCTCCACCTTGATCCTGGCGGGTATTGGTCGTCTGCAAACGAAAACCAGCGCCCAGCTTCAAGACTGGTTACAACGAGGCGGCATCCTGGTGCGTTTTGCAGGACCTCGCCTAGAACAGGGCGGAGATGATCTTTTGCCAGTGCCGCTGCGCCAGGGCGGGCGGGCACTGGGCGGGGCGCTGTCATGGAGCAAACCGCAAAAACTTGCTGCATTCGAGGAAAATAGCCCGTTCTTTGGCTTGGAACTACCAGCTGATGTCAGCGTCAAAAGACAGGTTTTGGCCGACCCTTCAAAACTCAATGATCGTGTATTGATCTGGGCACGCCTTGCCGATGGCACCCCCTTGGTGACCGCCCGTAAAACCGGTCGCGGCCTGCTCGTTCTGTTCCATATCACCGCCAATTCCACCTGGTCCGATCTCCCCCATTCTGGTCTGTTCGTTGATATGTTGCGCCGTCTTGTCGGACTATCGTCGGGCATCGTCGCCAAGACCGAAACCGGCGCCCCCGCAAACGATCAGGCCCGTGGCGCAAAACCTACGGATAGCGGGCGCAAAGAAACCGAACTGCCAGCCCTGCCTCCCATCCGCATTCTTGATGGCTTTGGCAATTTCACCGCCCCAACCATCCACACGGAACCAGTGAAGATTGCTGATCTCGAGCGCTTTACGCCAAGCATAGCCCATCCGCCAGGATTCTATGGCTCAAGTGGGCTTAGCCGGGCGCTTAATATCGCCTCAAAAGATATGCAACTAACACCAATGCCCGCGCCCCCTGCAAATGTTTTGCTAGAAAACTACAAGGCCAACAGCTCAACGCCGCTTGCTCCCTTATTGTTCACACTGGCGCTCATATTGTTCCTGATTGACAGTCTTGTCGTGTCGCTGATGCAGGGCCTGCTAGCTCCGGCGATAAAACCATCTGGCCTCAAGAAAGCCGCACAAATTGGCGCACTTGCCCTGTTGGCGAGCGCGCCATTACTCGGCACTGATCCGGCAATAGCAGCTCCCGTGGGCGAGCAACGCTCCGTTGCAGACGATGCCTTTGGTCTCAATATGTCCCTTGAGACCCATCTGGCCTATGTCAGAACGGGCCGCCCCGACATTGACCGCATCAGCCGTCTTGGCCTCGCGGCACTATCGAAAAAAATCGCCAGACGCACCGCCTTTGAACCCGTGGAACCCGTTGGCGTCAATATATCCAAGGACGAGCTGGCCTTTTTCCCGCTGCTTTACTGGCCCGTACTATCCAAACCCAATCATCTCGACAGCAATACCGTGGCGCGTATCAATGCCTATATGAAGCAAGGCGGCGTCATCTTGTTTGATACGCAGGATCAGATCAACAGCTTTTTACCGACACAAAATGCAGGAGAGCCAACGCCGCTAGCACGATTGCTGGCCCGCATGGATATTCCACCGTTAGAGCCTGTACCCAGCAATCATGTGCTGACCCGCAGCTTTTATCTGCTCAACAGTTTTCCCGGTCGTTGGCAAGGCGGCACCTTGTGGGTCGAGGCATCTGGCAAAAACAGCTCTGCGTCCGTGCGCAATTCAGATGATGTCAGCTCCATTATCATCACCTCCAATAATCTGGCCGCTGCCTGGGCCATCGATGATGGCGGCCGCACCTTGTTTGCGGTCAGTCCAGGTGGCGAGCGCCAGCGCGAAATGTCATATCGTACTGGTATAAATATCGTCATGTATGCCCTCACCGGCAATTACAAGGCTGACCAGGTTCACCTGCCTGCCTTGATGCGCAGATTGGGACAATGAGATGAATTATACGCTGGATTTTGCCCCGCTCGTCGCCAGCCCGCTACTTTGGCTACTGGGAGCGCTATGCATTGTGGTTGGCCTGTTGAGTATCTGGCGTCGACCCGGCGTTGGTTCCTTACGGGCCATTGTGCTTGGCCTGCTGTTCGTGACCTTGATGAATCCGCAGCTTAAAAGCGAGCAGCGAGATCCTTTGAGCAATATCGCACTGATCGTCGTCGATAGCTCAGACAGCCAGAAAATTACAGATCGCTCCAGACAAACCTTATTGCTAGAAAAACAGCTAACGAAAAAACTGAAAAGCCTTGGCAATCTCGATGTGCGGGTGATTGAAAGCCGCAATGAAGGGGACGGCACTCTTGGCACCCAGCTCGTCAATAGCATGAATAACGGTCTGGCCGATATTCCACGCGACCGCCTCTCAGGCATCTTCATGATCACGGACGGGCAAGTGCACGATATTCCCAAGCAGCCCAAAAGTCTTGGCCTTGATGTACCGGTGCATGCGCTAATCACAGGCCTGCCAGATGAATTTGATCGACGTATCAAACTACTGGAGTCGCCCCGATTTGGCATTGTTGAAACCAGTCGCCAAATCCGTTTGCAAATATTGCAAGCCGGAAAAACCAAACGGGCCGCTACACTTGCGCAAATTACCATTCGAAGAGAGAACAAACCGGACGAAGTGAGAAATGTGCGCATCGGCGCTGATGTCCTTATCGATTTCGAATTCCCCCATGCCGGTCAAAATATTGTGGAGGTCGAACTAAAAGCTGTTCCTGGCGAGTTGACCCTTGCCAATAATCGCCTTGTGCTGTCCGCGCAGGGCGTACGTGAAAATCTACGGGTGCTTTTGGTCTCTGGCGAGCCCCATCCTGGTGAGCGCACCTGGCGCAATTTGTTGCGCTCTGACGCTGCCGTTGATCTCGTGCATTTCACTATTTTGCGGCCCCCTGAAAAACAGGACGGCACGCCTATTCACGAATTATCGCTGATCTCCTTTCCCACCAGAGAGTTGTTTTCCCAGCGCCTGCATGATTTTGATCTGATCATTTTCGATCGCTATCGCCGCCGCGGCGTCCTGCCATTAATCTATCTCGACAATGTGGCGCGCTATGTGGAAGAAGGCGGCGCGGTATTGCTGGCTGCCGGCTCGCAATTTGCCAAGCGGCGCTCACTGGCCCGCACGCCTCTCGCACAAATACTACCAGCCGACCCCACTGGCTCCATTACCACCAAACCATTCAAGGCACGCATCAGCAAACAGGGCCGCCGCCATCCCGTTACCAGAGATTTGCCAGGCGCAGCACTATCCCCCAAGCAATCCCCCGCATGGGGACGCTGGTTTCGCCTGATTGATGCCAAAGCTTTGTCGGGAGATGTACTGATGAGCGGACCCGATGAAAAACCGTTGCTGTTGCTTGACCGGCGCGCCAAGGGCCGCGTTGCCATGCTGCTCTCCGACCATGCCTGGCTGTGGGCCCGTGGCTATGATGGTGGAGGGCCGTATAATGCCCTGTTTCGCCGCTTGTCACACTGGCTGATGAAAGAACCAGATCTCGAAGAAGAATTTCTCACAGCCAGCACCAAGGGACGTAATCTGACCATCGAACGGCGCTCCATGCTCGATACGACAGAGCCAGTGCAACTGGTATCGCCAACAGGTGAAATTTCCACCCATGAGCTAAAACAAACAAGCCCTGGCATCTGGCGCAAAGTGATCAAGGCGCAAACTGGCGGGCTGTTTCGTTTGTCTTCTGGTGAATTAAACGCAGCCATTCATGTCGGGCGGATCAATTCGCGCGAGCTTGAAAGCGTCACCGCCAGCCTTGACCCGCTTGCCCCGCTGATGAAAACAACAGGAGGCACGGCAGTTTGGCAAGGCAGCGCCCAAAGTGACAACAAGGCTTTTCCGCGTTTACTCATGAATAATAAAGGGCGCCAGATGCATGGGCCCGGCTGGCTGGCCCTTGCGGACCGCAAAGCCTATCAGGTACGCAACAGCTCCACGATCCCGCTATTTTCAGGATTGCTGGCGCTGGCTTTGCTGCTGGGCGCTTTATCCCTGACCTGGCTGCGCGAAGGGCGTTAGTATCCAATATTGCCTAGCCCACCCCTTAACCATAGATTTTTAGGAAAAGGTCATTTATCTAGGTGATACTGAACCAAGATCAATGGCCTTTTAAGCTCAGGAAACTGCCCCGTGACCCATCGCCCCATTCGTAAAGCTGTCTTTCCAGTCGCTGGCCTTGGCACGCGTTTCCTGCCTGCAACCAAGGCCATGCCCAAAGAAATGCTGACTATTGTTGATCGGCCGATCATCCAGCGCGTTGTTGATGAAGCGCGAGAAGCAGGGATTGAGCATTTTATCTTTGTCACAGGTCGCAACAAAGGCGTCATTGAAGATCATTTCGACCGGCAGGTAGAACTTGAAGATATCTTGCGGGCCAAGGGCAAACATAAAGAAATTGAACAGTTGGCAGAATTGCTGCCAGGCCCTGGGCAAACCAGCTTCACCCGCCAGCAAGAACCAAAAGGCCTTGGACATGCCGTCTGGTGTGCGCGCGAACTGGTGGGAAATGAACCATTTGCCCTGCTGCTCCCCGATATGCTGACCCAGGCGAACGGCGATAGCTGCCTCAAGCAAATGATCAATGGTTATAATGAAAAGGGCGGTAATATTATCGGCGTCGAAGAAGTCGCGAGCGAAGAGACAGATCAATATGGTGTTGTCAGCATTGGTGAAGGGGAAGACAAGTGCTGGCCCATTACCGGCATGGTGGAAAAGCCAAAAGCTGGCACCGCCCCCTCCAATCTCATCATTATGGGCCGTTATATCCTGCAGCCCGAAATCTTTTCGATCCTCAAGGATCAACGCGAGGGCGCGGGGAATGAAATCCAGCTCACCGATGCCATGCATCGCTTGATGGAGGTTCAGGATTTTCACGCCATCGAATATGAGGGTATGAGCTTTGATTGCGGTTCACGCGTCGGCTTTTTGACCGCCAATGTAGCCTTTGCTCTGGCTCATCCCGAATTGCGCAATGATTTCGCGATAGAATTGCGCAAGCTGCTCGAGGGTCTTAGTAAAAAGGCCAGACAAAACTAGCGGCGCCATTTCAAACCGAGATGGATTTCATCTTCGCTATATTTATTGCCGCCTTCGACCTTTGTGTGTTCAATGCCGGCGTCCAGCACCCATGAGCGGTTAAACATATATTCGGCAACCAGCCCAACCGTAAATTCTGTATCTTTTTGAGCAATCCCGGCAAAGTCTCTTTCCTCAAATTGAGCGCTTAACGTCGAGCTGAAGCGATGCGTCCATTCTTTGACAAGTGATAGTGATACCGATCTGTTCATTGATCCTGGAGTACCGCTCTGGGTGGTTTCCTCGATTTCGCTTTCGCCATTGAGCGTGATCGTCATATATCGAAAGGGACTCCAGATCAGGCTGGCATCAAACACCACCCCCTCAAGATCGACAAGCGTTGGTTCATCGGGATTGGCCCGTGCATATCCAACATTACCAAGGAAACTCAAATTCGGCGTCAGTTCAACGCGTGTTCCAACCGCCAGCAACCAACTATCACTGCCCTGCAAAAGACCGCCCGCATCAAGCCTGTTGGCGAACTCGCGTCGAGCCACCTGCGTATCAACATAAAGAGAAAATCTTGGCGAAAACTCGTAATTTGTGCGCAGGTTCAAGATCTGTTCATCAAAGTCCCGAAAATGATTGTCCTGCACGCCGCCGCTGCGCAGCGCCACATCATCATATATGTTGCGAATGACCTGGCCGCGCAGACGAAAACCAAGGCGGTTGAAGCGATGATTGAGCTGGCCAAAAAACTCGGTTTCGTGTACTTTTGAAGGCCCGACAGCGGCGTCTGACAACTCCACCGAGCCGCGCCCCTCCATCGTTTGTTCGTAGCGAATTGCCGTCTCCACACTCGTGCGAGCCGTTATATCAAACCGGCCCTGCACCCTTGCTTCAAATTCGCTTGTGTTCTCACTTGTGAAGCTACGCCAGCGCTTCTCCCTGCCCACAGCAAAAAATTTCAGCTCATGCACATTCCAGTCAGATTGTAAGCGAAAGGTCGACGAAACCTCTACCCCGGTATCTGCTTTGCGATTGTCGCTGGTGGCAAAAATATTATTGGTGCCAATCATACGTGCATACAGTTCTGGATAAAACACGAAGCTGCCGGCGCGAATGCCCAAAGGATCAAAGGCAGTGCCATCGCGCGCGCGCCAGTTTTCATCCACCTGCCGATTGTTCTGCTGGCGAACAAGACCTTGCGTAAAGCTTGTATCACGAAAATTACGCGGCTGCTGGTTCAAAGGATCAGCCAGAACACTATTAAAGCGCTCATTATTACGCTGATCAATAGCTGTACTGGCGACGTTGGCATAGGACTGATTAAGAGGATCTTGAGGTTCAATGACACGTGCTGGTGCCTGAACTGTCAGCTCCTCGCCAGTTTCCACTGGAGTCTGGCGATCAGAGCGTTCAAAATCTGGAATAAGGGTGCCATCTGCACCAAGCAGCTGTTCGCTGGGGGCAACCTGCTGGGCAATTGCGCTGGGCACAGCAAAAAATGCCATGAGAGCCATGATTGACCCCAAGCGTATGAATTTTGCCAAACTGTAAAAAAAACTACCCAACACAATCTCCAACCAAAACAACCAACAGCACAAATAACTGCAATTTCACTAGTCCCAGACTATGCTGAACTGGTTAAAGAGCCGTTATCGGACGTTCTGATTTGATACGCCCTTGCTTTGAACAAGCTTTTTTGCGTGTATCCTTTTCTAAAATCAGCTAAACAAAACCGTCTATGAATCTATCACCTGAACCCCTAGCCCAACGCTCCAAGAAGAGGCCGCTTTATGTCCGATGAAACACTCATCACATCCGCAACCAATACTCTGGAACTTGAAGCCGCAGGCATTACCCAACTTGCCAAAGCTTTGAATGACGATCTTGGTCCTGAGTTTATCAAAGCGGTAGAGACCATCTCCAATGCCCAGCAGAATAACGGCCGGGTGATTATTTCGGGTATGGGAAAAAGCGGTCATATCGGCCAAAAGTCGCTGCAACCCTCGCCTCCACCGGGACGCCCGCCTTTTTTGTCCATCCATCAGAGGCTGGACATGGCGACCTTGGCATGATTACCGCCAATGATGCAGTGGTGGGGTTTTCGTGGTCGGGAGAAACTGTCGAACTTTCCGCGCTGATCAACTACACCAGGCGTTTTAACGTATCTTTGATCGCGGTCACCTCAAAGCTTGACAGCGCTCTCGCGCAAGCCGCCGATGTCAAACTGATCCTGCCGCGTTCCACAGAAGCCTGCCCTCACGGCCTTGCGCCCACCACCTCAACAACCATGCAACTGGCTCTGGGCGATGCACTGGCCATTGCCTTGCTGGAATTTAAAGGCTTTACGGCCAGCGATTTTAAAATCTTCCATCCTGGCGGTGCGCTTGGCGCATCGTTAAGTTATGTGCGTGATCTCATGCATAAAGGCGATGCCCTGCCGCTCATCGACGGCGATCTAAAAATGGGTGAAGCGCTGGTGATCATGACCGAAAAAAGTTTTGGCTGCCTTGGTATCACAAATGAGCAAGGCCGCCTGGACGGCATCATAACCGATGGCGATTTGCGCCGAAATATGAACAAAGGCCTGATCGATATGTCAGCACGGGAGGTAATGACCAAACACCCTAAAACGGTGCCCTCCAACATGCTGGCCAGCAAAGCACTCGAAGTGATCAATTCCTCCAATATCACCACCGTCTTTGTCGTCGATGACGATAAACCTGTTGGCATTTTGCATCTGCATGACCTCTTGCGCGCCAAAATCGCTTGAGAATAGGGTGGATATTTTGCAATCCATGATTGCATATCGCCTTTTTCGTTTGCGCTTATCTAACAGATTGAAATATATTACCTTTAGAGGACCGCTTGGGGCGTGTCTTTATGATGTGCTGCCCGGTGGTCAAAGAGAGTTAGTATGGACAATTCATTGATCTGGCTACTGGTTCCAGGCATATTAGCGATCTTTTACTATGTGTGGATTAGCGCAAAACACCGGTATTTAAGCTATGATCTGGTTGAGTATCTGCTGGCCGGCAAACGCCTTTCGAACACACGCTTTATCCTCGCCAGCACCACCGTGACTCTGCTGGGAGTAATGAGCCTGCCACATATGGGGCTGTTCTATCGCAGCGGCTTTTCATATGGTTTTACAGCCCTTGCCGCAATCATCGTCCCCCTGACCTCGGCTCTGTTTGCCAGGCGCATCTGGATACTTGGCCGCATTTTCAATCCTTTGACCTGCGCCCAGCTGCTTGGCGACTATTATCGCTCGAATGGCGTGCGCTTCGTCACAGCCCTCACAGCAATGCTGATCGCACTCACACTGGCCACTATGAGCCTGCGCTTTGGCGCTTCCTTGATGGCCGCTCTATTGGGAACCAGCTCGTTGCTGTCGTTATTGACGATGGCGTTGATGGCAGCATTACTGTTTTTCCACGCCGCTTTTGGGGGTATGGGGGCTATCATGCGGGTTGCCGCACCCTCTGGTATCGCGCTTTTACTTGCGCTGATTGTCGCCACTCTCGTTTGCATTGATGCTCTGGGTGGCTTTGCCAGCTTTATTGATGCGCTGACGAAAATGCAAAGCCATCAGATCAATACCCCCTTGTTTGCACCAGGGGCGTTTTATGACCCCCTCCCCGCTGCCGCACCGACCAATATTTCCTGGCCAGGCACCATGGTTTTAACCAGCCTACTGGCGCTAATAGGGCTTGCCAGCGCTCCCGCCACCATCATGATCAGCTTTACCGCCGCCAAAGGGCGCGCTCATGCCCCGCAGCAATTCTTTGCCGCCGCTTTGATGAGCGGCCTTTTGCTGTTCACCACGACCATCATCATTGCTCTGGCGGCACATATGGCCCACCAAATACCGGGTCTTGGAGCCTTGGCCCCAGCTGGCCCCTTGAGTGCTGGCAGCGAACCACTAGCGATCATCTCCCTGCTGCTGGCGACCCCACTGGGCAACCCGCTACTATTGGGGTTTATCGCCTTTGCCCTGTTGGCTGGATTAATCGCCAGCACCGCAGCCTCCATGCTGACTGCCGGGGCCACTATTGCCAATGATGTTTTTCATGAACGGCTGAAGCACTCCCACCAGCCGACATTTCGAAAATCAATCACCCGCTTTTCAATTGGCTTATTGCTCGGGGTGTCCCTTCTCATTGCCTGGCAAAAACCAGAAGATCCCTTACCCTTGTTTCTATTGGCAGGCGCTTTTGGTTTGCAATTATTGCCAGCCCTTTTCGGGCTTTGCTATTTTCCCTCATTAGGCGGCAAAGCCGTTCGCAATGGCGTTCTGGCAGGCCTGGCGGGGGTGCTCGCCACCAGCACGATCCCACAAGGTCTGGCGGACATATTGACCATAGATCTGCCATTTGACGCGTGGCCACTTTCCCTACACCCGGCTTTTTGGGGTCTTGTTGCTAATTTCTCCTTGCTTTTGATCACTGGTTTGTTCGGTCTGCTAACGCAAAACGCCGTCCAACACCAACAATCGTTTGCCCACCAGCTTTCCTATCATGTGTTACCCGACGGCAAGCCCTTGATGGCCCCCTATGCGCGGGTTTGGTGGCTGGTTGCGCTGCTGATTGCTTGTTTGTTTGCACTCACCATCGCACTCCCTCTTGGTGGCTTTGTCCTTCACGACATTTCCCCCTCCAATATGCCGCCCCTGTGGGTCTGGCAGATTTTGTCATGGTTTGTTGGCCTGGCCCTTGTCTATATCGTTGCCTACAAGCTACAACCCATATTCGATCCCGAGCAGGCTCTTGATGGTTCGCTCGATCCCCTAAGGCGGCGCTTTCGCGTCAAGGCCCAATCGCGCAAGCGGGTTTAAAACGAAATTTGAGAAAACATGAAACAGATTGATGTGGCGATCATCGGCGCCGGAGCCGCTGGCATGATGTGCGCGCTGGAAGCTCGCAAACGTGGACGCTCCGTGATCCTGCTCGACCACGCGGCAAAGATCGGCGAAAAAATCCGCATCTCTGGAGGCGGGCGCTGCAACTTCACCAATATTGATGCGGGGGCGCAGCGCTATCTTTCACAAAACCCTCATTTTTGCAAATCAGCCCTCAAACGCTACACCCAGCATGATTTTATCCATATGGTCGAACGCCACAAGATTGACTGGTTTGAAAAAGCCGACAAACATGCCAGCGGCGCTCTGTTTTGCGAAAAGTCGGCAACGCAAATCATCGATATGCTGTTGTCCGAACTGTTTGATCTTGATGTGCATCCACAGCTGGAGAGCACGGTCTCGGATATCCGCCAAAGCCAGGATAAAGAGGGCGATGAGGGGTTTATCTTCAAAGTTGGTTCTGACCACATTCAGTGCACTTCGCTGGTCATCGCCACGGGGGGCAAGAGTATTCCCAAAATTGGCGCAACCGGATTTGGCTTCAAAGTGGCCGAGCAATTCGGGCTCAATATCATAGAGCCACGCCCGGCGCTCGTACCCTTGACCTTTGACGAAACATTCCGCGCTGAACTAAAACCAATGTCGGGAACTTCTCTCGACATCACCGTCTCTTGCAACGGGCAAAGTTTTAAGGACGCCATGTTGTTTACCCATCGCGGCTTAAGCGGCCCCGCGATCCTGCAAATCTCGTCCTTCTGGCGCGAGGGCGATGTCCTCGCCATCAATATGCTGCCAGATACTGATCTTTTTGAAGCCTTGCGCAACGCCCGCCAAAATAGCCCAAAAGCGGCGATCCACAATGTGCTGTCTGGTCACCTGCAAAAGAAAATTGCCGCCCATTTTTGCGCCAAGGCCGGACTTGAGGGTAATATGGCTGATCTATCCGACAAGCGCCTGCGTGCCCTTGCTGATCTCATCACCAACTGGCAGATCAAACCCACCGGATCAGAGGGCTACCGCACTGCCGAGGTGACCCTTGGCGGCGTTGACACCAACGCCCTGTCGTCCAAAACCATGCAAGCCAACAAGGTCAAGGGCCTTTATTTCATTGGCGAAGTGGTCGATGTCACCGGCTGGCTGGGCGGCTATAATTTCCAATGGGCCTGGAGCTCTGGCTGGTGCGCCGGGCAGTTTGTTTGAGTGGAAAAACGGTTTGCTATGACCGCGCGCATGGAAAAATAATGAACGTAGGGTGTCAATAGCGAAGCGTATTGCACCGATAAGAGTCCGCGCGGTGCAATACGCTTGCTATTGACACCCTACGTCCGTGACAGTCTGCTTTTGTCATTTAAAAAACTACTGCGTTTCTACCTTCACGTCCTTGGATCAATCCTCCAGATTAAGCCTGATGCTTGCCGATCTTGCATGGGCGGTGAGGCCTTCGGCTTCGCCAAGGGCCACAGCGGCAGGCGCAAGCGCACGTAAACTTTGCGCGCTGCATTTCAGCAGGCTGGTGCGTTTCATGAAGTCGGTGACGCCAAGCGCTGATGAGAACCGCGCTGAACGCGCCGTTGGCAGCACATGATTAGTACCCGCCACATAGTCGCCAATAACTTCAGGGGTATAGCGGCCAAGGAATATGGCTCCCGCATTGGTAATCTGCTCGGCCATGGCGTCCGGGTCTTCCGTGGCGATCTCTAAATGCTCGGCAGCAAGGCGGTTGCACAGGGGCACCGCATCGGCGAGCGTTTCAACCAGAATGATGGCGCCAAACTCTTCCCAGCTTTGGCGGGCGATTTCGTGACGAGACAAAGTTGTGAGATGCGCCTCGACAGCCTCTACCACCTGGTCTGCAAAAGCCGCGTCATCAGTGATCAGGATCGATTGCGCCGATGTGTCGTGTTCGGCTTGCGCCAGCAGATCGATGGCGATCCAGTCGGGATTGTTTTGCGCATCGGCAACGATCAGCACTTCAGACGGCCCGGCGATCATATCGATGCCCACCGTACCGTAAACCTGGCGCTTGGCAGCGGCCACATAAGCATTGCCCGGCCCGACAATCACCGAAACCGGCGCGATTGTATCAGTACCATACGCCAATGCAGCGACAGCCTGTGCGCCCCCAACGCGGTAAATTTCGTCAACACCAGCGATTTTGGCAGCGGCCAATACGGCTGGATTAATCTCGCCATCGGGCATGGGGACAACCATAGCAAGGCGTTCAACCCCTGCGACCTTGGCAGGAATGGCGTTCATCAAAACGGAACTTGGATAAGCGGCAGTGCCTCCTGGCACATAGAGCCCAGCGGCCTCCACCGGCGTCCAGCGCTGGCCCAGTTCGACCCCCAGATCGTCTGTATAATACTCGCTGACCGGCTTGTGGCGACTATGATGATCCTTGATCCGTTGCGCGGCAAAGGTAAGCGCTTCCACAACCTTGGGATCAGCGTTTTGCACGGCCTCATCCAGCTCGCTGGCGCTAACGTTGATGCCCCGTGCCCGCAAATCAATGCGGTCGAATTTTTGCGACAGCTCAATCAATGCCTCATCGCCGCGCGCCTGCACATCAGCAACAATGGCCCGAACGGTTTGCTCGACATCGCTAGAAACTTCACGTTTCATCGATAAAAGCTCGACAAAGCTGGCTTCAAAGCCGTCCTTGCTGGCATCAAGCCTGATCGGCATAAGTCTATCCTTTGTTTTTAGGTTTGGCCTTCGTGTTCGGGCTTGGAGCGCACGCTCCAGCCTTCGCCAAGATCGGTCAATTGCGCCTCTATACATTCCACATTGAGACGGATCGAGCAATGATCGGCAAAGATCAGATCAATATTACCCGATGGCTCTTCCCCGGCCTCAAATCGTATGGTCAGCAAAGACAAGGTCTTGTTACCTTTGCCAATTTCAATATTTTTCAATTGCACAGCGTTGACATGATCAAAGCGCAGGGCGCAGCGGTGGCGCTCATAAGGTTTTTTACCGCTCTTGTCGCCTGTTTGCGCCTGTTGCCAGTCAAAGCGGTTCATCAAGGCCACAAAACGATGACTTGCAGGGTCCCATGTCATATCGACCGTGCGCAATATCGCGTCCTGCATTTGAGCCGACAGCGCCTGTAGATCATCTTCGTCAAGCGCCACAAGTTTCAAGCTGGTCATTCGCTGAGCCGTTCGATTTTTGCCCCGACCGCTGACAGTTTTTCCTCGATACGTTCAAAACCACGATCCAGATGATAGACACGGTTGACGATGGTGTCGCCTTTGGCGACTAGCCCACCAATAACCAGCGAGGCTGAAGCACGCAGATCGGTGGCCATGACCTGTGCGCCAATCAGCTCGTCAACACCCTCGATTTCAGCCTTATCGCCAGACTGGGAAATATTTGCGCCCATGCGCATCAGTTCGGCGACATGCATAAACCGGTTTTCAAAGATTGTTTCGCGCACACTGGATGTACCTGGAACTTTCAGCATCATGGCCATGAACTGGGCCTGCAAATCGGTTGGAAAGCCGGGGAATGGCTGTGTCTCCACATGAACGGGCTTCAATTTGGTGCGTGCTCCGCGTGTCACCTGAATGCCGCCCTTTTTGATCTTGATGCCCACTCCCGCTTCAATCATCAAATCAAGCGCCGATTGTAAATGTGTTGGGTCAGCGCCCTCAAGGAACACATCCCCTCCCGTCGCGGCAACAGCCATCGCATAGGTGCCAGCTTCAATACGGTCAGGCAGCACGGTGTGCACGGCCCCTTCCAATTGCGTCACACCCTCAATTTTCAGCGTGTGGGTATCAATGCCCTCGATCTTGGCGCCCATTTTAACAAGGCAGCGCGCCACATCGCCAATTTCTGGTTCGGCGGCGGCATTTTCGATCAGGGTCTCGCCGCGCGCCAGCACTGCTGCCAGCAGACAGTTGTGGGTCGCACCAACAGAAATCAGCGGGAAGGTGATTTTGCCACCCTTAAGACCGCCGCGCGGAGTGCGGGCAATCACATAGCCATCTTCAAGGTCAATATTCGCGCCGAGCTTTTTCAACCCTTCCAGATGCAGATCAACGGGGCGGGTGCCGATCGCGCAGCCACCTGGCAGCGACACACGCGCCTTGTGCTCACGGCCCAGCAACGGGCCCAGCACCCAGAAACTGGCGCGCATTTTGGAGACCATCTCATAGGGTGCGGTAGTATCCCAGATATCGCGTGAGGTCAGATGAAAGGTCTCGCCTTGCATCTTGTTCTTGCCCGGACGCTTGCCAGCAATGGTGAAATCGGTACCGTGATTGCGTAAAATACGCCCCAGCTGCACCACATCAGCGAGGTTTGGCACATTTTTCAAGGTCAGAGTATCGCTTGTCAGCAGCGAGGCGATCATCAATGGCAGCGCTGCATTTTTGGCGCCCGAAATAGCGATTGTGCCGTTTAATTGCTGGCCACCGGTTATTTTTATACGATCCATTCAGTTATTCCGCCCATTCAATTGTATTGCTATGACCCCGTTTTAGTTCTGAACTTGCTTCAAGAACCCTCAAGCCACAAAAATCCTGTGTCATCCCTGCGAAGGCAGGGATCCATACTCACTGGTCTCTCATTTTCTTTACAAGAACCAGCTTCAAAGTCTTGCATGAAATTTCACCCTTAGGGGTTATGGATCCCCGCCTGCGCGAGGATGACAGTCTTAAAAGCTCTTCTAACATGCCCACTCTTACCAAAGCATGGACTTTTAACCCAAGCAGGTTCACTCGTCATCCAATTTTTCACAACCTGGCGTCGCTGGTTCGTGATCAGGGTCGCTGATCCCTGCTTTAACGGGCTTTGCATCCTCCATCAGGGCGGTGCGTGCCCGCGTCTGCTGCTTGCGCCTTTTAAGATTGTCGCGCAGCTGTTTGACCAATCGCTCTTGGCGCTTGGCCGCGCGCTTCTGACGGTCTGAATTTACCACGGACTTCCCTTTTCGCTTAAAATTGCAAAGCTATGGCGGTATAATAAGCCGCTTTTACAAAGTCGCAACGATGTGTTCAATTTTTTGCTGGCAAGAGGGCTTGCGATTTGCGTAAAGCTATGGCAGTTTCGCCCCCTGCAATGAGGTTACGTCGAACACCCACGTCTCCTTGTCGCCGCTGTAGCTCAGTGGTAGAGCGCGTCATTGGTAATGACGAGGGCGAGTGTTCAATTCACTCCAGCGGCACCATTTTTTTATATCTCACGGCTAATCCGCGCGAGCGCGGACCGACATATGGGAAAAGAGAACAATTCACAAAGCAA
>JAJRQA010000001.1 GCA_024280475.1 Alphaproteobacteria bacterium
AAAGGGCTGCTTATCGGGCCGAAAGCGGACGCCGATCCGAACCGGGCCGACATTTTCTTCCAGCACAACAATAGCGTCTTCCTGGCCAGATACAGTACCCAGCTGATTGATCGCCACCATAACAGCCGTGCCAACTGTTGGGTGGCCGGCAAATGGCAGCTCGTGAGCAGGGGTGAAAATGCGTATGCGCGCGGAATGAGCCGGGTTTTGCGTTGGCAGGATAAACACGGTTTCCGACTGATTGAATTCGCGCGCGATCGATTGCATTTGCTGATCGCTGAGATCGCCAGCCCCTTTTACGACGGCCAGCCCATTGCCGGTAAAACGTGTGTTGGTGAAAACGTCGAGAAGTTCATAATGAAGCTGTGTCATATGGTTTGATTGCCTGCTTTTTGGGGTGGCTATTTTACGGACCAGGTGGTGCCATCGCGAAGAGCGTCATTGATCGAGCGCTTATTATTGCTTTGAGCTGTTTTGATCTGCTCCTTGACCCGTGTCTGGTAAATTTGATCGGGGTTTTGATAGAGCACGCCCATGACCATTGGGGCATCTGGCGGCGTTTGTTCTGCCAGCATGAAAGCAAGAGACCGGTTGGTTTCATCATGGATAAGGGCGCGAGCACCAGTATCAAGTTTGGTGGGTTTAAGATGAAACCCGGCATCGACCACAAGGCCTTGATCGGCGTTCGCGCCAAAGATCATCGGCTTTTCATGTTCGACATAGATCTGATGATCTGCGACATTTTTTTTGTCAGTGAACGGGTCAAATACGCCATCATTATAGACAATGCAATTTTGGAATATCTCCACAAAAGAAGTGCCTTTGTGTTGATAGGCCTTGGTGAGAATATCGACCAGCTGTTTTTGCTGCGTGTCAACGGCGCGGGCCACAAAGCGGGCGCCAGCGCCAAGCGCCACATGGGCAGCTGACAGCGGCGTATCAATGGATCCCATGGGGGTCGAGGGCGATCTCGTATTTTCGCGCGAGGTCGGCGAATACTGACCTTTGGTGAGGCCATAGATTTCATTATTGAACAACAGGATCTGGCAATTGAAATTACGCCGCAACATGTGAATGAAATGATTGCCGCCAATGGCCAGCGCATCCCCGTCACCAGTGATGATCCAGACATCAAGATCGGGATTGGCCAGCATGGCTCCAGAAGCGATAGTCGGAGCGCGTCCGTGAATGGTGTGAAACCCATAGGTCGCCATATAATAGGGGAAGCGCGCGGCGCAGCCGATGCCAGAGATGACCAGCGTGTTTTCTAAAGATGCGCCCACATCAGCCATGGTTTTGCGCACGGCTTTTAAAATCGCATAGTCGCCGCAACCAGGGCACCAGCGTACTTCTTGCGATGACGCAAAATCGGCGGGTTTCAAGCCTGTGCTTGTTAGTTGGTCACCCATTTTTGACCTCCTCTATCGCATCCAAAATTGCCACTTCCAATTCAGAGACCATAAATGGCTGCCCCTCCAGTTTCGTAAGCCCAGTGGCGGCCGGGCAATCCATCGCCTTCATCAAGGTGATCAATTGCCCCATATTCATTTCGGGGACGAGGATGCGTTTAAAGCGCGATAGCAGTTCGCACTGATTGGCGGGAAACGGGAATATATGGCGTAAATGCACATGTGATACCGCGCACCCTTTGGCACGCATGGTGGTGACGGCGCGTGATATGGGCCCATAGGTGGAACCCCAGCCAACGACGACAAGATCGCCACTATCATCGCCTTGATCGACGGTGAGTTCTTCGACATCAAAGCCGATATTGGCGATTTTTTGCGCTCGTAACTCCGACATTTTTTGATGATTTTCGGGATCGTAAGAGACGGCGCCAGTGAGGGCATCGCGCTCAAGACCGCCGATGCGATGTTCAAGCCCCGGTGTGCCCGGGATGGCCCAGGCGCGCGCCAGCGTTTTTTCATCGCGCTCATAGGGTTTGTAATCAGTGGGGTCCGTTCGATTCGGGACCTCAATGCGCGAGAGATCGTTGATGTCGGGAATCGACCAGGGCTCTGAGGTATTATTGATGAAGCCATCGGTGAGCAGGATCACCGGCGTCATATATTTTTGTGCAATACGCGCCGCTTCGATGGCGCAATAGAAACTATCCCCGGGAGAGCGTGCAGCCAGCACCGGCAGTGGGGCATCGCCATTTCGTCCAAATACGGACTGATAGAGATCAGATTGCTCGGTCTTGGTGGGCAGGCCGGTGCTTGGACCAGCGCGTTGGGAATTGATGATGATCAATGGCAACTCGGTCGCAACCGCCAAACCAATCATTTCCATTTTCAGTGCCACACCGGGGCCAGAACTTGCCGTTACGCCAAGCGCCCCTGCATAAGACGCACCAAGGGCAGCGCCAACGGCAGCGATTTCATCTTCGGCCTGAAAGGTCACGACCCCCAGCTCTTTCATATTTGCCAGCTTGTGCAATATGTTGGAGCTTGGTGTGATGGGATAAGAGGCCAGCACCAATTGCCGGTTCGATAGTTCAGCCGCCGTTGCCAGCCCGTATGCCATGGCGTCAGCACCCGTGATGGCCCGATAGAGACCAGGCTGCATCTTGAATGTCGGGACGTGGATTTTCGACAGATCCCCCGCCAGCTCAATCGTTTCGCCATGCGAATGACCTGCATTCATGGCCGCCACATTGGCATCACCAATTTCTGGCTGCTTCGCGAATTTTTCTTTGATCCAGACGGCCGTTTTCGAGCGGTCGCGATCAAACAGCCAGAACAACAGGCCAAGGGCGAAAAAGTTTTTGCAGCGCAGAGCCTGTTTTTTGGTGAGCCCAAACGGCGTTGTGGCCAGCATGGTCATTTTGCCAATATCGAGCTGCATGAGCTGATACCCATCAAGGCTTTTATCCTCAAGAGGGGAGGTTTCATAACCAGCCTTGCGCAGATTGGTGGCGCTAAACCCCGAACTATCAAGAATGAGGATGCCGCCTTTTGCAAGACGCGGCAGATTGGTTTTGAGGGCGGCTGGGTTAAAAGCTACCAACACATCGACATGATCGCCAATGGTCTTGATATTGCGGCCGCCAAAATGCAGCTGATAGGCCGAGACGCCATAGATGCTGCCGGTTGGGGCGCGAATTTCAGCCGGGAAATCTGGAAATGTCACCAGATCATTGCCAGCCAGCGCGCTATTGATGCTGAAGCGCCCACCCACAAGCTGCACGCCATCACCGCTATCGCCCGCGATGCGGACGATGGCTGTTTCCATCGAGCCGTCATTTTCGGGCTTGTCGTTGGAAGCAACGGAGTGGCTTTTCGCCATATCTGTCATAAATTAACTCTCGCTGGGGCCAATCATCAAGAGAGGATTGACGGCCTTGTCGAACTCATCGCTGGTTACAAATCCAAGGGCTAAAGCCTCTTCTTTCAAAGTTGTACC
>JAJRQA010000011.1 GCA_024280475.1 Alphaproteobacteria bacterium
AAGATTTCCACACTTTTTCCTTGCAAGAACAGTTGCATCAGCTGATCGAGACCGAACTGCAGATATGGCTGCCAGCTCGCGAGTTTTTACAACAGGTCTTTACCCTCACCTATTATTCACCTGCGAGCGGTTATGCGGGTCTGGCAAAGACCAAACACCTCAATAAAAAGATGGTCACAGACATGCTGGAGGCGGCCATAGAAGCTGGGGAAGTACCTGATCAGCCTTACCGCGAATTGCTGCCCCGGCTGTTTTGGGATTACCAAACGGGCATCATGGCCTATTGGCTTAAAGACAGCTCAAAGGATTTTGAAAACACCACACAATTACTCGATAAAAGCATGGGCATCGTGGTGACCATCCTGCATCAGGGGCTGGTTGGAAAATCACTTGATCTCATATCGTTCCTGTTCCGCACCCATGTCATGAGCCATCTCGACAGTTTCGCTGAATTCACCAATACCGCAAGCAGCGTCAAACGCCGCTTCATGGAGGTGGACGATGAACCAAAAACTCCCTCAAGGTAAACTAGCGCGTGCCAAAGTCGCCGGTGTTGCTGCGATCAAGGTTGGCGCTGGCGAGCTGCAACACAAGGTCAAACGGGCCTTTTTATCGCCAGCCAGCGAACGCCACACCAAACAAAAGCTCGATGAAAAAAATGCGCTCATCCTGTTTAACGCCATGACGCAACTGCGCGGCACCGCCCTCAAAATCGCTCAGATGATCGGCATGGAACTCGACCTGCTGCCCGCCTCTTACCAACGCGAGCTACAAAAGAGCTTTCATCAGGTGCCACCACTTAACAAGGTGCTGATCCGCAAGGTGATGATCGAGCAATTGGGGCAAGCCCCGGAAAAACTGTTTGCCGATTTTGAACCTGCTGCTTTTGCTGCTGCCAGCCTTGGGCAGGTGCATCAAGCCAAGTTGTCCGATGGTACAAAGCTTGCGGTCAAAGTACAATATCCCGGCATTGGTGCTGCTATCGATAGTGATCTTGCCATGGTGCGTTCGATTGTTGGCAACATGAAAGACGCTAAAATCATTTTGCAGTCCCTTGATGAAATCGAAGCGCGCCTCAAGGAAGAGGTCGACTATGCGATCGAGTGCAAGAACACCAACTGGTTTCGAGATCATGTAAAGCTTGAGGACATAAATATTCCGCGCATATATGAGGAGTTCAGCGCCCAGCGCGTGCTTTCAACACAATATATGCCCGGCCAGCATCTTGACGAGTGGCTGGCCAGCAATCCGAGCAAGGAGCAGCGAAATCAGGCCGCGCAAAAACTCTACGACTTTTTTGTACACAGCGCCCGCGACTTGCAATGCCTGCACGCCGATCCCAATCCCGGCAACTATCTGTTCGCAAGCGATGGCTCCATCAACGTGCTCGACTTTGGCTGCGTACGGCATTTGTCGGATCATTTTATGCACGTATTCCCGCAATTATTGCTGGCCTATCTGTATGGGGATCGCCATGCGCTGGCACAGGCATATAGCGATATCGGCATGCCGTTTGAAAATCTCACACCAGAGATGCATGCGCAGCTGTTCCGCCCGTTTGGCGCTTGGGTGACCGAACCCTTTGTTCACGACAGCTATGATTTTGGCGCCAACAGCGATTACACAAAACGCGGCCAGGAGCTGATGATGATGTTCTCGCAAACCCTCGACAGCCCCGACTATGTGGCCGAAGAGTTCATCTTCTTTAACCGCACCACCTACGGACTTTGTAAAATTTTCGAGCGCATGGGAGCGACTGTTCGCTTGCGCCATCACTGGGTTGATGAAAAGGAACACCAAAAATGACCCTCATATTGCTTGGCCTCTCATTGTGGTATTTTCTGCACTTCATGCCAGCGACAAAGCCGCGTTTTCGCAGCAAGGCGATCAAACGCCTTGGCCCCAATATTTACGCGGGCGGTTTTGCTCTTGGGCTGGTTGGCGCAATCGCCTTGATGTCGATGGGCTGGCGTTCGGCCGATCTAGGGAGTGTTTACATCCCGCCAGAATGGAGTGCCCTGCCCGGACTGGCGCTTGTTGTTGTTGGCGTCATCCTGTTTGGCTTTGGCTTTGACAAGCGCATGCAAACCAATCTCAAACGCTTCATTCGTCACCTGCAGCTTACCGGCATGATATTGTGGGCGAGCGGACATTTGATCCTCAATGGTGACAATCGCTCTGTCCTGCTGTTTGGCGGTCTGGGCCTTTGGGCGCTCATCATGAGAGCATTGGTGAACCGCCGCGACGGGCCATGGCTCAAGCCCGAAAAAGTACCATTTGGCCGCGAATTTGTTCCCGCCGTCATCGCCCTTGGTTTTGTTGCCGGATTTGTTTTTGGACACCCCTATCTTTCGGGGATCGCTCTTGTCAATTTCCAGGCTTTGGCAGCAAGCGCATTATGAGCGCAATCAACATGGCGGCGAACAACACCCGCGCAAACAAGATGCCAGAGAGATCGCCACCAATCAGTACGATCAGCAAGGTGTCCTCGATCAAGGAATGACAAACCGCCAGCAGGGACATGGATCCAAAAATATCGCGTTTTGATATATCGCCTTTTTTGGCTTCATTGATCAACAAGCCGCCGCCATAGGTCAGCCCCAGCGTCATGCCAATAATGGTGATCGACGTGGTGCGCTCGCCAAGCCCCAAAAACCGTAAAACAGGCTGCAAGGCGCGTGCGAACAGCTTTTCGATGCCGCTCCATTTCAGCAGCCTCAAAAACACCACCAGAATGGCAATGATCACAAACACCTGCAACAGCGTCACAAGCTGCCCCATGGCCCAGGCCTGGAGACTATCATCAAGGAGCGGGGCTGGCGTCCACAGTGCCTCATTGGTTTGCGACAGGAAATTTCCGTAACTGTATATCTGATGCAGTATGAACCCCAGAACCAGTGCGCCGCCAATGCGCAATGCAAGCAGATAAAGAAAGCTTACTCCCGCTTTTTGGGCGATGCGTCCCTCGATGGGCAAAGTATGAGCCACCAGCATCATGGTGCCAAGCACCGTCACCTGCGCGACGCTCAAGGGTTCTGTCAGCGGCATGGAAACAAAGATGATCATGCCGCCATAAATGTTGACGATCATGGTGGTCGCCCAAACCAGCCCCATAGTGGCCGGCAGCCCCACCAGATCCATCACGGGACCAAGGGCCGCTGATATATAGTCAATCCCCCCCAGCTCTTCGATCGCTTTGACAAGCATGATCACCGGGATCATCAGCTTGAACAGATCATAGGTGAGACCAAGAATTTCCTTGGCCAGACCCACCAGCCATTTACCCATCGGTTGCATAAAATTTTGAACCTTTTGCAGCGACTAAACGACTAACGAGGCACAACACTAATTTTCTGGCAATTTTTGATCGGAGCGCATGCACATGACCACCTCACCAATCCGTCTTGCTGTTGCAACCAATGCAATGATCTTCACACTATTGTCAATCTCGATGCCCATCGAGACTTCGGCGATCTCCTATACAAAATGCTTCACCGGCTGGGCATATGGCTATGACAAGTTCAAGAATGTCGCCGGCCATAAAGCCATTCTTGCCTGGGATACAAAAGCCAAACAGGTGTTGGCATCTCCAAGTGCCACCTGGGCAAAGGCTTCTAACCGCCAAAGATCCCTCAAAAAGGTCATTTCAAGAGGTCAAAAATTGATGAAAGCGGGTGTTTATGGCAGACTTTGCAAGAATAACACGCCCCCCAGCTCGCACGCCCCAGGTACCGCTCGCGGAGCCAGACTTCCGCTTGCAAGAACGCGCTAGCAATCACCTTCTTGGCGCATGTTTACCATCTCCTAAATCTTATCACCTATGATGAACCAAGGATCAGGAGATGACCAATAATGACGAAGCGCCGTGCCATACAATTTGCCATGATCGCCTTGATAGCCGTGTCCTTTTATACGGTTGCTCATTTGATCTATGCCAATATCATATTAGTCTGGAACAAATCGCAGTTTGAAGACCTTGCCGCCCGCACGATTTTGCGCGCGGAACTGGCAACAGATGTCGCCGTAAACACCATTATCGGCTTTCAAACGCGCGGTCAGACCACCTGCTCCGCTGAGACGGTCGCAGCGTTCAAGAGCAATGTCATGTCGGTCGGCAGCCTCAAAGATATTCGACTGCGTTCCGGCACTACCGTTTGTGCTGTTTTTTCTACCGATCATCTGCAAACTGACCTCGATGCGACAGATAGCTGGGAGAGCGGCCTCAATGCCAGCGTTCAATTGGCTGCGCATGCAAAAGGCAAGGGGCATGCTCTGTCTGTGTTATGGAAGGGGAGCGATCATGATATGGTTGCCGTCATCAGCACAAGTGGACTGCTTTTTGATATGGTGCCCTCTGGTGTTCGCCCTGATGTGGCGATACAGGTCACCCTCAATAGCGGCAAAGAAATCGCCATTTACCGGCCAAAATCCGTCCATCGAGATAGCCAATCGACCACCATTGATGAGATGCGTTTCACTGCTTACTCAAAGCGCTATCCCATCATGGCGCAACTTCGCATCAACAAGCAGGTTTTTGCCAACTGGAACAAGAATTATTCGTCCCTCATGGACCTGCTTGTCGCCATGATCGGCATATTTCTTGGTTTTCTTGCGGCTCGTGCCCTGTTCCCGCCGCTCGGTGCCATCGATGAAATTGATGCCGCTATCAGTAACGGAGAATTCGTTCCATATTTCCAACCCATTATTGATCTGCAATCCAGCCAGATCAGCGGCTTTGAGATGCTGGCACGCTGGATCAAGCCCGATGGCGAAATCATATCTCCCGGCAGTTTTATTCCTTTGACCGAAAATTTTGGCTGCATTGATGCGATGTTATTTTCGCTATTGCGCTCGGCTGGATTATCAATGGCGGGTGAGCTGCGCGCCAACCCGGATCTCAAAATGACCTTCAATGTGACACCGACGCAGTTTCTTGATCCAACATTTCTGCCGCGCCTGCTTGGAGTGCTCAAACTGGTAGGATTACCACTGCAAAGCCTAGT
>JAJRQA010000012.1 GCA_024280475.1 Alphaproteobacteria bacterium
CTTTGCGCAGATTCGAAAGGGCTTTTCCTTGTTGTTGTCGTGCCCCGTTTAGTTGCTGGCGACCAAGCTGGCTTTCGGCGCGTCCCATATTGCTGCCGGCCCGCATCAGGTCTTGCGGTATCCGTGACCCGGCACTGCCCATTTGATCCATGAGATCATTGAGACCGTCCAGAAGTCGTCCTTGGCGGCGTTTAAGCTCGCTTGCCCCTGCTTGTTGCATTTGATCACCAGCGCCTCCGGCCTGCCCGCCAGGTTGACGGCCCGGCGATTGGCCTTGGCCTTGACCCTGTCCGCGTCCTTGGCCTCGTTGCTGCCCTGGCTGTTGGCCAGGTTGTTGTCCCCGCCCTTGTTGTCGCCCCTGCCGCTGTCCTTGTCTTTGCCGTTGGCCATCGCGGCGCCCTTGTTGGCTTTTGCGGTGGGTTTCATCCAGCAGGCGTCTTTGCTGCATGATCATCTTGCCGAGCTGATCGAGTTGCTTGCGGGCTTTTTGCGCCTGAGCCGAGGCTTTGGGCTGGCCATTTTGCAGGTTTTCGAGCATCTCGCGCAGTTGGCTCAGCATCTGTTTGGCGGCATCGCGGGCCCCGGTTTTGGCCATGTTTTCAATATCGCGCAACATTTGATCGAGTTCTTTGGAGGTAAGGGTTTTTTGATCACCGGGGGGTTGCTGCTGGTCGCTATTTTGCTGCTGTTTATTTTGTTGCTTGGCCATGGCGGTGAGAAATTTGCTGAGCGCCTCGCGCAGCTCTTTCATTAATTTGGCGATTTCCTTGGGCGAGGCGTTGTTGGCCAGAGCATCCATCAATTTGTCCTGGGCACTGCGCAATGCGCGCTCGGCCTTGGACAGATTACCATCTTCAATGGTGAGGGCAATCTCCCATAATTGATCAACTGCCGAGCGGATGGTGGCACGAGTATTGGCTCCTTGCAGCCGCCAATAGACACTGCGCAAGGCAAGATAGGTGCGATGGTCGAGATCGGGATTGCCAGAATTGACATTGCGCTTTGTAAGCTGATTGAGGATGCCAGCGACGGCTTTGCGCTGGATGGGGCTTTCGACCAGTGTGCGGCGTTGGGCAATAATTCTTTGCGCCAGCGGTTTAATGAATTTGCGCTCGGGTAGCTTGAAGAGAGCAACGCTGCTTTTGCCGCTTTTGCCGGCTTCATCTCGGGCGACGAGCACCATCTGCGCTTCCAGACCGGCCCAGGGGTGAGAGGCAAGATCTTTATAAGTGCTGGCGTCGCCTTTTTTGGATTTTCCCTTGGGAAGCAAAAGGGGAAAGGTTATTGGTGTGCCAAGAGGGACGATCAGATTATCGGGAGCTGGAGAAGATGGGGCGGCCGTTTCAGTATATTCTTTGCCGAACCGGTCGCGCCGCTTCAAGCTTTTGGTGATATGGGCTTTGGCCTCGATGACACCGTAATCATCGGCGACGCGATAGCTGATGCGCAAAGAACCGCGCGCGCTGGCATGGGGTTTCTTGGTAAAGATAATGGTGGGAGGACTGTCTTGGCCAATGGTAAACTGCCAGCTTTTGACGGCTCTGCCATCCAGTTGAAGGCTGGCCAGAACGGTGTTGGCCAATTTGGCGCGAAGTTCATATACGCCGTCTTCTTGCTTGCTGGTAATTTCGGGAAGGTCGTTTGGCTTGCTGTCGCCCTTTTTGGTGCGGGGTTGTTGCAGGACAAGATTGGTCTTTTGGGCATTTGGGCCAGACACGCGTATGACAATCTCGCTAAGTTCTGGCACCTTGATGAGTTTTAAGGGGTCTTGATTGACGTTAATGTCTGCAATGGGTTTGGAGCCATCCACCAGTATGACCGGCGGATTGCCCGTATAAAGCGGCGGGGTCACCCAGGCGTCAATACGCAGGGCGTTAAAGTCATCGGCTTTGTAAAAACTAAAGGCTTCAAACAGTCCAGGCTTTAGGCGCGGGGCTTGCAGGCCGATGGTTGCAGCCAATGCTAGCATCAAGGGAACGCGTAACGCAAAACGATCAAAGCGTGCTGTCTGGGGGCGTGGCAGGCCAGTTTTCATGGCCTTGACACGGTCTTGAGCACGTTTTTTATGGGCGCGCCACAAGGCATTGGTGGGAGCGGCGGCATGGTCGCTTAAATTGTCGTCAAGAACCGTTGCGGGGCGATGCGCCAGTCCCGATTTTTTTTCCAGCCAACGGATGGCTTGCAGGCGATCAGCGCGGCGGATTTTCAACAAAGGGGCAAGGCTCACCAACCCAGCCAGCGCAAACAGCGCCAGCACGATCATATGCAATGGCAGCGACAGGGTCGGCCACAGCCCGAAGGTGGAGACCAGTATGAACATGATGGCGATACCAATAGGCAGCCATAAGCGGGGCCAGATCTGTTCCATCACCATGACGCGTCTGGCCCGTGCAATTTTGCGCTCGAACGAGGCGTCGAGCGGTTTGCCGCTTGTGGGTTTGTGATCGTTGGGTTTTAGAGCCATCAAATGCGTCCCTGATTTTCCCGATTTAACATGCATGCAGCCTATCACTGGCCGCGATCAATTGCCATTCAATCATTGCTGATCAGCCCAGTGTATAGTAAGTGAGCACTTGAATGAGACGTCGCAAACGGGGTCTTGGTTCAATTCAATCAATTCTCTTTATATATGGGTCTTCAAGATGAGTTCAAAAAAAGACATAAAAAAGGTCGTGCTGGCTTATTC
>JAJRQA010000013.1 GCA_024280475.1 Alphaproteobacteria bacterium
CGCGCTGAACTGGGTTGACTGCTTCAACAATCGCCGCCTGCTTGGCTTGGGTAACATCCGCGCCGGCAGAAGCCGAAGCCAACGACTACGCTCCGCTCCGCTGGAAGACTTGAAGCTGGCTGCCTGACTTAAACAAACCGGCCTCCGGGAAAATCGCCGCGGTTCATCATAATACTGCCGCGGCAGTACTATTTTTTGATTGCAGTGAAACCCTTTTCATCCGGTATTCGATTTCCAAGAAACTGTTTTAGGAAGCACCAGTCATTTCGCATGTCGTAGTTAAACGCCACACAGGCGTTTTGCGCATCGCAGGCTTTGACACAGGTATCAAAATTTGTATCTCTTAACTGCCGAAGATCTGCACCGGGGTAATCCCATCCCACTTGAATAGTATAACTTGACGCAGCTGCCGGGTTCGTATTGGTGCTTTCTTGTGCGCTGCCAGGCGGCGGTGCAATTGCCGTTGTGCGCCGCTCATTTGGTGGCCTTGCAATGCCTTCAGGAAGTATGACCGGCCCCAGGAAACCGGCAATCATACCGCGTTCGGCAATAGCCGCGGACGTGTCCTTATAAAGCCGACAGCGCTGCGTTTGCTTGACAAAGACCACGGCCTTGCAAGCACCGATGGACTGGCACAAATTGAAACACCGGTTTTGCGAAACTTTATTGCCTTTTTTGGTGGTAAGGTAAGGAGTGCGTGCGATGCCAACATTATCATACACTTTAAGCTCCGCAGCATACCCTGGTCCTTGCAGCAGCGCCATTGCCGCGATAACGCCCAATGTGGCTATGATCGCGTTGGCGCGATGGCATGGAGGGCGATGGTATAGGCTGTGCAAGCTCACGATTTTGAAACTCCCAATCAATTAAAGTCCCGATAGTAAAAATGACTTCAGTATGGTTCATACTTCTGGTCAAATATGAAGGCGCCGCTATCACACGAATGTTAGTTGATTGCAGAAGGCGATGGCCAACGTTTCGTAGCGGACCGGGCACCGTCCAAGCCATGGTAAACGCGCCTGCACGAGTGGTCAATAACCGCCACGTCAATCTAAGTTCGGTGCAATTATATTTGGCGGTACTGCCGGCAATTGAGCCGGCCGATATCCTCCAGCTTGAGCGCGGCTGCATATCAACGGCACATTGCAACCACCAGTTCGTGATCAGAAACAAAAATGTCCTGGCAATTTTTATCGCCAGGACCAGTTATTCACGGATGCTGCCTAATCAGGTGGCGCGAGCACTGCACCCGCCGATTTAATCCACCTGATCAAGTCGTGTTATCAAATGCCCTATTCAAGACCAATTTAGAGACGGCAACTGTCAGCAGAGTTGTCACGCTTAATACCCGATACAAAACTCAGGTTACTTTGGGCAGTAGGGCTCATCGCACTGACATCTTTCAAGATTGTGCACTGACCGCCACGATAAACGAAACCCTGACAGCATGAATTCCGATCGCAGATTGCCGCGCAAGCATTCGCCGTGCGGATACCCTGCCGTTTATTACCTTCGCCACTTAGAAGCCATTTAGACTGGACTAAATATCGTTGAGGCAGGGGAAATTCCGCAACGCCTGGCCCCGTGAAAGCCGTCTCTGGTGGAGAAGCGCTCGTCGGCTGCAATGAGGCCTCGGTATTTCCTGTCGCTCTGGTCGAAGGCGCAGAAGCCAGGGCGTTACTTCCACCCGCGCGGCGGATCAGTGCCGTTCTTTCATTTTTTGTCAGCCGCCCGGTTGCACGCCTGCCGATCTCTCTTTGAAATTTCTTTATCGCGGTACTTGTGTTTTTGCCGAAACGGCCATCAGGGTCACCGGCATTAAAGCCAAGCCGGTTTAACATATGCTGGATTTGCGCAACCTGAGAACGTGAATATGAACTCCGGGCTTTGGTAGAGCGCACGATATTCTTTCTCTTACTCCTACTACCAGAGTAAGACCTTTTCTTCCTTTTATTGCGTCTGGCACGTTTGGCAGCGCGACTAATAATGTAGGCAGCGCCCAGAACCCCACCAATAATGACGATCGCTTTCCCGCCTCTTCCGGCCTCGGCCCGTTGCGGCGGCACAGCGACGACCGTAGCGAAGAATAATATTGCTAAACAAACCCCACGAAATATCATGATAATGCTCCAAATAAATTGCCCGGATAAATTCTGAGTAGTACTAAATTTAGTCCATGAACTGAAGAACGTCAACGATTTGACAGGCACTACTTGTGCGCCAGCAACGTTTGTCAACATTTGACACCTGTTCAGGGAAATATTCAGGTCTTATCGTTTCATCGGCTCATTTCTGAACGCTGTTTTAGTGCCCGCCTCCGTCCTGGAGATTTTAAACTTGAGCACTGCGTCAGAACAGATAAAGATGGCGGAACGCGTGCTCAATTTGGCACCATCACTATTGGTAACGGGCGGTTATGGGTAAAGGTATGAAATTACAACTTGGCTGGTGGATTGTGCTCTTAAGCGGCGTAGTCATTGTGCTTTCCACTGGTGCCCAGGCGCAAACTCCCCCCGCCGCTACCATCCCGCAGGCGCGCCAGCTCACGCAACAACCGCCCTCAGATCACGGCCGGCGCACGTCTGAGCAGCTGGCAAAACGGATTGTAAGAAAATTTGATTTTCTTGACGATGTGGAGCTGATCGGGCGAAATTACGCCAAGTCGAAATCTGGCAAGACCGTCCCCTACGCCGATTGTAAGAAAGCTTGCCTGAATAGCAAATCTTGCAAAGGGTTCACCTATTTTTCGGATGGCCGGTGTCATCTCAAAGAAAGCATAACCAGACAGCGCAAAGCACCTGGAGACCGCTCCGCTCTTTTGTCCATATTACGTTTCAGGGCCGACTCTAATCAAATTGAACTGGACCGCCGAGGCGCCCAAAAAGTGCCGGCCTCGCCCGCAAAGAAGGTCAAGCCTGTGCGTGACATTGCTGAGGTTTGTGGACGCGGATATTATGCATATCCTTCACAGGTTTTCCAAGGTTTCAATCTGACATTGGCCAGCAATCTGGTAACACTGCACGGCTGCCGCCGCCTTTGCGACTCGAACCGGCGCTGCAAAGGCTTTTCCTGGTATGGACGCCCCGGTAGCAATCGGCGTGCACAATGCTGGATGAAACGGCGCATATCGAAACCCATTCGCCGTTCAAATCGGCTGGCGTGTGAAAAAATCAGCTAGAGCTGTTGTGTTTGATCTGCGCTGTATCACCCTAGTGACGGATAGTGAGGCCGCCGTAAATGCGCCGCTCGACGTAAACAATATATGGATTTAAACATATTTAATAATCACGCAAGTCTTCAAGGAGTCGTCTAATTCTTTTCCGCGCCTTAGACAGTCTTCTTTTAATCTGACGTCGTGAAGCGCCATCAGTTTGGTAGTTTCTCAGCTCACAAATCTCGAACATCAGGTCGGCTATAACTGCGTCGCGACTTTGCTCCCCATCTGGAATACCTATCTGCCGACAAACAGAAACAAGAGTGGCTGCGATGCTATTGCCAGCGCTTCTTTGCTGATAATCACTCGGACCTGTCCTCCTGCCGGCGGCTTGCCCTTGCCGCCTCGGTCTCGGC
The DNA here is from genome assembly GCA_024280475.1 of Alphaproteobacteria bacterium. Lineage (GTDB taxonomy): Bacteria > Pseudomonadota > Alphaproteobacteria > Rhizobiales > JAKIUO01 > JAKIUO01. The sequence goes on from JAJRQA010000013.1 coordinate 3,571, forward strand.
GGGATTAGTGCCCTAGACCCCGCTCGCGAAGGTCGCTGAAAGTCACCGCCCCGATAATTACCAGAGCGACCAGGCGCATTGCGCCCTCTTCTCAATGAACCATCTGCCTCGGCCGAGCGAACCGGCTCCGTTGTGCCGTCTTCACCGCAAGTCTTCCAGCGCTGAAAGGACGTTTCATATTGCCATAACACCAATTCAAAGGCCTCTAGCGTCAATGCATTGCGGACTTGTTGCGAGACCTTCACCAAATATTTCTTGGCACCGTTGATATTCGTGTCTGCTTTTTTTGGCTTGTATTTATAATTCCAACTCAAAATTTTATTAATTTTCTGAAGCTCTTCACGCTCTCCGTTAGAGCATTGCGTGGCCATGCTAAAAGTTCTCAACCGGTGGGAAAGAACTTTGGCAAAAAGTGACGCCTCATCCTCCAGATACTGTGCCAGATTTGGCAGAGCATTCTTAAATTTTGCAGTCAAAAGTCCTATACGAATATCGCTTCGGGTCAGCGGTCGGCTAGATCTCGTGGCAACAACCTGAGAGCGGCTAAAGGGCGGAAATTTCACCCACCATTTTCTGGACCTGCTCAATGTACGGTGTAGTTCAGCCATTGCTGTTGCACAGCCATTAAGATATCCAGATACAGGGGTTTTGAATTTGGCCAACAACACTTCTGTGTCCTCGCCCACGGCAATCCGAACATTCGGTAACTTCACCACACAGGATCTATAAAACAGCCTGAAAGGTCTTCCGCGAAAGGCATTTGCTACCGTGCTGCGGTTATTTTCTTCCTCGCCATTATTGATAGCTGCCAAACGAGCTTCGATCTCGTTGAGGGCGTCGGATACCATTGATTGGCATTGCGGTGGTTCGCCGCCACTGCCAATTCCCATGCGCAAATCTTTAGCCAACGCGGCTACTATTCGAAGGTCTTTACATGCGTCTTTCTTGACCGGCCCAGATAAATTTTTAGTTTGCCTTTGCACTTTTACGTATAGAGCTGTGACTTTTGCCCTTAGCCTTTGCCGGAATGAATTAATACCGCGCAGGGCGCCGGCAACTTCAATCGCCTTCTGGCATCTCACCAATCGTTCCAACTGCAAACCTGCAGTGCCGCCCCCGCATTCCGAGCGAACACTTTTGGTCATTTGGCAGATGGTTGCTTCTCTATTAGTAATATTGGTCGAAAAACCCGGGACAGGTGGACAGCTCACTTTAAACGGCTGGCGCTGAATTAATGTCAGATAAGGCGCTTCGATCTGTTTCTCTAATTTTTGATAGCGACTTGGATCGATCAATCCTTTCAATTCGCGCAGCTTCTCTACTTTCTTTATCTTCAATCCTATTCCAGGGTCAAAGCCGACCTTGATCAATGCTTCAAGGTAATCTGGATAGCCGGAACTACTGCGGCTCAACTTCTGTTCTGACCAACGAAAAAGCTTTCGAATGAGTTGCACTCTTCGTTCTGGATAGTTTTGCGCCTTTGCACTTGGGTAAAGCGCGCTCGCAACAAGGTAGCCACATTCCTTGGAATTGGTTACTGCGCGATTAGCTTTCTTTAATTTGTTTGATTGCAAAAGATTACTGACTTGCCGACATTCTGCAGGCACAGCAGCATTGGCTAGTGGCGTCCCAGCCAGCAACAGCCCTGCTACCGTCATGACAATCGCAATAGAAAACGCAATGGAATTGCCGCGCGAACATGAGCGCCGCGATTTCAAATTTTTAATACAGGCACTGCTCGCCCGGTAGAGGTTGATTATTCCAAATTCATTCATCAGCAACATCCATCTCGTTGACCTTGCGTCAATCGTCTTCCGTTTAGCCAGCTACGCCTATCAAACATTTTGTGACAAGTGCCTCCGTAAAGGGCGAATGGCTCGCCCGCCGCGCATTCTGTGCTCCAATTTGCACTTGTCCAGGGCGCTGTGCTTGAAACCGTTTCTCGATGGAAGACTGCTCAAGCCATGAGTTATAGTTCGTAATAAGCCGCTCACCAAATTTGTTAAGCCAGACGGCGGTCGACGTTCTTTGCGAGCAAAAACCGCCATTATCTACGATGTTATCAAGAAGTACCTGCAGCATTTGCGGGGCGCGTGGCAGCAATTTTCCATCGATATCAATCAACCCTACTCGACGCAAGCCCCGTGAAAATGATGACACGACTTGCTCATCTTGCGCCGATGATCGGAAGTAATCCCTGGCAGCTTTTACATGTTTCAATAAACTCTCCTGGGTCATGCCATTGGGCAGGCGGGTTTCCGGTTCCTCCAGTTTTATGGCCACAAGAGAAAGCAAACCCCAGAAATAATTTTGTGAACTGGCCATCATATCCTTGCCGGCAACCGTCAATTCTCCATCATCACTCACAAGTTCCTTGAGTGCATCCCATAATTTTTGCGGCGCAGCCAGGTAGTTGGGAATTTGATCAAGGTTCTGACGCGCGTTGTTCTCATTCGTTATTTCAAGCGCCAACGGATCTGACTTCACCGGCAATTCAACCGTCTGCACCAGTCCACTTTGTAAAGTGCTGTCATGTTTCCAGGGTCTGGCTGTCAGCACAACCGATTGATACCGCGGATCATCTATCGCAAAGCGGATAGTATATCGGCCGGGTAGCAATGTCAGTGCCCGCTCGGCATCGCCTGAGATAACCGGAGGGTTGCCAGCAATTTGCCGATAGGCGCCATCAGTCATGCGAATTGACAAGCGCCCAACCCTCTCCACACTTGTGACGGCTGGCCATTTGATCACCAAACTCTTCTCTACAAAAACTGCCTCAGGTACCGGATGATGATAATATTCACATGAAGACAAAACACTTTGAGGCACATCGCCCATCGGTGTATCGACGTCACCTTCGGGCAGGCGCGCACTGTGAACCAGTTTGATGTCGGTTGCGCCGCTCGGAATTTTTAACGTTACACCACCAGTTCCCTCGTCAATACGCGCATTCGTCTTGTCTTGACTATTGCCTATCGTATAATGCGCTGAAACCCAGTGACCTTGCGGCAAAACCGGACCATCTGCTGTCCCACGATGCAAATAAATACGGACTGAAACCGGTTTCGGACGATGATTGTCACGGATATCGCGCCTCAGCACGCCCATCACATCTTTTACGAATGAGCGTCGTGCTACATCATCTTGCTGCCTCCCCCCCCCTTGGTTGACCGCGCGTAGGCCCGAAATGACTTCGCTGGATCCATCGCGGTTTCGTCGTGAAACCTTCCAGCCAAGCTTGCGCAAATTCATCCTCCTGCTACGAACGCATTGAAAACGCCGTACAGTCCGCCCATTCTGCTGAACCAAACTGCTCTTTACAGTGCAAACCTCAATTGAATAGTCGGAAGCCGGGTTCGATTCAGTTCGCGTTAGTTGTGTCGAAAATTGGCGGGAGGTCGCCAGTCCAGCAATTTGCTGCTCACCATCAAACGAATTTTTCAGCAAAGACTTTAAAGTTCCATCACGAATGAAGCGACCAAGCACAAAATGAACATTAAAATCCGTCTTAAGAGCCGACTGCTGGGCTGGTCTGCACGAACTGACTGCGGTCAAATCACATCTTGGATCCTCGCGCAAAGCATCGACAAAAACCTTGCAGGCGGAGTTAAAGAACTGACGCTCATTGCGCTGACCATTGACGCTTTTGGGCATCAAAGTAATTTCCAATTTATCTGGCGACGATGCTTTGAGATCATAAACGACGGCTGCGGCAGCTTGCTGATATAGTTTTTGATTAGAACTATCTTCCTTGCCTGCACCAGCTGACCCGCCTAGTCGTCTAATCAACTTGGACTTGGTTCGACGCAAAAATGCCAATGGATTTCTTTTCTGTCGGCTACTCAACATGCCTTCTGGCTGCTGGTTCCAATCCAGCAGAACAATTCCCATTTTTTTTAATTTTGGACTGCTCAACAATTTCTTTAACCGCTTGTGGGTCTCCAGCAGATCTTGCATATCCTGTACGCTGAATGCCCATTTCCCCCCGGCAGCCTTATGGTCCGGTTCTAAATCGGTGACGATCATGATCTGGGTCGCATCCTTGCTTAACCCTTGGGCAACTGACATCGAATTGGAAATACGGGTAAACTTGTCTTTGAAACTGAAAGGCCGCTGTAGTTTTCGTGAAAGATCAAGGTCGTTCATATTAGAATTTGCGGCATCTAGGCGAGCGCCATTAGCAACGTCACCAATTCTCACAAAATCAATACGATTTCCAGACGATGAGCGCGCGGCGCTCGCGATCTCCCGCATGGTCGTGCGATATACTTCTGCAAAGGATTTCACCGAAGCTGAGCCGTCAAGAAACAAAACCCCTTGCTCAGCACGGGCGGCCATCCCACCGCCAGCGATAGCTATCCAGAACACTGCGCCATAGAACACAATCCTGAATTGTAAACATTGTCGGTAATTCGTTACGTGCATGACATATCACCTATGGTGAATTAATGCGTCCTAACTACAGACACCGCATTCGTTTCTATTTTTCAACTCTGCAGCAATGCAACCTGGCCGGTCTTCATTGATGCAGTTACCAATTATTTGTTTCACAACACAACCAGTTAATTCATATTGATCATGCGGCACGAGTTGTTCAAGTTTGTCAATATTGTCGCCGGTACAAAAGCGCTCATAGATCGGATTGAGAGTGTTGGGAGGCGATTGAAATATTTGATCGTCCCCATCAAGCTTTGCTGTGTGCGAAGCGCCCGGCTTCATGGCTTTAGGCATCAAATACCCATCAACGACCAGGAAAATTTTATCTACCAAAGCATTGATGAAATCATTCTCATGGCTTACCAGTACGATACTCAAGCCAATGTTATACTTTAACTCAATGATCAGGCTGGCCAAACTCGACAGTGCCGTCTCGTCCAGTCCTCGAGAAATTTCATCGGCCAGCAATAAACGCGGCTTATAGCGAATATAGAAGGGCAACGGTTCAAACCGATCATCCAGTGCAAGATGTACGTCAAGCTTGATCAATGCGCGTATTAAACTGTAGCGTCGCAGCATTCCCAGGCTTAACCCCGCGACATGAATTGTATCACGACTGTCGTAACAATACTGAGGAATTTCCAGCTTCCGCCAGAATGTTTTTATTATTTCCTCAATGGAATTTTTAATGTCCCGCTCTTCATCCTTCCCAACACCGTCCAGTTGAATGGTGCGATGGACAGCGCGAGTAACCAGTTCATCCATGTCGCTCGACAACGTCTTGGACAATATGACCGAGGTTTTATTGTTCTGAAAGATGTACTGAATATTTGCCGCAAGGTCAGCTGAGGGCGTCATGCTGATATCATTCAGAAAAGGTGTGCGTTCTGCCGCCTGCAATTTGCGATCAATCTTTTTGAGCAGGGCCGCAGACTGCAATCCTGCCATGCATCGCAGCAATAGGCTTTTGCCGCTTCCAGACTTCCCGTAAAGGGCAATTCCCTCGCCGCGCTTTATGCGAAAGCCAGCAGCTAGGTCATGCGTTTCCAGCATCGGCCAAATTTGGAACTTTTTCCTTCCCGCACCAAACTGCAGAGCACTATTGATACGCAATTTGAAAATGTCGCCGCTAGGAATTGGCTCTTTCAACTCACTGGGATCTGGAACAGGATCAATACAAGGGTTGGTATTCAACCCATTATGATTGAGCCATTCGTCACTAACAGCACGAACCAATCGGCCGGCTGCGACATCTTTTTGACCACTCAGATTTTCAATAATCTCATACCGTGCAATCAAACCGTCCTTAACATAATCGCCAATCCACCGCGCATCATGGGTTACAAGAATAACGGTCTTTTCTTGACGTTCATGGCTCCCGCAGGCCGATGGTTTAAAAAACTCGTCATCGAATAATTTTTCGATCCCCTTGCGAGAAAACAGATCAATATCAGTCAGTGGCTCATCCAGCAATACAAGGTCACGCCCCATGTCGGTTGCATAGAGAAGCGAGACGCGCTGGCACTCACCGCCGCTAAGCCTTCGGCTAAAATGATGACCTGTTAAAAGATCCATTTTCTTCGATGTAAGTTCGAAGCGCTCTAAATCTTTGCCAAGTGTTGCTCCCTCGCGCACTTTGATCTTTTTCAATTGCTTTGACACAGGTCGATAGGGATGCAGGCTATTCATGGCATCTTGAAAAATAAATGATGTTCGCCCTGCCAATGGTCTACGACGAACAAACTCGGCATAGGACATGGCATTATCGGCGCCAACGATAAATTCACCACTGATAATCCAATGTGCCGGCAACAAACCCGCCACGCAATTCAAAAAAATTGACTTCCCGCCTCCCGACCGGGACGTAATCAAAACCTTATCGCCGCGACGAAGAACGAACTCGCCGCATTCTAATAGTTTCTTGCCTTCTATCTCTATGCAAAGTCCGCGCACAGTAAGTAGATTTGGCCTGTCCTTGGCGTAGTGCATGTTCATGCTCGCTCCACCCGCCCAGACGAGAACCTTTGCAATTCCAACGCTGCCAATGGACCTACCAGCAAAAGTATGATTGCCAGATTCAAAAAGAAATATGCCTTCGCAAAAGCCTGAACAATGCTCCCCTGAATAAAAAACGCTGGAAGTCGGCCATTTTGTTTGAACATTTGGCATACTTTCAATTGCGAACAAAGCGCTGGATTGCGCTGAATTGAGTGCCACAACATTACATCCAACCTCGACCCGGGATAAACCCACATTTGTCGTACAGCCTGCACTGCGGCTGTCTTTTCTGCGCGAGGCTGCGCGCCCCTTATAAACTTGGGCAGAAGAATTACTGTCTGAACAGCTGGTAAAATAACAGAACTTTCAACCTCTCGCCACAAGGTGTATTCTCCCAACGCCTGTCCGCCGTCCGATGCCTCAATGGGACCAGCTGCAATGGCTCCCCCTTCTTGTTCATCAGTCGATACCTTGGTTAACTCCGCATCAGTTTTGCGTGCCTCTTCCCCATCCAATATCCGATGCTCTTTTAATCGGCTCCACTGATAAAAGGGCGATAGAAAAACCTGTTCGGGCACCAGGCCGTCCAGCTCGACCGCATATACAGCCAATCGGCCCTCCGTGATACGCTGCAGCAGAGGGTCGAACATGACAACAAAGGCCAAAGCGAATAGAAACGCTTTTCCGGCAGGGGCCAGGAGGCGATGCTGAATTGTTTGCCAATATATTTCCCGCATATACATACCGTCCATGACAAACGCATCAAATATGCCATCGCTCCTTGCGCGCCGAATGGCAGCAACGAACAGTGACAGAAATAACGGCATTAGCAACAGGTATACACCGGCGTAAATAACCGATTGCGATAGCAGCGCCGTCAGGTTTCTCTCCCACTGGAAGCCATGTAATACGCCGGCAAGAAAGCTCGCCAAGCTGAGATGAAAACCAATTAGTAACAAGAGCCATACGGTATATGGTATGGCATCAATCACACGGAGAATTGTGCGCGACACGCCATCATATCCAAGCGAATGTTGCATCCAGTCAAGCCATATGGCCAGTGCCAGAGTGCATGACAACGCGATAGCCACAACCATCGCCGCTAACAGGATGAATAACCCTTGCTTCAATACCACATTCAAAAAATGCCCGCCGATCACCCCTCGGCTATCGGTCAGTGCCTTTAACGCCCGGCCCGTACTCCGGCAAAGACCGGAGACGCTTTGCAGTTGCCCCGCACTGCTGCCAACTGATTGCGCAGCGGTTTGCCGTTTCCCCCCATCACCTCGCCAAAACTCGTCTTCAAAACGGCAGGTTTCATAATCACTGCGTTCTTCATTCTCCACAGCGTCAAATGAAAAACTTCCAAAACCTTCCCCATCAACTTTGCCTTGCGTAACGGTACGGGCATTGACGATACCAAAGTTAAAATTGCGCAGCCCTTCATTCAATGCCACCATTTGGGCCATGCTCAGCACCAAAAGAACACCGATGCTAGCCAGCACCAAAAACAACAACACTTTTGGGATCACATACATGCGGCCCTCAATCCCCTGTTGCTATTCCATACCGAACTTCCCAAATCCATAAAATGGTGTCGATGATTATCAGCCGTATCAGCAAAACAAAAAACAAGAATGCAAACAATTGCGACCAGTAGAGCGAGCTGGAAAATCCGGTTTTGTAGACAGTCACAAACAAACTGTAGACAATGCTAGGGCCAAACATTTCATGAAACCAGAATTGAGCATTGCCAACCAGCATCGCCGGGATCAAGGTGAATGTAATGACGAAATAATAGATCGAGGGAAAGCTACTCAAAAGAAAGTGAACCGAACTTTCCCACAAAAAATTCGACCTACTGAATGACTTGAACTCCGCTGATCGAACATATGTGCCGCTGCTTTCTTCCTGGATATGAGCCATATGACTGACCCCAAGAAAAAACAGCAATCCATTGATGAATAACAAAGACAACAAAAACTTGGTTCCCGCAGTAATGGAAAGGCTCAACATTATATAAAGAATAATCGAAACAGGTAGTAAGGCAGAGATTGCAAAAGTCACATAAAATAATGCCTCCAGGATCGAAAGAATGGTATTGCGTCCCCGCAATAGATCTGCCAGCAATCGATAAGCCAAGCCAAAGCACCATACGAGAAAAAGATAGCCGGCGGCAATTCCGACCGCCAACAAACCTGTTCCCACTGCCTCCAACGCATGTTTCCACAAGGTTGCATCTGGCAGCGCATCAACAAACAATGCCCAGTTTCCAAGACTGTCACGCAAATCATAAAGTGACGCTATCAGCAGTCCCAAAAGTGCAAGCGCCAAGAGTATGATTGTGATCTTATGCTCGCTAAACCAAGCTTTAAAATATCCTTTTGAAAGCGAGACCATATTCTATCAAACTACCCTGCCACAGCACTAACATGTTTCGTAATGCCATATGTTCAACCACATCAATATTGTAGACCATCTCAACTTATCTTATCGAATTTCCCATCGTAAGACCCCGTATGGATGCATCAAAACTGCTTGCCCCGAGCAATACACATCTGCTGCAGGCTTAACCATTTTTTTCAAATACAAATCCCTGAACGCCAATGTGCCCAGAGATATAACATTATACTCTGATTGCAACCATTTAGATAATTCCGCCCGAGCAGCAACGGTATCTTTTTGCAAATTACGCAATAAACCAGGGTCCAGTTGTTCCGGCCCGATACCAGTTATGTTAGCCGAATTGCGCGGTGTGAGAAAATCAACCACTTTACTGAATCGGCCGCCATGAATGAGCCGGTCCACAATCAGATCGGCACCTCTTCCAGTGTCACTTTTTGAACTTTGAATTGTAGGAATGAAATAAATCTGTCGGCGCTCTCCAGCGGCCTGCCCCTCGCAATTACTTGGATTGCACTTCCAAAGTGCGTTCAAGCGACCGACGAATCTGGCGATATCATTGGGGCCAAGAAAGCGTTGTGCCTCCAAAGTAAACCTCACTTTAAGGCCGATTGCTATGAGTTTGGAGTTGTTTTTCAAGAAATACTGGATATCGTCTGCTAATTTAAGACTGCTCGGCCGGTTCACGCGAGCCGAATCAAGAGCATCTGTTAATGACTGCCCAATCCAAACACCATGCCCGCTACTGCTGCTGTCCAGCCCAGCAAATTTACTGGCCATAACCTGGCTGTCCCAAACACTAAACGCCAGAAGTTCGCGAAAATCTCTAGTGTCAAAAAGGTCTTGCTTGGCGACGTTAGTGCTTTTAAAATTGAAACCCAAAAAATATGGACCGGCCGCCTTGGCCGCAAAGGTTTGCTGATAGCTCCGTCCAAACGCCTTGATCGTGAAGGGACTGACATTCAATATAACATGGGCTCGATTGGCGACATCGGTTGATCGCCGGGACTGCACCGCCTGTCCAACAATGGTCTTCATCAACGTCTCGTGCTTCACACGCAATTTCGTGATGGTTCGCCCCCGAGCTGGTGATTTCCCACGCGGAAAATACCGTGACAAGTTCATTCGAATTCCCAGGTCAAGTTGCTTATCAGTTGCCCTCTCGAACTTAAGCACACCAAACGTCAATTTATTCAATTCCCGATACCGTCGAGGAGAGATTGGCGCTGTTGCATCAACCGGTGAATTATCTGCCCTCTTGGCCGCCCGTAACAGCGGGAAATTCAGGAAACTCTTGCCTTCTTCCGAAACGTTGGGCGGATCACCCAAAAACAATGCTGGATATTGGTTATTTCCCACAACGCGCAGTCTATTACCATGATAGGAATTGCGGCGCATTTGCGAAATATTCTCCACAGTGGACTTGACGGCGCCAATTACAACTTTTGATAATCTGCCAAGACTGGGATCGAAATAACAGCGATACGCTTTGGACCTGCGCGGCACTTTAAGCCTTATGGAATTATTAAGAATGGAAAGTTTTGCGCTCAGACATTGCGCTTCCATTCGCACATTGAAACGCAAACTCTCGCCATCTTGTTCCAGACAACGCGCGCGATACAATTGGTGTGCGGTCAGCTTGGCGACCCATTGTGACGTATAATTGGGTTCGGTGAGCGGGTTCAAATCCGTGAAATAGTCGGTGGTGTAAATATTAGCCGTATTCTCTGCCAAAGCATATCCGCAGCTTCCCAACACCAGCAGAGCAGCGACATTCAACTTGGTTGAGATAGAATTATTACTCATCATTACACCTGAACGTCACGACGTCACCGCAACAATCTGTTTGATATCAATATCCCGACTAGCGGACGTAGAAGAGATTGAAGAGGATATTTTTCTTTAAGAGGATTTGATGGATTAAAATATTCACCAGCAAAGGCTTTGACGCTGCCATTCTCAAGCGATTGATTAAAAAAATCTGCGTAGAGCAACATATCCAAAGGCTTATTTTTACGAAATGGCTTGTTGTTTAGATTTTGCAAAAACTTGTACTGCCATATATAACGTTGTTTGGCAGCAAATAGCTGATGAATACGCGCAAGGGACTTCTTTAGTCGCGGACGGCCCGACGCCTTTGCATGATCATAAATATTGCCAGGGCAGCTATTCGATACATTCAATATTGACCGCCCCACAAAACGCCATTCGCCAATCGATTTAATCGCTCCCACTGCCGTACAAATACCACGCGCAGCATAGTCCGCGCAAGCCCGGTGTGCATCTGTCAATTGTAGTAACTTTGGCGACCGAAACCAATTAACCGGATGACGCAGCGTGACATTGATCTTGCTCTCCCAATCAATATCTTCAGCGCCTTGCACAGTAGCTGTTGGGTTGGCGATATATCTGAGATGCGCAGCGGCAATGCCGCGCTCTCGCGGGGTTATGGCAAACCCCAGATTGCCCAGTTGATCATCGACCACAGCTTGCAACAGTTTTTTCGACACAAGCACGTAAGACTCGTGAAGATAGCGAGCTGTGGCGGCATTGATCGCCGCCTTGCTGACCCCCCGGTTACAATAATTGGTTTGGGCAAAAACGTTTTGAGATGAAACGGCAGCTCCGCTTATACCGATCACAACGGCGCCCATCGAAACGACTACTTTGCAACCAATAGCTCCCGCTACCGTCCCAAGCCATTTGCGAAAGCCACTGATGGTCATCGCCGCACCTCAAAAATTGCGAACCGTGTGACCGGTATCGCATTTGCCGTGTCCTGCACACTAGAGACCAGCGATACTTTAACCACAACCGAGGCGGCAATAAATGTACGCTTCTCGAACCTGAAAGGGAAAATCCAACCCAATTGTTCAAAGGAAACGCCGTCGATAGGGTTGAATTTCCCGTCAGCCTCGCACCTTATCTGAAGCCATGCGGGCCGCGTCTTGAACCAGTTTTGTTTGATCAAATCTTCTAAAAAACTTTTGACCGTATCTTTTCTGGCAGCTTGCACGCGAGACGGCCCCAGGATTTCCCTCCATCGACCAATAACTTCGGCTTTGCTTGCCAAATCATCTGGTACAATCGGCGTATCCCCATCAACATAAATACATGGCGACGATGGGTTGAGCCGCGAGAATTCGAGCTGATTGCGCCGGACATCATATTGCGCCAAGACCCGTTGCCCGCGGGATTTTGCCAACCAGAACAGCTCGTCGCCAACCCAATGAATACTATGACCATAGACATAAGAGGAGGCCCGCACATCAGGTACTTCTACACTCGCATTGGCAACTTCGCGCGACGTTTTGCGGGCCAGGTCGACGATTATAACTTTTGAGTTTGTCTGCCCGTTTGCGCGCTCGATAAGGGCCAGATACGAGCCTTTATGATGCAGTCTTCCAGCAATCACCGAGCGTCCTTTGCCTGAGGCATAAACCAGAGCGATGCAAGGCTGTTTCAGCGTTACGGCGGAAGCCATTATCCGGGAAATGCAGTTTTTTGTATTGCCGGCGCCATCTGCATAAGTAACAGCTATCCGATAGGATTTACCGCCAGCCTCTTTAACTGCATCAATCGAGCGTAAATAATCGAAGCCGGGTAGCCAGTCGCGAATGGGAACCGCGGTCCCCAAAACTACTTTCTGATCTTGCAAAGTGCCAACGCGCATGTCCTGACCATTAGTGAAGATGAAATGGCGAGGCAGCTTGCGATTGAGCGGCGTTACACTCACCCAATCGCGGCACTCAGGATCTAACAGCAACGGCTTTAAGTGATTGCCGGCCAATCGAAACATAACGAACGCGGTCTCGCAGGTCTTACCATTGATCATTACTGAGGCCATACGGAAAACGCCGCTACCAACTGATGCCTTGACTTCTCCTTGGTCAGTGTCAGCGCCAATGGAGAAAGAATCGCTCGCATTCTTTGCTGGAAATAATGTTTGCGCAACCCAGCGAAACGGCTTTTTGCGTTTGAGTAATTGCTCTACGCCTTGCGGCGCAATAAGACGCAATTGGCTGATCCCATCGGTTTCGGTGCGGTTGCCGATGGCGAGTCTCCCCTTGCCAAATTGCAGGACCTCGGGGTAGTCGTCGGACTGCTGGCCGGCCACATCAATATCAGTTGTCTTGAGATGTTGCCAATCGAGATAGACGCCCAAACGCTGTGGAACCAGTTCACCTGCGGACACTTGTGCAATGCCTGCCGATAGCAAACCCAATGCAATCAAGCCGATGCTAGTTCCAATCGCAATTGCTGAACTTGCGGTCGAGAGAAACGAATTTAGTATAAACCGCTTGATCATTGTTCCCTCAACTCATCCCGTTTCACGGCTGCATTGATGCACTCAGGCGCTCACTTGGGAATGCGCTTGGTCTGATCGCAAATTCCCATCACTACAATGTCCCTTAGTACAAGTACGAATTGGCCGTTGGGACAGCTCGACTTATTGCGTTTGGCCTGCGTTGGCCGCGCCTTGCCCACCGGCCCGGTTGCCGCCAGTCTGCTGCTGCGCGCCCCGTCGCCGCACTCTGAAACGCTCACTCATGTGATCTTGTATTGGAATGAATGATGTCTCCGGCATGCCACTTTGTGCATTTTGTCTGGCGCATCCTTCCGGGACTGTAGCCAACAATCTTATCGGCCGCCCCCGTCGTTTGATAACAGTCAAATTAGCGAAGTCAAATGATTTGCATAGATTGAATACTTTATCCAAACCGCCGACTTCACGTCGCTCCCATATGCGATCAAACTTGTTGAACCAAAAATAACTTGCATATCCAAAGGCCAAACTGTCCTGCTCCGTTGTTCCCGGGTCGATTTCGAATGTCAAAGACGTATTGACAACCACAGCCCCCCAAAACCGTTCGAATTGATCATTGGCGGCCGTGAAAACGAGGCGAATACCGGCGGGATACAAGTCCACCATTCGCTGTGCATCATTTGGATAAAATCGGTCACGAACAGCTTTGGCCCAACTGCGGTTACGATTGCCCAAGTCCAGCGTGACCACTTTCCAAGGTTGCCCAATACGCATAATTGCAATGACCAACACTTCTTTTGATGCCCCGGTTGGTGCCGGTGTTCCATAGACCGAAAGGACAGCAAAATTGCGTGACTTTGGTATATCTACAATCGAACTTCCCAACAGGCTGTAATTGCCGGTACGCAACGCCGAGCTAAGCTCATTGGCGGGGCCATCGCCATTCAGTTTTCGAGCGATACTTCGTGTCACGACTGGAATACCGGATTTCAATTCGATCAACGCTATCCCGTCATGCCCTATGAGAACAGCATTTCCGCCATGGGCATGAAGCTGCAGACCAGCGTCGGAACCTGAGGCCCAGGAGATCTGCGAAAAGTCCAGTTTGACCCAGTTCAGGTCTACTGCCGCTCCAGCGTCGGCATAGGGGATGCCAGCTTGATTATTTGTAGTCGCGCCCATTCTACCGGTCAATTCTTCCGTTAGCTCCACCAGATGAATTGCGCGCGTTTGATTTGATAGCCCGATCAAAAACTGGCGTCCGCTAACCTCTACTTTCCGAACATTGTAGATGCCTGGAATGCTTTTGATCAATACGGCATGACGCATTCTTGAACTAGCGTAAATGGCTTTCGTTTCTGTAATTGCCAGATAAAAACTTCCATCAGCAAATTCCACACCAGCATCTTCAGCGCCTTCAAATGCGGCTTGCCCAATCAAACGGCCTCTCAACGCCATATTACTTTTGCAATATCTGTCGAAAACGAATTTGTCGCTGTCGTCAATGCGAAATACGTAAAACTCGGGGGACCGGCCGTTACGTCCCCAGGCGATCCAAGTTGGGTCATCTAAAACGCGTTCCAAAGTCTTTTCTGACAGCACCGACACACGTTCATTCGGCAAATAGGGTATGTCCAGCAGGCGAGCGGAAATCTGCCCGCCATCAAGCGTATCAGTGGTCCGCACGATTCGAGATGCGCCAAGATGCCGTGAGCATTCACTTGCATAGCTGGGCCCGACAAGTTTGGCACGTACATCCAGATCTGGCCGTTCTTTGATCATAAGCAGCGATACAGCATCAATAACAGGCGCTAATTCCTGGCGCTGTAGTTCCACGCTGCGATCTTCCAAAACTGTTTCAATCGCAATCGCCTTTGCCCGGTTTGCTCCATCGCATAGCGAGGCGATAATGCCGCCACCGCGCGCACCTCCATTTGGCGCACTGGTCGTTGCCCGCTCAGCCGCCAGCCAGGGCACAGGGCGCGCAATTCCATCTTTCTGAAAATAATAGAGTATCTCTTTACTGTCCGCCGCAGCACATTCTGAATTCGTATATTCCAGCTTTAACGTTTCGGTATTAACCGGTCCTCTGGCCAATATCAGCAGCATTTCTTCGCCGTCTGCGCCTGCCAACCGCTCTTGCGCCACCGCGCGCGATATGCCTGCAGCTTCTGCAATGGCGGCCAGCTTACGCGGCTGAAGCGCAGCAGTGAAATCCAACTGCTGAAACGCAACAACATCATAGGGCTGGGCATTTGCCCCCCCCCCGGCACGAGAAACCTGAAGCCCGTCAGTCGTCGCCAATCCATCGATGGGCTGCTTCATCACGAGCACAGCCAGTTTGCCGGACTCGTGCCCGACAACAACTCCGCTGGTTACTATACCAGCGCCTTGCTTGATACCGACAACTTCAAATAACGGCGTCGCCCCAGCTCCTGCGCGAACCTCTTGCGCACTGGCCGTGTCAGAACTGCTGACCAGTCCGCCAAGCAACATCCCGGCAACAGCTATAAGGGCAAAAATCTTCGCTTTTAAACCATCTTGCACATGAGGATTTGCCAAAGATCTGCGGTGGTCGGTTGCCGTTATTCCTCCCCCCTTTTGCAAAGCCCGCTCGCTTGGAACGTCGCCTGCCGCCATCATTCACATTCTCCTTGACCGACTTCAAAAGGCACATTCTTGTTTTTAAGCTCTTGCATCAGGCCAGCTGCCGATAGGGCAAAATCAATCTCGGCCTGGCCAGCTTCATTATTATCGCGCAATGCAAATGTGTTTACCCCAAGCACTCTACCGCAAACATCGACCAACGGCCCACCAGAGTTTCCTCTGCGAATATCCGCATCATGGGAGATCGCAGGAAACTTACCTTCATAAATGCGTACAAAACGAACCGAGCCACGAGTAAACGTTGACACCACCTGCCCCCTGCTTCGCTTCCTTTGCACCCTCAAATCAAAGCCTGGATAGCCGGCCGCAATCACCGCCTGCAGCTTGGTAACGCGTTTTGTAAGTTTTAATGGCGTTACATTCAGCGGTTCCGATAACTTCAAGATAGCGAAATCAGGGCCGCCCAGCTTCTTGGTATAGACCTTGTGGATCACTGTGGCTGGAAATTTGCGACCCAGACTTTGATTGGTTATTGTAATCCCGTGCCTGGAACGTCCAATAACATGTGCATTTGTTATGATGTGATTTTTATTGATAAAAAAACCTGACCCAATGGAAATTTTGGCAGACGATTTCGGAGCCGCCACCAGAACTGTTGCATTGTTAAGCAGCACGCGAAGGTCCTTGATTTTCAGCACCGGACTAGCAGACGCCGATGCCGGATCCGGTTGTGCCGTTGCAGGGGGGGCCGAAGAGTTAGAATTTGGGTTGGTATTATTTGCAGCCTCTGAATTGGCAGCAGGTGACGGCGCCTCACCCTCCCTCGTGGCATCAGGAGACTGTGCGCCTGTTGCTGGCTTACTCACCGATGCGGTCTGATCCGGTTGAGCCGATATTGGTTTACCGGACACACCGGCACTATTCGCTCCCCCACCACTACCAGTACCAGTCGGCACAGCCGGGCCATCGCCGGCCAAACTGGGCAGTCTTGCATTCCCTACTGGCGTCTGACTTGGATTTCCAGGAACTACGCCAGCAATGGAACCGGGCACTTGAAAGCTGGCAGTACAAACATTGCCGCGTAGTGCTTTTTCGAGTTCTGAGATCTGTCGGCGTGATCTTATTTTTTGTGTTTCCAAAGATGCTATAACAAGCTCATTGCCGGCATAGCGCGGCGGCGGCGATACTGCCGGCCACACGATCAAATCCGGGCGCAATTTCGCCAATGCCAACCCGATCACGATTCCCGAGACTAGAATCAACAACCCTGCCAGGACCCAGAACCAAGTACGTTTGATAACGGGCAGTTGGTCATACCCGGCATATAACTCTCGATCACCGCTTAGGGTCGCGGAGTCTTGAGGTGCGCTACTATCGTTTGTCCCGCTGCCGGTCTTGGCACCTGCACCCGTTTGCCCCTTTGCTTCTGCCATGTCGCTTCAAATTTCCTGTAATATGCTATCTGCATTATAGCATTGCCGTAGCTTCTTTGAGCTTCCTTTATTAGTCATTGAAACTGCCGGTGCGCAACTCAAGGCAAGTCTTGTCTCCGCATCATTGGTCTCATAAGAATGCGTGCCCAATGTTTTATTCAAACCCGAATAAAAGGTAATTGCAATAGCCAACAAGATTGCCGCCAATGCAATTCCAAAAAAACTGACCGCACCAACAAAATGCAACCAGTTGGCATAGACATAGATGTGTTTAAGTTCTTCAACACGACCTTCATCGCCCGTTGCAGTTGTTCTGTTAACAGTCCCCGCAGAACCTATGGGAGTCTGGACAGGCGCCGTGTCAATCCGTGCGATCAGCGGATGCGTAACTCTTGGCACTGGGTCTTCTTGCTCATGGCTCCAATAAACGAATACCGGCCGTTCATTCACACTATAAATATGCCGCCAATCTGGCGGATCGAGCAACTTCACAAGCAGATTACCGGCATCGCTGCTCCCGCGACTGTCTTCAATATGCTTCACCAGCTGCGCTAACTCATCGTGCACGGCTTGAATTTTGATGGTCAAATCTTGCTGCTCTTGCGGGCCAAGCTCAGCCATGGCGATTGGCTGACCGCCATCCGTCATTGCAGACCAAGTCATGTCGTTGTTGATGGGATCAATATTCGGTATCGCAAAATAGGGCACCAGATGATGTTTATCAAAAGTTTCCAGTATGCTTTTGATCGCATCATAGCTTTGATACAAGGCCGCTCCTTGAAATGCTTTAGCATTGAACGGTGCTTGATGCACATGCAAAATATGCTCATACTGAGCCATAAAATTTCTCCAGTGTCCCGGCTACCGCCACAGCAATACTGCCAATGACAGTTTGCAGTTGCAATACCGTTTCATTCTAGTTCCACCCAGTTCCACCTCGTCCTGCTTTGCTCTACGCCTTCGTCTGCGCTTTCGAAAACATGCGCCGCGGTACAATTGCGCAGTGGTACAACGATGTAACGTTGTCAATCTTCGGAAAACTTCAAAATGACAGCTGGTCAATACGAGCCAACGGTTTTTGATACACTGCACCGACGTGCTCCAATCACCGTCGATAGAAAATCACTCTTGATATTTATATTCGGATGATGCTTGTCGAAACGCGGGGTGGCAAGTCCTGCATTCCTCTCAACATCAAGTCATATATACTGCATTGTGACACGGATTAGAGGCTGGTGTTGCTTCTACCGTGGCAACACCATCTGGTAAATGCAATGCCAGATCAAGGTCATTCTTGTTCCCCTTCAGTAACGATACACACATCTGATGGCGCGGCAAGCACATTGCCGGCATGTATGATATTGGCGTGTTGTCATGCACCACCACTCCCGCGCAATCAGCCCGGCCCGCAATGGTTCAACTGGCTGACGATTGGCAGCTGCCCGCAGTACCGGCTCGATCATGTGATTGATAACGCAAAGCTTACGCAGCCCGCTTTTGCACACTAGAAAACGTTTCGCCAATACACTAAAGCGCCGGGCTAAAGTGTCTCTCAAGCTGTGGTACCAAGATCGCTGTCCCTTTGCTAGCAACTTTTAAATAGCCTCCTGGCAAGCTCATAGCCATAAAGGTCTACCCGTCAATATCCGTCAACGATCGTCAACATTTGTCAACGCCAACCAAGCAGGCGCCAGCAAAGTATATCGGACTGCTCAACCAATCTGCGTCTTAGATTCTAATTGCAAGGTACAATCCACGCAACGGTTCCACTGCCATGCAGCGGCACCCATTCAGGCTTGACTAGCACTTCACGGTATGACTAGATTATATTCGATCATTTTAAATAATTGCGCTAACATGTGGGGGGATTTTTGAGTGCGAGCTGACTTCCTGCGGGCTTCAGTAGCTTGTACGACAATGGCGATTGTCTTGTGTAACATGAGCGTATCTGATGTGGCGGCGCAGCAGATGCGCTGCGAAGACTTGAGCATTGATGCGCCAGCGCAGCCAGCTAACCATGATGCACAAACGCTTGCGCGGCAATGCGCGGCGATAAATAAATTGTTTAGCAGGAGAGAAAAAGCCCTTGCAGCACGCAGCCGCAAATTGGCTAGCGACGCTGACAACCTCTTGCAAAAATGCACTTCCTTTTCAAAGAATTCTTGTGACGCACGGGTCAAGAAGGCGGCATTCAACCAGAGCCGTGAGATCTTGCAACTAAAGAAGGAATTGGAGCTGGCGCGCCAGCCAACACCCCAGGCGGGATCACTACAAAGTCAGCTCGATGCCCAGAAAATTGGGACTAAGAAACTACAAGGGACCGTTGCAGAACTCGAGAAACGCTTATTGGGTTTGCGCCGTAAATTGAAAAAGGCACAGGAGCGCGAGGCGCCACTCAAAGCCAAGCTGGCTTCACTGAAAGCCAAAATCAAAAGTTGTGCTGGTGGTTCGCAGTGCCAATCGACCACCCCTGATAACGGACCGGCTAATGCACCTGCGACAGCTGCTGCACCAGTCACCGATAGCTGCCCGCACTGCCCTCGCTTGCGTAAAATATCTGTTCGCAAACCAACGCGATTGGGCCTGCCAACAAATCGGATAGAAGGGGCAAAACGAGCACTGCCGCCATTTCGTCTAACATTAAGTAAAGATTTTCTCCTCTCGGAGAGCGAAATTTCAGTAGGCCAGTTCAAAGCTTATTTGGCAGACACTCGCATAGAGTTCAAACGACTGTGCCGCATCTCCATTCGTTTGTCATCGTCAACAATCACTGTAACGTCTCCCAGCCTGTTTAAGGTGCTTGACTTGCCCGAACCGCCAGATGGCGACAACTACCCCGCTGTTTGTATCGCTAAGTCCGATGCCTTGGGCTACGCTAAATGGCTTAACAATAAAACCGGGAAAAATTACGATCTGCCGAGCGACACCGAATGGGAGTATGCCGCGCGCGGATATGTCGATCTGGCACCACTGCCCCCGTCGATAGACTATTCGCTATGCACCATGATGAATATTGCCGACAATGCTCTTTTCGAATTCACCCAACTGGGCAGCAGAGGTAGGCTGCCATCATTTCGGCGGAACCAGGTTTCTGGTTGCGACGACAAAATCCCCCTGCTTGCATCGGTCGGGACCCGAACCGCACATAATCGCTTTGGGCTTAAAGACATGCTGGGGAACGCAGCTGAATGGACACGCGACTGCTGGTTTGACGGCACGGCAGTTAAGCCCGATCGCCTCAAAAATGGTCGGGCGTTGATAGATGGAAACCATCTGGACTGCACAGCATCGGGCGTCCGCGGCGGATCATTCATCAGCAATAGCAACGTCGCAACCTTGTGGCACAGACGCCGGGCCAAGGTAACACTCAATCCAGAACAACAACAGTCACCTGAAATTGGATATTTTGACGTCGGATTTCGTGTCCGCCGCGACCTTTAATAATGACAAAATAAGTTGGCAGAGCAATCGTGCCGCCATGACCTCAACGATCTGACAGTCCGATGAAACAACTCGCTCAAACGTTAAATAGCCACGACAGAATACAACTTATTCCCAATACTGGTGTCCAGTTTATTGATCTGGCGTTTTCGTTGCCGGAAGAAAATTGGCAGTATGCTCTGGGCTACACCGCCCTTAGAGAACCAGATGGCGGCGCCTCGGGGGCGGCAGGTGCGGATGAACGCTCCATAATATTGGTCGAAAATCCCCCTGGTACGACCAAGTTTGTTTCCCTAGATGGGCAGCCAGTAAATGAAGACTATGTCTTCAAAATCCATATGGATAAAATTTTAGAGAGCACGGACAAGCGCTGGTTCCCGCTGCCATATCTGAGGCAGAACAGGCAGGGCTTCCGCCTTGATGCCTACCCAACAAACTGGGTGCGAAGTTACATCTTCAAGTTGGATGAGCCCGGCCCCGATGAAGAAACCCATCGTCTGGTTCTGGCGGTCGACACGACGATCTTGAGTGAGGAGAAAAATGTCGAC
Organism: Alphaproteobacteria bacterium; assembly: GCA_024280475.1. Classification (GTDB taxonomy): domain Bacteria; phylum Pseudomonadota; class Alphaproteobacteria; order Rhizobiales; family JAKIUO01; genus JAKIUO01. The sequence goes on from JAJRQA010000013.1 coordinate 24,705, forward strand.
ACGACGACCAAGACTGAGACAAAACGTAATGTGGCGCCGACAGAAAAAAATGTCTCGGAAAATTCTGATCTGTTTCGATTTGCAGTCGGCAACCCCGCCTTGCCTGACTTTCTGTTGAAGGAGACCTGGCTACAAAACTGGGCACAAAGAACCTGCGCGCCGCCGTCAGGGCGCCGACTACGTATGCCCGAAGTCGTAAGTTCCTCTGAAAATGAAGAAGAGGAAAAGAGATTTCTCGAGCATTACCCAACCGCGATCTACTACGCCTATCTCCATCTTCTAAAGCATCTTGTAAAGCGCCTGCCGGACTTACATTTTCTGGATACATCGAATGCCACCAACAACAGCCCTCCAATTCCTGTAGATGTGGTTCTGGATGTTGGGAACTCGCGGACCTGCGGTATAATTTTTGAACAAGATCGCAACAAATCCACGTTCGACAATTGCTATAGTATGACACTGAGAGATTTATCCAGTCCCGGCTATGTTCATGACGGCCCATTCTCAAGTAGAATGGAATTTGTTGATCACGCATTTGGCGACGAATATTCCTCAAATATAAGCCGGCAGCATGCTTTCCGTTGGCCTTCTATTGTTCGCCTCGGCCCTGAAGCCGAACGACTGGCAGGTCAGGTTTTTGGCAATGAAGGAAATATGGGCCTATCCAGCCCAAAACGATACATTTGGGATACACGTCCCAGCACCAATACCTGGTATCTCAATCCGAATGGCCGTCCACTGCTCAGCAAAGGAATTGTCACAGAAGTTAAAACCGCTAACAAGGGGGATTTCATCTTGAAATTCACCCAGTCAGGCGAACGACAAAGCCCGGAAGATCCCTACCCGCCGATCACGCCGCGCTATTCACCATCTTCAATGATGACGTTCTTCCTGGCAGAACTGTTCCTCCAGGCGTTTCATCAAATTAATGCCCCTCATGTAAGATATACTAGGGAACACGCCAATCGGCACCGTTACATTCGGCATATTATTTTGACCGTGCCCACTGCCATGACAATTGAAGAACGAATTTTGTTTCAGCGCCGCGCGCGCGATGCTCAGGCTGTACTTTGGGATATCCTCTATCCGGGAGATGTCTCAGCAGCTCAACGGCCTGAACTGAGTGTTACCCTGCACGACAAATGGGACGAAGCAGTCGCCACGCAAGCTGTGTTTCTTTATAATGAGACATCTGAAAATTTCAGTGGGGATATGGAGAATTTCTTTGCAGTATCCGGCCGGGTTCGGGCCGTACCCGCAAAACTTACTGAACGCCTCGTCGACAGCAACACTACTCCAGAGGCTATTAAGCAAGCTCCCAGTCTGCGTATTGCCAGCCTCGATATCGGCGGAGGCACAACGGACTTGATCGTCACGACCTATTATCACATAGGCGGAATGATCATTCCAAATCAAAATTTCCGCGAGGGGTTTAACATCGCCGGCGACGATATCTTGGGTGATATCGTACAAAAATTGGTTCTTCCACAACTGGTTCTGGCCATGAAATCGGCTGGCCATCCCGAACCGCTGGCGCTTTTGGACGAACTGGTCGGCAAAGACGGTGCGGGTGCCAATGTCGCGGCCGATCACAATATGCGCCGACAAATTGCGCGCCACTTATTGATCCCCACTGCCATTCGCCTGATTGAGGAATATGAATCGGTCGGGTTACAAAAACACCGCTCGGTCACCACCAGGCTTGCCACTTCGCTCATCAATGATCAGGTGACGAAGACACGGATCGACCAACATATTGCAACAAAGAATAACAGACTTGGTTTTCCTGTTATTGAAAGCCCACTGGACCTTGATTTAACATTTCGAACTGCCGACGTTGAAAAAATTGTCCTGGATCTTTTTGAAACTGTCGTCAGCAATCTCGCAGAGATCGTATACGCTTATGATTGCGATGATATGCTACTGTCGGGGCGCCCTTCCCGAATGCCGGCCATCAGGAACTTGCTGTTGAGATATTTGCCGATTGCGCCACACCGCCTTTGCGCCATGCATGACTATGTCGTTGGTGATTGGTATCCAATCAAAAGCCTTGACCGCCGCGTTGAGGATCCCAAAACGACGGTTTCTGTTGGCGCGATGGTTTGCGCATTATCGCTTGAATCTCTGGAAGGCTTCCATATACGCACGGAGGAATTGAATATGCGCTCAACTGTCCGGCATATCGGTGTTATCCATAAAGATACCATCAGCGATAAGTCTGTTCTATTCACCGATGTCGATCTTGATGATGAAGACGAGGGGGATATGGATCAGGAGGCGGAGTATCAGTATTCCGCGCCAGTGCGTATTGGTTTCCGGCAGATGAAACATAGCCGCTGGCAGGCAACCCCCTATTATGAAATCTCATTCAAAAGCGATACTGTTTCAGGCAATGACACTCACCCCAATTATCCATTTAATATCACCTTGAAAATAAAAAGGCCGAGCGAGAAGTCTCCCAATTCTCTTTCTATTTTGTCCGCCTACAATGCATCCGGCAAGAATGTGAAAAATATGCTGGACATTCGCCTGCATACGCTTTCAAGTCTCGGTAAAAAAGCCGACAAACATTGGCTTGACAACGGGATTTTCGACACCCGCGAAGTAGCAGAAATGGTCAAATTATACGGAACCGAAAACACGAATTAAACCCGTGCCGCATCCTCGGTAGCGGATATGATAGAATCCAACTGCAATCAATTTTTGAGTAGAGCCAGTAAACACGATGTCAGATCAGTTACAACAACAAGCCAGTAAACTGGCAGCGCAGACGGTGAACAGCTCGAACCTATTTGAAGAATGGGTCAAAAAATTTCCAGATGTTGTCACCACCGGTGCAGACGAGCTAAAACAATTCATCAGCTCGACCCGGCGCCATGCCCGCACCATCGATCGCGCTTGCAGCAGGCCGGCATCAATTGCTGTTTTTGGTGAAAGCCAGGTCGGAAAATCCTACCTCGTGTCAACTCTCGCCAAAGGCGCAAATAGCCTTGTGCAAATTCGCTTTGTCAATGAAACGCGAAATTTCGTCACAGAGCTAAACCCCGAAGGAAAGGAAGAATCGACCGGACTGGTAACGCGTTTTTCTGTAAAGTCACCGCCTGCCGGGCATGCCCAGAAGCCAATTTATGTTGAGCTGCTTTCAGAACTTGATGTCGTAAAAATTTTCGTCAACACATTCTACAATGATATCAAGCATAAACATACAAAGGCTCTGTCATCGGAAGTTGCCGAACAGGTGATAAATTCTGTCGGACAATCTGTCGGTACTGCCGGTGCCGCACATTTTATTAGCGATGATGTGGTTGCCTTGCAGGAGTTTTTTTGGAGCGAAATTGATACGCGTGGCAATCTCAAGGTTTTGGGTGCCGGATTCTGGCGCGAACTCGAGAGCTTATTACCAAGGCTTTCAGTCGATGATCGCCTGCGGGTGTACTCGCTGTTTTGGTTGCAGCAGCCGGACATTACTATGGCTTGCGCAAAGCTCGTCAAAACTTTGCAGAACCTTGACCATTGTGAAGCGCTGATCGTTGGTATGGAGGCAATGTCGCCGCGTAAAACCTCGATCATCGACGTGAGAACGCTCAACCGCTTTTTCAAAGACGAAACCGACCACTTAGAGGTCGAAACCCCCGGGAATGGACAAATCTCCACAATAGGTCGCGCAACCTTATGTGCCCTGACAGCAGAAGTTTATCTGATGCTGGATTCGCCGGTAGAGGGCGCGCTCAGTCAATGCGATTTACTTGATTTCCCCGGGATGCGTGGGCGCATGGGTGCAATCAGCGTAGAAAACGTAATTGAATCCAACATCGATGGAAAAATCGATGGCCTTTCCCAATTGTACAGACGCGGCAAAGTTGATGTCCTGTTCAAACGCTATTCTGCAAACCGGGAGCTGGCAGCGCTACTGCTGTGCCGCCAGCCGGGCAACCAGGAAGCCCACGAACTAAAGAGCACCGTTTATGACTGGATATCAATGACGCTTGGAAACAATCCCGGCAAGCGAAATGTGAACACACTATTCGTATTGTTCACAAAATTTGATCTGCTCATTAGTCCCACAATTGGAGAGGGCACCAAGGCGTCCACCCTGAGTGGACAGATCGACAATACATTTGTCAGTTACTTCAATCAAAACACCAAGGATAATTGGCCAACGAAATGGAACGCTGACGGCGTTTTTAAGAATTGCCATTGGTACCGCAATCCATTCGCGGCGCAGTCGCCTTTGTTTGTATACGACAAAGCCAATCCAATAATGAATTTCGAAGTCGACATCAATTCAGAGCAGACAGATCGGATCGCCAAGTTTCGCGAAACCTTTTTGGGCACTCCTGATTTGAACCAATATTTTACTGACCCGGCACAGGCCTGGGACAGCGTCATGGGAATTCAGGATGGCGGGGTTTCCTACATACAAAAGCGCCTTGACGAGACCGTCAACCCGAATACGAAGTTCGAGCTGCTGCTGGGGCGCATCAATGATTTGGCCGACAAGCTGAAGTCGCGAATGGATGAACATCATATTTCAAGCGATCTGGAAGCCGAACGCCGCAAGCGTAAAGAGCGAATGACCACAATTATTACCAGTGTCTTGCAGCACGTAATCGGCAATGCGCAGTTCGGCGTGATGTTACAACAATTTCAGATTACGCCAGCGGCCATCATTTTTTCTCTAAGACAGGCTCTGTCGAACCAAACCAGTCCCGATGGCGGAACAGATGCAAATCGCGGTCAGCAAAAAATTGATATGCAGGATTTCCTGGGCGCTGTCTTGGGCGACGATGCAAAAACAACCACAACCCAAACTGTTGATATTGTCGACACTGCCGCCAACGAAATTATGCAACAATGGACAACCCATATCCGCTCAGCCCTTGGCAGCAGTAATAGTATAGTGCAGCGCCTTAGTCTGCCGGATCAGGACGCCAGCAATTTAACTGATGAGATTGTGAAAATTGCGCAACATACTGGTATCGAGAAAAAGATTGCGCAATTCATTCGCGATTGGCGCCGCGGTGGACAAGAGCAAATGCAAGGCTATCACCTGTTGTCCCGCCGGATTGCTTCTGAGTTCAATAATTTCATTTTTTATTTTGGATATGACACGCAGCGCGAAAAAGACCGCCCACAATTGCGCAATAGCGATCTGCGGCTGTACAGTCGCCCCGTTCAGATTGACAACGAATTTGAGGTGTCTGAAACAAGTGGTAACTTCAATATTGCCCTATATAAATCCTGGGCGACTGCTTTCGTGGAACGGGTTGAAGCATCGGCGAATGATCATTCGGGCCCCAAATTTAATCAAGAGGCCAACCAAAGTCTTGAAGATATATTATTGCAATTGCAGCAAGCGCGTTAATGCATAATTCAAAGAGCAGGAATTGGAGACAGCGTGCCAATTTATCTAAGGCTATATTCTGATGCTTCCTTGCCAGACAAAGATTTGCTCGCGCATCTTGAATTCCAAGATCCGTCTTTGCAAGACCAGTTGAAAGCCTTTGGAGCCGAGCAGAAGGACGCGTCAGCAACCATAATAATTGAAGACCCTAATGACATAGATGGCGAGCGTTATCTGGCTAATACAGGGCGCAGTCGGGCGCCCTATAGTTGGCCGGTCAGGATTTTTACGCGCAAAGACCAGTGGTTCCTTGCTGTGCCCGGCAAACTGGTTCAACTGGCAGACCCCCGCCCCTATCAATGTGAGTTGATCATTGCAAGAGGAAGCGAGCGAATAAGTTATGCCTGCTTCACTGCCTTTGCCCAATCTCCCCAGCCTTATGAATTTCCGCAAGATAGTAAACCTGACAAGCCTATAATAACCGGGGCCGGCAGTGAACCTGGGGTGGAGGTAACAACAGGAAGCGGCACCACCAATACCGGGACAGAAGAGGAAAATGGCACAGCCACTGCGCCTGTATCTCCGGCCTCTGGCAAGAGCAGAACCGGATTAGTTGCTGCAACGGCGCTGTTTGTTGCCGCTTCCAGTGCGTTGGCCTTTCATTTTCAAGACGACATCCGCGCGATGATCAGCGGCGGGGAAGACAGTTTTTATAAACTCAAATGGACCTATGACACTTCGCATCAACAATTCAATGTTGCAAAGGCAGTGGGCCGCTCTGCGCAAGGTTGCGATGGCGTTAATGTGAAAATTAAACCGGTATTTGGATCGGTAGAACGACAAGGGACAGTGCTAAGTTATGTTCGCCGCGGACAAATTGCCAACACCGATGTTTTGAGCTTTCAACTCATTTGCGGTACCCGTAATATATCCGGTCAAATTGAATTGACTTTTAAAACTGCGGTTATGCCGCCGCTCGCTGAAACAACAATTCAAATGTCAGCCGATAGGTTTGTTTCGGTTAAGATATCAGATCTTCCCATAGCCAACCCCGAAAACTGGCACTGGTATGAGGTTGAAACTAATAACGGTGTCACAAGCAAAAATTTTGGCATGCAGGGCATTATGATAACGATGGCAGCCAATAAGAAGAAATATTTGAAGTTTAAACTACAAAATACAGACAATAATATTGTTAATGGCATTTTAACAATCCTACCGCCACGCGAACAGTAATTTAATGTTTTGGCGCAACTGCTGTAAAAGAGTTCACCATGACTGACAAGCTTCCTTCTGAACCGCAATCTCCCCCAGGTCACAGAAAAACAACTGGTCTGTTTTTTGTTGTGGGATGGCGTTCAATCGCTGTACTAACAGCACTATCATTGCTTGCGGCAATATTGTTATGGATCTTTACAGGCCCGTTCTGGCCGCGCTCCATGCCGCGCCAAGCGGCTGCCGCGACTGACCAATCGCGTTCTGATATCACGGCGGCACAGCGAAACCTGGACAAGCTGGATAATAAAATCGCAGCTTTGCGCCAACAACTGGCTGACAAACGCCTACAATGCAGGGCCCAGCCAGTCAGGCAGCCACCGCCTCCGCTCGATAAAGACGAAATATGCCGCTTATGCCGCAATAACATTAAACGGCTGGCTGGCAATATGTCGTTATCGCTAACCTGGCAGGGATTTGCGGATTTGGACTTACATTTGATATGCCCCAATAGCTCGCATATCTTTTATAATAATAAGCAGGTGTCGCAATGCGATGCCCGTCTCAATATTGATAAAAATGCTAAGAAATTTGGCCTTGACAGGCGTCCAATCGAGAATATTTCATTGGGTAGAAATGCGCCGCAAGGAAAATATAGAGTAGAAGTTGAATATTACAGGCGTCACGTGGGGGCAGCAGCAGCAGTGCCGTTCAAACTGAATATTACCAGAAACAACCGTTCTGAAGTGAAAACTGGATCAGTTCATTATATCAACAATAAAGGTTCTGGCAGGAGATTGGTCGTTTTCGAATTTGAAATTAAGCCCCCAACGCCAGGGCAGGTGACAGGGCCTGAGGGCATCAATTTGGATTGCAGCATCTGCCGCAATAACCAGTAGCCAAAAAATTTATTTTTAGTCTGGACCAATATGTTTTGACTTGAGCTGATTGGAATATCTTGGGGAAATTCTGAACAAGTCTGCGCCATGAGAAATTGCTCCTATTGATTGGGGAACGGTGGAGACCTCATAAGCCAGCTTGGTTTTGCATCCGATTTCATCAAGGCACAGGGCATGGACTGAAGTGGACCCCATTCACTGGACAGCTTTGGCGGCTTGTTAAGGTGGATCTGGTTTGCTTCTACGCCGCCAGTTTCTCATCTTTCCATTGCCTAGCATAACATTCGCCCGGCGTCCTGTGGTGCCCGAGGGACGAATGCGGACGCCGCGTATTGTAGTAGTTGATCCATCGCCCGATGCCGGCCCTGGTCTCGCTGCCGGTCTCATAAGCGTTGAGATAAACGCACTCATATTTCA
>JAJRQA010000014.1 GCA_024280475.1 Alphaproteobacteria bacterium
CTGCAGAATAACCCCGATCAACCACCTGAGCAACCGCATCGCGCTTGAACTCTTCCGTATAACGAACACCCTTAGCCATGAAAATCTCCTTGCTTCACTTTTACCAAGCAAGGTGTCTACTAATCTAGGGGCATCTCAAAGGGCACTTTTTCAACTTCTGCCGAAATCAAGACAGATCAGAAAAAACGTAATTCACCAATATCTATTCGCTTTAGCGAGGAGGAGCGCGCACGCTTGAAAAAGCGGGCAGGCAGTAAGTGTTTGAGTGCTTATGTCCGTCACCGTGCATTGGATGGCGATGTAACACCAAGAAAATCCAGAGGCCACACACCTATCAAAGATCATCAAGCACTCGCCCATGTGTTAAGTGCCTTGGGCCGATCTGAAATCCACAAGAGCCTGAATTCAATTATTGCGCTGTCCAAAGAGGGTGAGTCTCTCCTTGACGATAGAGTGCAAAAAGCCCTCTGGAGGGCTTGCAGTGATATTGCAGATATGCGCGCTGATCTGGTCACGGCTCTTGGTCTTCGGGGTAAGGAGCCTTCACCTTGATTCTACATGGCAACCAGAGAGGCGGTGGCAAGGACTTGGCACTTCACTTGATGAAGGAAGAAAATGAGCGTGTTGAAGTACACGAGTTACGTGGTTTTGCCTCAGAGAACTTGTTCGGAGCCTTTCAGGAATCCTATGCCATTAGCAGTGCGACGCAATGCAAACAGCATTTGTATTCTTTGAGTCTCAATCCACCGTTAAACGCGCAGACCAGTGTTGAAGATTATGAAGCTGCAATCCAGACGGTCGAAGAACGGCTTGGTTTACAGGGGCAGCCCCGCGCAATCATCTTTCATGAAAAACGCGGTGGTGATGGAATCATACGGCGGCACGCCCATGCGGTGTGGTGCCGGATCGATACGGATCAGATGAAGGCTGTTCCTCTGCCTTTCACTAAGCGTAAATTACAGGATATTTCGCGCGATCTTTATGTTGAGCATGGCTGGAAGATGCCGCGCGGTTTCTTGAATACGCACGAGCGCGATCCACGTAATTTCAGTCTGGTTGAATGGCAGCAGGCTAAACGCGCTGTAAAGGACCCCAAAAAACTCAAGGTCCTATTCCAGGAGCGTTGGGCAATATCAGATACAAAGGCTTCTTTTGCCCATGCATTGGAGGAGCAGGGCTATATCCTTGCCAGAGGTGATCGGCGCGGCTTTGTCGCTGTAGATCACAAGGGAGAGGTCTATGCAATCTCCAGATGGGTTGGCATCAAGGCAAAGCAGGTGCGGACGAGGTTGGGAGAACCTGATGGGTTGCCGTCGGTACAAGAGGCGCATGCCAAAGCTGCCCGCATGGTCACAGATCGCCTTGAAGAATTGCGACTTGAGCAAGAGCGTGAGGCTGCTCGTAAACTTGAACTGTTCAAACACAAATACAGGTGGCTGCTAAACGCACAAAAGGGAGAGCAGGGAGAGTTAAGGCGGCAACATATTCAGCAAAGAAAGGCAAAGCAGGCAAGTCAAGAGGCGCGCATCCGAAAGGGTTTGTTTGGCATGTTGGACCGCATCACTGGTAAACGAAGGCGCACACTATCTCAAAACCGAACTGAAACCGAAGCATCCCTTGTATTGGACCGTGAGGAACAAACTCTCATGTATGTTCGGCAAGAAAATACACGCCAAAGCATTCAGCGTGAGGCCGTCACACAAAAAGAACGGCATGAGACAGTTGATCATGAATTGAAAAAGGATATTCAGTGGCTCAAGGCTCCACCCAAGCCGGATGAGGAAGTGCAGCATGCCGAACGTCGAAAACGGCGACGGCAACGCAATCGCGATGGGCCGACGTTAGAGCGATAGTTCGCCAGGTTTTTGTTGATTACTAATTTCACACGACAAATTGGGTATTATCGGGTATAATTGGGTGTCGAATCGGATATTGGGATATAAGACAGTATGAAAGAGCCAAATATAATCCTCACCCAGGACCTTGTAAAACTGATCGCCGAGGTTGATGAGTTCAAAGGGCGTTGGGAGGCTTTGAAAAACCTCTCCCCAGATCGCTTAAGCGCCCTGCGCAAGGTGGCTACGGTCGAAAGCGTCGGTTCTTCCACCCGCATTGAGGGGGCAAAGCTGAGCGATGCACAGGTTGAAACTCTGCTCTCCAATATCCAGATGCAGCGCTTCGAAACCCGCGATGAGCAGGAAGTGGCGGGTTATGCCGAGGCGATGGATTTAATCTTCCAGTCCTATGATGACATGCCTCTCACAGAAAACCACATTCGGCAATTGCATCAAGTCCTTCTTCGCCACAGCGACAAGGACGAGCGTCATCGCGGTGAATATAAAAAACTTGCCAATCATGTTGTGGCGAAAGATGAAACTGGCAAGGAAATCGGTATTGTTTTTGAAACGGCGACGCCGTTTGATACGCCCCGCCTGATGGAAGAGCTGGTTCACTGGACCAGAAAGGCCATTGAAGAAGAATCTCTGCATCCGCTACTGATCATCGCGGTCTTTACCGTGCAGTTCCTTGCTATTCATCCTTTTCAGGATGGTAATGGCAGGGTTTCGCGCGTTCTTACCACCTTGATGCTGCTACGCGCTGGCTATGCCTATGTGCCGTATGCTTCGCTTGAAAGTGTGGTCGAAGAAAACAAGGATATTTATTACAAGACTCTGCGCCGCACCCAAACGACTTTGAAAAAAGATGCGCCTGATTGGAGCCCGTGGGTGGGGTTTTTTCTACGCTGCCTGAAAAAACAAAAGGACAATTTAGCTATACGGCTGGATCGAGAACGCGGTGCTCAAGCGGGTGAGAGTAATCTACCCTTATTATCACAGCAGATTTTAAATTTATTTGAAGAGCACGATCATCTGACAATTTCACAGATTGAAGATCTTGCAGGGGCAAACAGAAATACGCTCAAGGTGCGATTGCGTGAACTCGTACAGTCTGGCCGCATCACCCGCCACGGTAAGGCAAGGGCAACTTGGTACGTAAGAAAGTGAGCGAAAAATGGTATTCAATGGCCCAAAGTTGATGAGTTGTATTAGTCCCGACTTGATAGGTCTTTCGATAGCGGGCAATTGTCCATTGTTCCACAGCATTTGATGCCTTTTTGCCGAAGATATTCGATAATTTTCTTCTCTTTCCTTCTTCTTAGATATTCCAGCTGAACGAGATATTCAACAGTTGATCGTTGTGGGCAATCGATTCGTAAAATTGAGCGATGTTGTTTCCTGCACTCATCTCCACAGTCATCTTGTGTGCATGCATATTTTTGAAAGGGATAATGTTTTGCTCGACAGTCACGCGGGCAAGGTGAGCGCACATTGGCTAAGCGGAGCTTGTCTTTTGATAGTCGCGGTAGCGGGCCAGCAAGCCACCCCACACCTCTGAAAATTGATGTCAGTAACTCATCGGTCCACCCCAATGGCTCAGTCAGTTTTTCCATGTGAACCTGTATATCAGCAGCACCACCATGGCTCAGTTGTGCACGTATTGGCCATTTTCGCCATTTTGAAGCATAGTCCTGATGATTCAGGTACGATCCAACGCTATTCCACCATAGAGAGGCTGTTTCGGGATTTAGAATTGGCCTTGATGAATCGAGGTGTAGGCAAAATGATGCATCTTCATTGATGTGACGTTCCATGCAACATCTTGGAAGCTTTGTATTTATTGGATCTTCGGAGATCGCAATTCTGTTATTTCCAACCAACTCAATTATTAGATTGTAGCTACGACCAGGTACTCCACTAGGCGTTTGTGCGTTTGCCAGAATATGAAGTCGTTGCTTTTTCTTTTTTAAGTCGCTTACCCATCCAGGAAGTGCGTCATGCAATTGATTTAGGGAGTTCATATTTTTTTGAAATGCGCCCTTGGGATTGTGCTTGCAGCGGGGGCTTGCACTCTAGCGTACATAGGGCTGGCAATTGGTTCGTTGGATAGACTCGTGCTTACATCGTCATACATAACTGTGGGTGCTACTCCATTATCGTCAGTGAGGTCATTCAACTCTGTTGGCATTATCTCCATGGCGTTAGGGCCAAACTTTATCTCATTTTCTCTGCATTCTTTTTGCATCTTTTCAGATGTTGCAGTTGCCACGCTGGAGGCAATGCGAACTGATCGTTCTCCACGGATTCCAATCCGTGAGATTGGTGTTTGGCCATATTCAATACCGATTGATAGTCCTAGTGAGGTGAGGTTTGCCATTTCATCTTGGCAGATTTCGAATGATGACCGCAGTCCACCTGCGCATAAAAAGCTCTGTCTAACGCTATGCAATTCATTCGTTTCTGTGCTTGATCCCTTCGCTAAGAGCGCATGAATACAATCTCCAATGAGCCGGACTTTTCGTCCATCAAAATCATCTTCGACAACATTCTGGAATTCTTCCCTGATTACATATAAGGCGCGTACAGCATCAGCAATTTTATCAGATCTAATTGCATTGTCTATGAACGCGGTGAAGCCGGAAAGGTCTGCAAAAATTGAAATAAGTGGCATTCTTATTGAGTTGCTTGGCGCAAGTTCGGCGTATTTTATTTGGCTAAGTGGTGGTTCTTTGTGATGAAATGCAAATCTGGGAATTGTTGGGTCAGGAAATTTCTTGGTTTTGATCTCGTCTTTCCATGAACCAATAAGTTCTTCTGGGCTCTGAGAATGCTCAGGTGAGCCAAGTCTCATCAAAGCGCCTTGATCACTGCGTGCCAGCACTTGGCTAAATATTCCCTCGCTGAGGCTTTGAGCGCCCTCGAAGGCTCCAATTTCAGGTAGATTGAGCAGAGCTCTCACCCGGTCTGAAAGGTAAACGCCCGGTTCGTCTCCTTCAGCAAGCTTAGCTGCATGATTGGCGGAGCTTCCCAGAAACATCGGCTCCTGTTCAAGTCCAGTTCCATTGTTGATAGCAACGCAAGGGCCAACATCTACGCCAATTCTGAAGTGCGCAGTAAATTCACTATTGGCGAGTTCCCTGTTTGCTTGCTTGGCAACCGCTTGAAAGTCTCGAATGAATGCGAATGCTTCCGCAATGTTTTCTTGCGTTACGCCCGCGCCCGCTCGGTCGAGAACGACAGCGTGCATCCTGCTTCCATGGAAGTCGACACGTTGCGCTTTACTTTGCTCAACTACGCGATCACAGATGCTATAATATAGATGCAAAAATCTAAGGGCACGCTCATGCGAAGCTACAGTTTCTTGTTCCTCGTCAATGCGATACTCATCGTAATTAGTGATCCCAATATAGATCTGGACTGTTTCAACCAACACCGCGTTGCCCTTACTTAGGTCAAATAGAGGTGGCGAAATTCGTTCCTTTTTAGCATCTAGTTCAGCTCTACGGGCTTCATAGAGCGGCATATACTCGTCTGCAAATCGGCCCACTTCGATCTCAGGGGCTTCGCTGATCAGTTTTTTTATGCGCTGCCGCGCCTTTTCATGTCTCCAGACCATGACTAACTCCTTCTAGGATTTTGGGTGCAAGAGGATTAGTCGAACACACATGTAGCTTTTCGATTATCACATAAAATAGGACTATGATAAAAAATGTCAATATGCTAGAAAATAAAAAACTGCTTTTTGGGGGAGAGGCTATGACTAAAATTCAAGATATCAAATCAAATATTCTTAAAAGGTTTGAATATATCGAGTTTCAACTCATGTGGGAGGGCTCTGTCGGAAGGAAAAAATTGCAAGAGCAGTTTGCTATTTCCATGCAACAAGCGACTAAGGATCTAAATGCTTACATGGATGCCTGTCCTGAAAATATGTTTTATGATCCTAGGCAAAAGTCTTATGTGCCAAGCCGTTCATTTAGTCCGGTTCTGACAAAGGGACAGGCATCGGAGTACTTGATGCACCTAGAGATGTTGCGTCAGGGATATCGTGCCGAAAATGAAATCTGGGTTAGTAGCATCCCAAATTTTGATACTGTTTCTGTGCATTCTCGAAAAGTAAACCCTCCGACTTTGGTTTCTATACTTAGCGCGATCCGCGACCAAACCTGTCTTAAGGCGCGATACATCTCGCTTAGCTCCGAGAATACGGATTTTCGAACTCTAAAGCCCCATGCGATTGCTAGTGACGGTCATAGATGGCACATGCGGGCATTTGATTTTGAGAATGAACGATACTCGGACTTCGTCATCTCACGTCTTGAAACGCCTGAACCAGTCGAAACTCCGAACGTGGATATGCCTACAGATAGGGTCTGGGAAACAAGCGTTGAAATTATACTCCAGGCCGACCCTTCGCTAAGTCAGAAACAGCAAAAACAATTGGAATACGAGTATGATATGGAGGGTGGCCGCATTCACTTTGAAGTCAAGCAGGCAATGTTGTTTTACTATCTTAGGCACTATGGTTTTGATCCATTGGCGTTAAAAGACAATGCACAGCGGAACGAAAGTAGCTTCCATCTAAAGATTGTCAATTTGAAAGGAATTCAGGAATGCCTTGGTCGCAGAAGATAAAGCAGTTTTTACATAGCGTTCTTAAGGCAAAATCTAAGCCTCAGCTCTTTTCTGAACTCCCCATCGAGCGCATCCGTCGCACATTGCTAAGAAATCAGCTTGTGAATGGAAATGAACCAATCGCAAATCTATTCATTGACGCTGGTGAACAGGTTTGTTTTCAAAGGGGCGCAATCCTTATCGAGCAGGATGATATGGATGATGCCGTCTATTTTTTGCTAAGCGGTGAAACTGATATTTTTATCAACGATCGGCATATAGATACGAAACAAACGCCAGATAGTGTCGGTGAATTGGCAGCCAAGAAAGCTGGTGAACCCCGTACTGCTATGGTTGCTGTAAAAAGTGAGACTCTGGTTGCGCTTAAGGTGCCAGCGGAAACATTTAGACTGGCCCTTGACCAACATCCAACATTTGACGAGAACTTGAGTAATTTGATCGATGGTATGGGCCGACAGAAGATCAGGCAACTAGGAGAGAAAGAGAACAAATTTAGAATTTCTTGGTACTTGGTCTCAGCTTGTGTTGCATTGGTGGCAACTGGGCTGGCGTGGTTTCTTCTTGATAGCGAAAGCTTGAATGGAGACTGGAGGCATCTAGCAGCGGTCATAATTGGTTTCTTGGTCTTGGTGTATATGCTTATTTCCAACCCAGAATTTATCTACCGGAACATATTCAGGGTCGCATCTCTTGGTATGTTGACCATTGTGGTTTGGGGATATTTTGCCGGAGAGTTTTCACTAGACCTGCAAAGCGATGGAAAAAAAGCTAGCTTCAAATGGCTATCTGGATCTGAGAATGATTTAAACACCCACACTATGTCATTAGCTGCAGTGTTCTGTATCGCAGTTTTAAGCGGCGCACTGGACCTAGGTCAATCATTTCTAAAGTCTCGAAAATAATACGACTTAAAGTAGCTTTTCCCGCAAATCTCTTCAATTTCGCGTTCAGCCTTGTTAGTGAGTTTATATTTTTCCATTCTTTTGCATTTTATCTTCTACGCGTTTCATAATCTCGGTCACAGAGCTGGTGCTGATACCGCTGTTCAAGCCTTCATCAATCATAGAGCGCAGCTCATGCTCGGCAAGCTTTCTGTCCTGATCTCGTCGAATAAGGTCACGAAAATATTCGCTATCATTGCCATAGCGACCGCTTGCAATCTGGGCTTTCACCCAATCTTCCATTGCATCAGGAATGGTAATCGTTTTTCGCATCATTGCCATTGGAACATCTCCTTTCCCTATAGTGTATCACGCAATGAAAGTATGACGAAAATCATACTTTAAGCATACTACATCACATTCACACTGTTCGGCTTTTCGGACAGAGTGACCGGACAGCGGTTTGTCGCTGTCCGGAAATTTTTATATCCTCACAATCAAGCAAAAGGCACCTTGACCGCGTTCCAACCATTCACGGCATCAATGCCACCGCGCTTGGTATAAAGCCCCATAGGGAAGTTCATATAGTGCGGCTGCCAGTTTTTCTTGCGTGGGGTGCGGGTGCCATCGAGATAATCGCAAATTATCTGTTTTTGCACTTTGGCAGTGGCAGAGATATTGCCATCGGCAACGCGCTTGCCACCGACTTGCTTTAAAATCGCATTGATGGCTTCTTTGTCACGAAGAAGGTCAAAGAAAGTATCATCCACTTGCCAATGGCTTGCCATATCAACGCAGAGCATTTTGCCAAGCACTTCAACCATTGCGCTACTGCTTGGCAGGGTCTCGGCAACAACAAAAGTCAGGATACGCATAACAGAGTTATCATCCAACTCGATCAACTTGGCAAAAATACCATAAAGATCGTCTTGGCGATGCCATTGGTTTTTGGTTGGAACAATCGTATAGGCTGGATCTTTTGAGCAGTTAAGTAGGTCCCGCACAATCTTGCGTTCCTCTGTAAATTTATCCTCGGCATTGTTTTGTGCAAGGCTTTGTGAAATGGCATCTTTACTGGCTTTTTGCAGATCGGCGCAGGTTTCCCAAAGGCTTGTCCCTGCAATGATTTGTGCCACTGCAAGGCGTAGAGCAATGCCAACGTGATTAAGCAACTCGCTCCGAACTGCGGAATGGCGATGCAGATCGAGATAGTTCTGCATGGCTTTGGTCAGTTCTGGGCGCTCGGTCGGTTTTGCGGGTTCTTCTCCGTTCAACTTTTTCTCCAAACATTCGGCTTCCTTTTGCGTCAAATATCCCTCATGGAAAGTGACTTCGCCATTCCTGTTACTCTGGATAAAGATTTTGCCGCCATCTTTTTTGGATGTCTCGCGATGTTCCCACGAAGACCAGTAGCCCCCGATTTCCAAAACTACAATATCAGTCCAACCATCAGCGAGATAGCGTTCCTTCGCGGCTGCAATGGCAGTATTTTGCAGAGACCAGAATTTTTCACTGTCTGAAAAATAACGCTCGTCACCAAACAGATCAGAAATAATGCTGCCTTTATAATCGGCAATATCAAACAAGGCATTGCTGAGGGGGATATTTGCGCCACCAAACAGCCATTCCTTTAAAGAACGCCCCAGTGGAGCGTATTCATCCTCGCTCTGATAGAGCGATAACCATGCCTTTTGTTGACGTTTGGTCGCCATGGTCAAGGCGCGCACTGTATCCGTGCCAATATCATCCTTGCGATAGAGGGTCAAAATCGGATTGAGTAGATTGGCAATGGACAATCTCTGCTCTACCAATCTTGCGGTAATGCCGAATTGATCGGCAATCTCTGCAACGCTCTTACTTTCCTTGATGAGCGCAGCAAAAGCCTTGAACTGGTCGATTTCATCCATGGGCAGACGGGCGATGTTTTCCGCCAAAGAGGCTTCGATGGCTTTGGCATCATCCCCCGCTTGCATGATGATACAAGGGAGGGGATCAATACGCCCGTCTTCTTTCTTGATCTGCATGGCAGAATGAAACCGCCGCGCTCCTGCAACAATCTCGAAGCCTTCGCAATTTGGGCGCACCAGAAGCGGTTGCAATATTCCCAATGAGCGAATGCTTGGCAACAGATCAGCAATATCTTTCTTGCCGTTTTTACGCACGTTAAGAGTGGTTGTTTTGAGGTTTTCAATTTCAATATGTAGAAGTTCCATGATGTTTTTCCTTTTCATAGATGATTTAAGTGATGCGTCATTGCACCGTCGAACGGCCTGTTAAGGCCGCTCTGCGCTGTAATGTTCACTCTGCTGCCTGTCGGGGGTGCTCTGCTTGCGCCAGATATTGCATTGCATAATCAGCGGCTTTTTGAGCATGGCTTGCCGCGCTGATAACAAAACTGTTGTCTCCGCGAAGAGCGGACAACCAGCCTTTGATATATCGGGCGTGATCTTCTCTGGGCTTGGCTTCCAACCCCAACGAGCCGCAAATCATCGCGCTACCAAGTTCGGCAACCAGTTCTTCAAATGCATAGGTCTTGTCACCAAAGCGTCCTGACATATCGCGTTTTAAGCGGTTGTCACTGCCTGTTGAGTGGGTGATTTCATGGGCGAAGACGCTGTAATAATGCGCTGGAGAATGAAACTGCCCGAGTTCTGGCATGGCGATATGCTCACGAATGCCCCCCGAATAATAGGCGCGATCTGACGGGCGCACAGGAAGATGTTCTGCATCTGTATAGCTGCTTACAAAATGCTCGGCTTGCGCAATCGGGTCATGGTGTATCAGCTTGTCCTTGAACTTTTGTTCAATGCTCCGTGCCGTGTCCCCGTCAATCTGACAAGAATTAAACACACGAAAATATCGTGTCATAACGGCTTTGGTCTTGCCTGTCTCTTGGCCTTCCTCGTCACTTTCGCCAAAGAATTTCCACAACACAACGATCTGTGATTTTTCGCCTTTCCTGATCTTGCAATCCTGCTCGCTCCATTGTTTGAAGGTCGCCCATATATTTGAGGCAAAGCCAGAATTTGACAGCAAGACATGATTGATGCCGCGATAGGCTGTCCCTCTTAGATTGATGGGGGAGTGCCCGACACAAAACCATGGCTTGTCAAAGTCGCTCGATTTGACCTGCTCCAACTGGCTGATAATCTGGTCTGTGACCATCTGATAAATTTTGTTCTTCATCTTCTTTCCTTTCCAAATAAAAAATGGGTTGCGCATGCAAACCTGTTTCCGGCGAGGATGGAGATGGGAGGGGACAAGGAAAATCGATGCTGAGTGGCGCGGGCGCAGCGTAGCGAGCCACGGTCAGTGTCTATTTTCCTTGTGGGGAGAAAGAGGCAAAGCCTCTTGGCGTCCCCATAAAAAACAGACCAGCGGCAGCACCATATTTCTGCCAGGGATAGTAACCCGAATGGGACGAAACCGCTTGCGGGTTCGGTGGCAAAGCCATATAGCCCGGCCCCTTTAGGGGAGGCAGCCAGATAATCCATTAAAAACAGAAAAAGGAGCTGCCTAATTAATGAATAGTAATCCTGTGTATTGGTAATCCGGCCTTTAAAATGCAATTGTAAACAGTGACTTCAAAAGCAAAGGGGTGATCATGGCTGATCCGGTGTTGTTGGAAGTGATTGATACAAGAATAACAGAAAGCTGGGGCGTTCACTGGAATGAGATGGAGGTCGTGAGAGACTTTCTACAGAATTTCTTTGATGCGAATGAGGTTGAAGATATCAAGATCGATGCCAGCGGCACATCAGTAATCGTATCGGCTCCAGCCACTTTCGACTATAAGGAGCTTGTTTATTTCGGCTCTGACAAGGGGCTGGATGATGAAGCTGTAGGCAACTACGGGGAAGGTTTTAAAGCCAGCGTTCTCAACGCTATGAGGAATTTCAATTGCCATGTTGAAATGCATATTAAAGATCGAATATTACGATTTTATTTTGAAGAAAAACGCATTGGAAAAACCACCAAGCGAGCATTGATGTGCTCTTTGTTTGAAGCCGATGCCATTACCGGGTCTATTCTAAAACTCAAAAACTGCCCCGGCACTATCGTCCATCAGTTCAAGTTCGGAATGAACTATTTTTACTATGAGAATAACCCACTTTTCAGTGAAGAGTTAGCAAGCACCTATGAGCGGGATATCGTCATATATGGCTCAACGGGTACAAAGGGGTATGTGTTTTACAAAAAGCTGCTAAGGGCAGAGCTTGATGAACCGATCATTGTGGTCTGCAATCGCAAATATAAGAGCGTGGACGCAAAAATCGCTCATGACCGGGACCGCAAAGTCTTCACTGACGATGTGAAAAAAATGCTGTTGAAATATGTCTTCAACGCTGTACCGCGCAATACCCAGATCATCAACCATCTGAGTACCTATTGGGAGCGTGGCTCTTTCTTGCTGGCTGTCATTTCTGACAGTGCGAGCTGTCGATATAAAATAGATTTCCCCAAAGACTATTACGCCAAAGACCGAAAAATCCCTGATACTCAATATGACTTGATACGAGAAGTTTCGAAAGTAGAAGAAGAATTTCAGAGCAGCGGCTATCGCAGGTGCCCCGCCTATATGTCCAAATTGGGGATGAAAACGCCTTCAGAAATTGCCCAGCAACGAAGAGAGGTAGCAAGAGAGAAGATCACGTCTGCCTATAGTCGAGCAATGACGACTCTGGAGGAAGACGCACTTAAAATACTCATCAGCTGTATCAGAAAGTTTCAGCGCGAATTGGTGGCAAAGTACTCAGGTGCCAAATATACAATCGGTGCCTCCGATGAAATCATTGGCGAGCTTCGAGACAAGCGGACATGGCAAGAGAAAACGGTGTTTCTCAACAAGGAGGTCTTCCTGTTCTCATTTGGAGAAGGGCTGGCAGTCCTGCTGCACGAATGGGGCCATATTTATGGGTATGATGGAAGCCGTAATTTTACCGATACTCTGACAGAATTCATCGCGCAGATTGTCGCCAACAGAACTATGTTCGATAAGTTTGAAGAAGAATGGATCGAACAAATTGATCTGATACGAGCGGAGCGCCTGGAGCTGAATGAAGAATACTCAATCTACTCAAAACTGGCCTTACTCACCAGCACCCAGAAAACCACACTGCTCAAAAACATCCCCGAAGACGAGCTATACAAACTGCTTAAGAAAAACGGCCTTGAATAGGATTTTGAGCGGGTCCCACATTCCTGGACCAATTACGACGTTCGTGAAACTGCTAACCAATATGAAAAATGAATTGATCCGGCTGCTTCACTAATTCAAACTACTAATCGACCAGTTATATTTAATGACAGTTGATAACAATACTAATTTCGGGGGATTGTCGTGGCAGATGTTATAGAGCTCACGCGCGCGGAGCTTGACTTTATCAATACGGTTGCGAATGGCCGAACGGCTGGAGCCAGTAGGGGAACCGAGCGGTCTGCATATCCGAAAATTCGTGCTGAGGTCATACGTCGCCTAATTTTGGGGCTCCCTTTTAAAACAAGCGATGATAAAAGCGGACCCGTTCGACTACCGAACGGCCTTCATGCCAAACGTTTTGAAGTTGATAACTGCCTTGATATTTCGGACGCTGGGCAATCCAGTGATATTGCTTCGACCGCTATCGTGTTCGATGACGTTATAATTCCAGAATTTGTTGCCAAACACGCTAATTTTTCTCGTATCGCAATAACGAACTCGCGCATTGCCAAAATAAATATTGAGAGTGTGCATTTGAGAGGCGACCTGGACCTCAGCTTTTTAAAGCCAGTCTGTGAAAATGGAGAGTGCACCGTTCACGCGGTCAGAGCAAACATTGGTGGAGGTATCTACCTCAACGGTGCAACTCTCTTTGCTAAGTCCCAGGATGATCAGTCAGAAAGCGAGTCTCCGATAGCTCTTGATCTCAATGAAAGCACCATCGGTGGAAGTTTAAATTTGCGCGACGGTTTTAAGTCAACAGGAGAAATTTATCTGGGAGGAGCAACGATCGGCCAGAATATCAAGGCTGAAGGCGCGCAATTCCACGCGACAGGCGACCACGCCTTCAACGCAAGCTCGGCGCACATACTGGGAAGTATATTTCTTTGTTCCGCGTCTGGCTCAATTCAATCGTCGCGCTTTCGTGCTCGAGGCACGATTTACTTGGCATATGCACGTATTGACAAAGCGCTGATTATGGCCGGGGCAAAACTGGATGGTTGTGGCAACCATGCAATCGTTGCTTTTAATGCCATGATTGGCGGTGTTGTAGATCTTTCGGCAGAACCGATCGAAGAAGGAGGGATCGTTCGTTTTGAAGCATCTGGCTCACTGGTTTTCTCCAAGGCGCAGATTGGAGGAGATTTGCAGCTCAATGGTGCCCATTTGGACGGTCACGGTAAAGCCGCGCTCAATGCATCGTGGTTAAAGATGAAAGGCTCTTTGTATGCGGGAGTAGTAGCCTCAGGCGACAAGCAAATAGAGCGGTTCGAATCAGAAGGTACAATCGCTCTTGGCCTCGCCCAAATTGGAGGGAATGTCGAATTTTATGGCGCGTCAATCGATGGTAAAGGTGATCTGTCAGTTTCTGCCGAAAATTTGGAGGTAAAGGGAAATTTTATATGCCGTTCTGGTGCAAAAGACAGTACTTCAATTTTACGTTTCCAAACGAAAGGATGCTTCCGCCTTTTAAATGCCAAGATCCACGGTGCCATGGAGTTCACGGGCGCAAAGCTGGATGGGAACGGTGAAGACGCGCTATTTGCTGCATACATGGAAGTCGGCAGCTTTCTAAACGTCTGCGCGTCAGAAATAAACCCTGGTACCATCTCAATATTTGAAGCAATCGGTTGTCTCAACCTCCAAGCCGCAACAATTAAAGGTTACATCAATTTTTCCGGCGCATCACTCAATGGGGGGGAGCAAGCAGCGCTGAGAGCAAATACCATAAGTGTGGGTGGCGGCGTTCACTTCGACATGGTTGAAGCTAAAGGACAATCCATTAAAGGATTTACGGCCGTTGGCTCAATCTTCGCCCGAAACGCCCGAATTGCGGGAGACCTTGATTTGACCGGGGCGCAGCTCAATGGTCAATCTTTTAGCGCCCTCGACCTCACTAGTACGCACATTGGTGGATCAATTAGCGCCATGCCAGGTATTGATATTGATGGAAACCTTATCCCCTTCCAAACAACTGGAACTGTTAAACTCAGGCATGCCACAATTGTTGGTGCAATAGATTTCGCAGGCGCTTGCTTATCTGGAAATGGTAATGAATCGATATCTGCTGGCAATATGAGTGTTACTGGTGGAGCTAGTTTTTCGTCTGCAATTGACGATAATGATCAGTATCTTCCCTTCGAAACAAAAGGCACAGTCGATCTGTCCATGGCGAGCATCGGCGATCAGCTAAGCTTCATCGGTGCCCAGCTTGATGGAAATGGTTCTGATTCTATCCTGGCCCAAAGGATTGAGGTTGGCGAGAGTTTGCTGATGCGAGCAGATGAGGATCACGATACGAATCGCTTTCAGGCCATCGGTACTATTAAGCTTCTTGGTGCTAAAATTCGCGGCCGCCTTGATCTATCAGGCGCGAAGCTAGATGGTCGAGGAAGTTTAGCACTTGGTATGTGGAATGCCGAAATCGGCGAAGATATTTTTCTTCGTATTTCTGCAAATGAATTTAACAATCATCACCCGTTCGAAGCTGAAGGCACGGTCGATATGAGCGGATCAAAAATTAACGGGGATTTTCTTTGTATGGGGGCACGTTTCAATGGTGTCGACGCCTCTTGTCTAGTACTGAACGACATTGAAATTGAAGGCAGCCTTTTTCTCAATAGCGGTTACATCCCCAAAGTTTGTGTGTTCAAGTTAAAAACTAATGGACTCGTTTCTGTAAAAAGGGGGAAGATTGGTGGAAATGTAGAACTCCATGGCGCATCTCTGAATGGAAATGGCCAAGAAGCATTATCACTGCATGGCACCAAGGTTGGTGGGGCTGTTGTAGCTCTTCCAATAGAAGACCAGACAGGAACGTCAGTTCATCCTTTCACGGCTGTGGGCTCTATCGACCTCAGAAACTCTGTAATCCACGGCGACTTGAAGATGGATGGTTGTCGCCTCGAAAATTCCGATGCCTATGCCTTGCTGGCAGATTCTCTTCAGGTTGATCAAGACTTTTCTCTCTCAATATCGTTTTCCACGACAAATAAAGCGTATCGGAGCATGTTAACAGGTGGTCTTTCACTGGATAATGCAAAAATAGGAGGGAACCTGGATCTTATTGGAACTCGCATCGAATTTCCAGAACGACTCGCGGTTAGCGCCGATGCAATTGAGGTCGCAGGTCACGTGTGGTGTGGCAATGGTAATACTTCGCAAGGTAAGCCGATCCAATTCGAGACCAAGGGGACTCTCCATCTGGCAGCTGCTAAGGTCGGAAAATCCATGCAGCTTAACGGTGCAAAGTTGAGTGCACCTAGTCGTGGTAAGTGTATCAATATGCAGCGCGCCCATATTGGCGAGAGCCTGATTATGCGAACCGTGTGGTCAAGAGACGGCACAATCGCGCGATTTGAAGCTGAGGGAGAGATTTTTCTTCTTGGCGCTACAGTGGGCGGCGTTCTCGAGCTAAGTGGAGCTAAACTTTCAAATCCGACAGGATTTGCCATGATGGCGAACAACGTAAGTGTTGGAGAGGATGTTAAACTGATACCCTGGAAAACTGAACATGGCCATGCGCAGTTGCTATCCAATGCCAATATATCACTTAAGGGGTCGAGCATTAAAGGCACTCTTTACATTAAAGGTATTGGATCGGAGGCATTCATTTTAGAGGAGGGCTACTTAAATCCAGATGCAATGACACTTCGGCAACGGCTCATGACCCGTTTAATTGCCGGAAAGATAAAAAAACCCGATGTCAATTCCAGACAACGTATCAAACTTTATCTTCAAGACGTACAGGCGACAAATTTTGCAACAAATTCGGGGGCTGATTTCGGACGCGAAGTACGAGTTGAACTCAATGGATTTCGATTTTCCACACTAGAGCGAGCGTCTGTTCAAGATATCAAACAAAAACTTTCAATTTCGCAAAAAATAGGGATATGGCTCCAAGGAATCCGTTTCCCTCATTCCATAGAAATGCGGAAATTCTGGTTAAACCTTCAATATGATAACCTTAAGCCTACGAAGGACGAGTACAATCCTTATCCCTACGAACAAATTGCGAAGGTGCTTGATGACGCCGGGCAAAAAGATGCGGCTAAGAAGATCTTAATCGCCAAGCTCAAGGCTCGCTCAAAAACGCTTTGGTGGCCAACGCGACTATTCTGGTCAATTTATGGATTACTCTTTGGCTATGGCCTATCCGGCAAAAGGGCTATCGCCACTTTTATCCTATTTGTTTTAATCGGTGTTGCTGGCACAAATTATCTCAAAGAGCGTGATCTTCTTGTTCTCGAAACGATTCATGTCACAACTTTATCCCACAATGGTCAACCGGTCACGATAGCCGACCGATCGCAAAGAAATTTGATAGAATTACCGTGCGGTTCAGAGGTGTCACCCTGGATTTATGCGCTTGATCTAGCGCTACCGATTGTTCAGTTGAACGAAGAGCAGCGTTGCAAGGTGCGCGCCGCAACGCGGAGTGATCCAATTATTTTCTCAGTACCTCGACTTGTATTTCTGGGCCAGTCCGGTTCTGAGACTAATTTTGCCATTAGATCACCAGATTTATGGCGAGCTGTGAAAGCTGTTTATGCGTTTATTGGCTGGATTGTTACATCGATAATGCTTCTGACAATGACTGGTGTTTTTCGCAGAATTGCTGAAAAATAATACATACAATAAAAATAATCATGACTATTATTTGCCAGAGCATATCATGCTTATAGATCGCGTTGCTTGACATTATGTTCTTTTCTCATGTATTATACATATATATTATTTTTTATATTGTAAATACTTTATCACAGGAGGAATATGTTTAATTTAAATTCACTAAGAGCCTCATTTAGGCAAAATATGAAAACAGTACTAACAGATGCAATGAGGTACGAATCTTCTGAAAATACACCAACTCCTCCCCATCATACTAGAGTGGCAGGTCTCGGGTCATCGAATGGAGAACAAACATTGCTCCCAGGGGCTGTGGATATTTCTGACACTTCTAGACAAGAACGTTATTATGATTCTGGGCGTAAACCGTATAATTCTAGACGTGAAACTCTTGCTTCTAGAGCAGAAATTCATACCTCTATGTCTGAAACTTATACTTCTAAACTTGAACCTTAAGAGCGTGTTGGGCGGGTCCTGTCTTCATAATTTTACGCAATCATAAAAATCATTGAAATGTAAAGTTCTCGGTTTCGCACGGTCAGTGATTGAACGACCAACCGCTCGTGCATGGTTCGGTGCAGGTGGAGAAGTGCTTCTTCAAGCCCTGCGAGTGGTCAATCGGCGATATGGTTGAATGGCCAGAGGGATGCAACGGGAGAGCGTAGCGTCTCCCTTGCCGAGCGTAGCGAGAAACGCATGCGCTACAGCGCACAACTTGCGTTCATCCTTAAACTATCAGATTTCCCTATTTTGGTATTACGCCACCAGCTTTGTAGTGCACTCCTGACAGGCAAACGCTTTTGATCAATACCGCCATCACAAAACCAACCTTATGCTGTCTCATCTAGTTCTAGTCGTTTTATTGCTCGATCCAAGGTCATGCGACACACACCAAGGTTACGGGCTACATCCTCGCGCCGTGCACCACTTTGAGCGATCAGTCTATGCGCTTCCATAACACTATCAGCACTGAGGCTGTGGGGCCTCCCTATGAGGCTGCCACGTCTCTTTGCGGCACGCATGCCTTCGCGGGTATTCTCTATGATAATGTCACGTTGAAATTCAGCAAAGGCTGAGAACAAGTGATAAACCAGCTTACCGCCGGGTGTGGTCGTATTTACGCCCTCAGCAAGAGAGCAGAAGTGAATATCCTCATTTCGGAATTTCACTAGCAGATCGGCAAGATGCAATACGGAGCGCCCCAGTCGATCCAGTTTGAAAACAACAACAGTATCACCAGGCCGAATATATGCCAGCATATCATCAAGGCCGGGGCGGCTGGACTTTGCGCCAGAAACACCATGATCTTTGAAGATTGAATCGCAATTCACCGCATTAAGAGCATCCAGCTGCATGCGAAGCTTTTGGTCGGCGGTGCTCACCCGCGCATAGCCAATGCGCCGCCCTGAACAATCAATATTGGGCCATACACTCATATCCATCTCCCACCTTGCACTAAACCGATCCTTATTGTGCACATGATCGAGAGGAATTTTATCCCGGCGATAAAAATCCCGAATGTCCGATTTCTGCGGGTTTGCTGTTTTACACAACTCATATTCTATTCACATATTTAGTTTAACAATAACCATCGTTTTTGATCATGATGAAATTAGTATTCCCCGCAAGTATATTCGCTATTTTTCTGGTGTTTTGCATGCCATCGTATGCAAAGGATGGGTTCAAGAGTTCTGAATTCCTGACATGGCAGAAAGATAACAGGGATGCGTACGTACGAACCACTGTGGGAACTGCCGGAGCGATTGCCGGACAGAATGATGAAAAACATGCAAAATGCCTTGAAAACTGGTATTTCGGTGATGAACAGAAATCGAATGATGCTATATATAAAGCTATGCAGGCCAATGACAGTTATCATCCACGGCTCATTATCCTAGCTGTTTTGCAGAAGAGATGCGGCACGTTCAAATATCGATAAAGTTGGTTATTTCAGGATAGGAATATCAGCAGTAAAGTCGGTATGAACCGTCTCAAACGATTGTTCGAATCTTGTAGCCTGTTCTGGGCGGCGCATATCGCTGAGACGTTTCGAAAATCCCTCTTCCATTTCTTTGAGTTCTTCTGGGCGCAGTGGGTTGTCCGTATCCATCAGACGCTCACGAGCCGTATCAAGCACATCCGTTTGATAGGCACGAAGCTTATCAGTGGCGATTCTGTTTTCGTGCAGCTTTGCCCGGTCCTGATGATACTGCTTACTGGTTGGCTCATTCCCGCGCCATTCAATATTTTTTGCATCTGATGCCTTAACGCGTTGATCAAACTCTGTCCAAACGCGATCATTCTCGTCGCGGAAAACCCGCGTGCCGTCCGGCAATTGAGCGGCGCGATCCAATGTTGTTTCTAATATGCTCTCGGCTTCTTGTTCTTTGAGAATGGCATTTTCTATTGCCTTTTCGGTTGCGTCTTCCAACTCGCGCAGGCGATCAACTGTATTATTATAGACTTCTGCATAGTAGGGATCATTCATCAAGGCGAGTTCCAGGGCTGTCATTACAGCGGACTGTTTGCCATTTCGCTTTTCCATCAAAAGAGCGTGGGCCTCAGGTGATAGGAACCTCTGAATGCGTCCGACGGAATTGCCGGAGAGCTCATTTTGGAGATCGTCAAAATCCTGTGCCAGACGCTTTTCAGCGGCGGCATTTTCAATTTTGTCAAATTCAGTTGTACTGTTGTCCAATCCATCCTCTGATCGTTATAAATTGTCGACCTCATTGAGATCGTTGTTTGCATAGGATTTTCAGGGCTGAGAAAATTAATTTAAGCCTATGTTTCAACAGTTTATATTATACCAGATTGTGAGGAAATAAGTCAAAACCTTCATCGCCTCAACAGAATTGCATTTGAATCTGATGGGAACAGAATTGAAATTTTGTGGTATATTACATCGAATTGTAGGATATAATCGGATTATATGCTACAATTCCCTTTAGAAAATGGAGCATAAAACGATGGCAAAATTCTCAATTACGATGTCGGATGACCTTGGTGCCTATGTGCGTGACACCATGAAAGATCACAAATTTGATAATACCAGTGAGTATTTCCGTCACTTGGTGCGCCAGGATTTTGAGAAACAGCGTGCTGACGCTAAATTACGCAAACTCATTGATGCTGGCCTGCAAAGCGGTATCAGCGATGAAACTGTAGACAGTATTTGGGCTGATGCCATTGCTGAGGATGATGCGTAGAATGGCGGGTTATACGCTTTCCAAAGAAGCTACCGAAGATTTGCGAGGGGTCGCGCGATATACTGTCAAAACCTTCGGTAAACAGCAGGCAGAGATATATAGGGATGGCTTTCGTGATTGCTTCTTCAACATCTCAGAAAATCCACGTATTGGCCGTATCTATGATCATATCCGCCTTGGGTTGCGCCGTTTCGAGCATCAAAGCCATTCTGTCTATTACATGTTGCAAGATGATGGGCCGCTGATTGTCCGCGTATTGCACAACCGGCAGGAAGCGATGGGGAACTTGTAACTGTGTTTTTGGAGAAAGCGGTGAAGCAGGTTATTGTGGTGTGGGATCATTAGGATCGAAGTCGTGGTTTCTTTTGTCACGCAGCCATGCTTCCTCCATTTGAGCGCATATGTCTAGACCCTGGGTTTTTGCTGCAGCCCTTTCTTTAATTGATAGGAAGCGAGCTACCGAGGACCCGATATCCTGATCATAGGCAATCATTGAGGGGTAAAACCCCTTATCATTGCGTACAAGATAATCAAGGTCAGGCCTTTTGATGAGAGCCTTCAGGCAAGTTCTATTTAGTGTGTCGGCACATCTATGAAGAAGAGTTCCTCCCCATCTGGGAAGGCGGTTATTGATGCTTGCACCCGCATCAACCAACGCTGCAAACCGCTCAAAATCAACATCATCTGGGTCTTTAACGCAATTCCACAATTCTAAAAATGATGTCGTATCCGATTTCATAGGCGGCCTGAGTAGGTTAACGTTTCTTCCGATTATCTTATAACCCACATTATACATAGAACTATTAATAAACTCAAGAAACGAATTTATGTTACTATAGTAATTGTTATTTTTAATCTTTATTGTGCCCTGTCCATTATTACTCAAGACAGAAAATGCCGCGCCTTCAGTCCCATCTTTGTTGGAGTTTTGGAGCAATTTGTACTCTCGCCAAACCGGCGCTTCATCAGTTTTAGAATTTAGATATACACAGAAATACTGGTGGGACAGTACCCCCCAGCCCGACAGACAAACCCTATCATCAGGTCGCTCTAAATTAATATGAGCGGGGGTGGACGATGTACCGCGTTTCCACTTTTTAAAAACCGTTGTTCGTTCTGAGACTTCAAAAATATCGGTCAAATTTGATTTTGTTACTGAAAGACGGCGAACCTGAATTTTTTCACCATCATCCCCAAATGCATAATATTCATCAGAAATAGTAATTTGAGCAGTAGCAGTGGGGCTAGTGACCGTCGTCTCGTTCATATATTTTAGAAAATTTGTGGCAAGGGAAGCATAGGGCCAATTCTCAACGGCAAGGTCCGCATCGGTAAGGAGCTTTTTTTCTTTTAAAAATTCATATATGGCCATTCTACTTTCTATCAATGGGCACGTGAAGTGCCGCACCTTCATTTTCTGATCACCTCTGCCCCGAACAACAATTTCGCCGTTAAGCCATTTTTGTAAAACCCTCGCTGTCAACCGTGGGCCTTCATCAGTACGGTCCGTGGGATTTGAATTATGGACTTGATCATCGGTTTCTTTGGCATAGTGATGGTCTGAAGGTACGCCATCATACAAATATGGCTGGGCAGTTTCGCACTGAGAGATTTGGTCAACCAGCTCCGGTAAGCTAAATACACCAGATGGTCTTTTTCTAGTCACTTTGAATATGTTGAGTTGCGTTTTCAGGATATGATCCTGACGGCTTGAGAATTCCATATTTGTTCCAAATAAGATTAAAACCGATGCTGTTTAGGCGAAGTTGCAGGGTATCATGAATAAGTATATCTGAGAATTTGATATGCGGTCTGGAATAAAGCTGTTCATCCGTAAAGTACGGAAAACTCTTTGTAACAAGGGTGCCTTGAGCAAATGATTGGAAGAGTGATTGAAAAAGAACGCTGTCTCCAAACAGATTTTAATCCTTCTTGATCAACTGGATGAGGCCTCTTATGTTGAGGCTAAATCAATACTAGAAGGGCATGTCTCTCATATCCAGGGCCGCCAAGCCCTTGATTTCCTTAGCGCACAAATGTCCCAAAAGCAGCCAGAGATGCGAGCATTTTGGATCGGCGCCATTTTAGAAATAGCTCATGGCAATAAAGCTTTTCATCACCTTCCACATTTACAAAAACGATATGCTCAACTTCAGGAGAATATCGCGTTTGATGCCTGGTCAAGAGAGAAGCTATTTGAGGCTGCTACAGCTTTCGAGAACGCCAGCAATGCGTATCTGGCTGCGGGTATGCAGTCAAAATGGCGTAAATGCTGCAAAAATTTTGCCACTGCGACGACGTTAGTCGGCAAAGCAAGGGGACAAATAACTGATCTTGAAACGGCTATTTCAGCTTACACAGAATGCCTCGATAGTTTGGGTCCCGATAATGGGGGGTCGCTAAAGGCTGAACTTTTTGCAGATATTGGCTATGCACTCCTTGGGATTGGCCAGATAAACAATAATCACAAAATATTGCAGCAGGCGGCTGAGAATTATGAGTGCGCTTTGTCCATCCTCGATGAAAAGGATGACCAAGCTCTTTGGGGACGGGCAAAAAACAGCCTTGGCGCAGTGAACTCGAAACTTGGAGACCTGACAGCTGACGCTAATCTGATACGCTACTCGATTTCACTATATCAGGATGCTTTACGTGTCAGAAAGATTGAAACAGAACCATCTGTCTGGTTGAACACAATGACAAATATATTGCATTGTGAATTTTTATTGTGCGGGTTAACAGGCGCAATTCCTCGATTGAGAGACAAAACCGTACTTCTCGTAAATATGCTTTCGGAAAACTCAAATAGGCAATTTGGTAGAACGCAAATTGCTCATACCTATCGACAGATTGCTTCCAATTATCATTGGATCGGAGAGCACAGTAATTCGGCAAGTGATTTACGGCAGGCTGTTTTCTTCTATAGAAAATCCATAAAATTTTTTACGCGTAAGAAGCACTCATACTCTTGGGCGCAAATAACCTCGCATATTGCCACGGCGCTGTTTCGGATCGGTGTGCTTGACGACGACACCGATATGCTTAAGCAATCCCTGTCTATACACAAAGATATCCAAGATATTTTTGATCGAAAATCCAAGCCATTTTGGTGGGCGAACTGGCATCGAGCAGTTGGAGACCTGAACGCGGAGCTTTATAAAAGAGAAAATCATCATAAATATCTTCTGTTGGCAATTGAGGCGTACGAAGACGCTCTGAAGGAATATAAAAAAGACATCTATCCGCTTCAGTGGGCGCAGACGACGAGAAGACTCTGCCTGCGGCTTTCCCAAAAGCCAGCCTTTCTTCGCGATTGGAACAAAATTGCTGAATTGAGCGCAGAGCTGATTTCAAGCATTCATGGGATGGCTCTGTTATCGAGTTCTAAACTGCAACAACGTGCTTTGCTTTCGTCTCTATCAGGAGTAGGGGATCTGTCAGCCGCAACATATTGTCATCTAAAAGAGTATGAGAAAGCGTTTCAATATTTATCATTATCCAGAGCTGTAAGTACCGAGTTAGCCTTGCGGTTAAATGAAGAGCAAGGTCATGGAGATGATTTCTCAACATCAAATTGGCAACGTATTCGTGCAAAGTTTGATGAGCGTTTGAGTAGTGGCTTGAGCGGCTCTGGTGATCTGCAGGTACTGAATGCGGAAGAGCTGCTTGAGTTGGAGTGCGAACACAAAAAATTTCTCGAGGAAATGAATGTTAGGGGCATCTCTGAGCCTGACTATATAAAGATTTCTCAATTCACTCAGAACATGACATCAGATGAGGTTTTCTTGGCTGTCTTCGTCTCGGAATGTGGCGGCGGAGTTATATTTCTCGAAAAGGACATGTGTGCAATACCCGATGATAACGTTATTTTTATCAGTGATCTGACAACGACAACGGTGTTGAATTTACTAAACGGGCCTTTGCAAGATGGTCGGGCAGGCTGGCAGAAATCGTATGAAAAATATCGTCAAGAATCTGGGGCTAACAATTTGACAGTTCGCGAAAATGCGATAATCGAATGGAATGGCTATATTGAGCTGTTTCTACCTGAGTTGTGGGAGCTATTGATGGGAGCCATTGCCGAGTGGCTTGGCAATAATTCAAAGTCATCACAGGCTGAGCTGTTTCTCATGCTTCCTGGCTTACTATCAATTTTGCCATTACATGCTGCTCGACCGCATGACAATTCGAGACCATACTTTATCGAGAATTGGCCTGTATCATATGTTCCCAATCCTCGCATATTTTTGACACGAAAAAACAAGCCAATTACGCAGGACGGAGATAGTTTGCTGGCTGTTACCGATCCTATTGGCGATATAGGAGAAGATGTAAATCCTGCATGGTCTTTTTTTGATGAATCGCACCGGCATTCTATCAAGCCAACAGCGATCCAATTCCTGTCCGAATTTGAGGCTGGTCAAAACTGGACATATCTAAGTTTTTTCTGTCATGGGATATGGAATGCGGGGGAGCCTGATCAGTCGCATCTTATGATGTCAGATCATTCAGTGCTAAGCGCTGAACAGCTCCAGAATATGAATTTGAACAATGTTCGTCTTGTCGTGCTGGGGGCGTGTGAAAGTGCCCTTATCGGCACCAAACATACCCCAGATGAATTTATAGGGCTTCCAGTGGCCTTCCTGCAATCTGGTGCTCATAGCGTTGCAGCGTCCCAATGGATTGTCGACGTCTCTTCGACTTATAATATTGTTCTCAAACTTATGTCGGAGCATAAAAAAGGGCTGTCTCCAGCCCGCGCATTGAGAAATGCTCAATGTGCTTTTATTGCAGGTGAATTTGAAGAACTTGAGACGCACGGATTATTGTCGAA
Organism: Alphaproteobacteria bacterium; assembly: GCA_024280475.1. GTDB lineage: Bacteria > Pseudomonadota > Alphaproteobacteria > Rhizobiales > JAKIUO01 > JAKIUO01. The sequence goes on from JAJRQA010000014.1 coordinate 25,227, forward strand.
ATATCGAACGTCTCTTTCGAATTTAAGGACGCTATCGGCTTTTGGCGATAAAGCGAGTGCGCAAAACTGGATTGATAGTGAGGCAGCCAGCTATTCTTTGAGCTCAAAATCTGAGATGCCAACATCACAATCACCATTCTTCTGGGCGGCTTTTTCAATAACCGGATTTTGAACCAGCTACTTGCAGGCAGCCAAGATCACAAACTCACGAGTTTCTCACGAGTAAGGCTCGCCCCAAGATGCTGTACCTTTTTAGAGTACACAATAAACAACCTTGTTTGAGAGATGCATCTCTCCCTTAGCCGGGAGAAAAAAATGACTACCTGTCCTATTTGCGGAAACTATTCCGCCTATCGCACAATTGAAAATAATTCGTGTGGATTTAACACCTTGTACGTCTTAAGCCACCGACAATTGCTTCAACGTGAACGCTACCAAAATATGGCGCGCTATATAGCTGCGTTGCCAATATCCAGTCGAGACGTGCCGAACTGGCTTGCGGAGAAAATATTTTGGTTTGAAGGGCAGATTTTATGGCCTGATGGTCAAGTTTTCTCCATTGGTGATGAAGATATAGATCTGGCGTTCAATGATGATCAGTCCTTTCGTTGGATACGTTCTTTTCGTAATCGAGCTGAAACCCCACTGAAACAACGACCTCAAGAGCGGCTGGCTACTCGCCTACGTCTTGTCGCGTTGGCTTTAGAAATCGATCTTCGAACCAATGAATCTGTCGATGGATTGAGGAGTTTGTCAGCTGTTCGCCCAGATTGATTGCTCCTGTGTCTCATGCTGAATATCGAGTGCCTGAATTTGGGTGCTTGATATTAGCAGCAAGGGAGAGACATCCAAAATTACAATTATCCCAAAATCTCAGATCGCGCTGGCTTCGTGCTTTTTTGCCGATCTGTTTCCCCATTATTTCATCACCAACAAAAAACTAAGGGAGAATTAAATGCCAGAAAATGAAATGCCGTCAGGCATGCTCAATGGTTCTAACGGCGTAAGTCCGCCATCAAATGGAGCCTATGTGAATGAAGATCATGAAGAGGAGCGCATCAGCTCTAAACGTCAGAGCAACAATGCATATCTAGATGAAGGCGATCTGCTGAATATACCAGCACCAAAAGCAAACCCCGAACACGACTTTAGTACTGAATACCCAACGGACTTCAGCACCCCCGAAGTCGATGATGGTTTTGTCGAGGGCATTAAAAATACTTCAGATGCAGATCGACGCGTTAAGGAAAAGGCAGAGTCAGAGTTTCAAGGTGCCAATCCAATCTGCCAACACAATCTTGATAGAAAGGAGGATCATCTCAATAGCGAAATCGAGGGCTATGCTGAAGAAGAGAAAGAAGCGGTCAAGCTGCGACAGGAGCAGCTAGCATTTGAAGAAGTGGCGACAACTGAGCCAAAAATAGACAACGCATATTTCCCTTTTTTAATGTTTTGGGCGCTAGCAACCGTGTTGATCGGCGGCGGCGGTATGATGTGCGCTACAATCGCTTCGTTTATCACTCAGAGCGACAAAATCCCCATTGCCTATGAACACCCTTATATCGCAGTGTTATTTGCTTTTCTGCCGTTAGGCGCAATGATCGTTATTGCGCAGGCCTATGAATGGATTGGCACTGAGCGGCATCGTAAGACTTATCTCTGGTCGCTTTGTGGCCTGGTCGCAGCGGTCTTTGCGGGGTGGCTTATAACGCTAGGACGGGCTTACGCTCCGAGTAGTGTAGGTATTGATGACTTGGCAGCAGCTGCGCCGTTTAATTTCTTCGCTCTGCACATCTCGATACAGCTTTTTGGCGAAGTGCTGATGGGCGGTTTGCTCAAAATTTCGCTGCATATTCTGGATCGTAGTTATCGCAAAACAGAGATTGTAGAAACCACGCAGCGCAAATGCTGCCGCGCCCACATCAATCAAATTAAAGCCTTGTGCGCAGGGTCACTCGCTGAACTTTCTGCATTGACAAAATTTCGCGCGGCTTATGATGCGGCTCTGTCCAACCACCGTGAGAATTACGTATCTCTGCTTGAGAAGAAACGCCTCGAACAAAGAGAGCGCGATGAGGCCGTGGACCTTGCAGGTGTCGCTGCAAGCGCAGCGCATCAGCTGGATCTTATGAAGTCAAAAACATAAAGAGGATATTTCACATGACAATTTTATTGAATAGAATCTGCAAAAACGTCTTTGTCGGAGTTCTCGCTCCAATGTTGTATATTGGGCCAGCCCATGCCGACGTCTATGCCGTGATTACCTCTGACCATTCAGTGGATAGCGCCAAGATGCTCGGACGTGTGGTTGGCAAGATTGCACTCACCAAGCTCCAACGCAAAGATACCGTGGTAATTTATGATGGCACCAGACAGCAATTGATTTCAACCATCAAGATTCCCGATAAGAGCCGTTTTCGCGAGGGAAAATTCCGCCTGCGCTATGTGAAGAAGCGGTTTGGCCCGGTTGCAAGGTTTATTAAAAAGAGCCGTCCCATAAGGCCAGTGAATGCTGACAATAACCTGATCGGTTTGTTTCGAGAGTTCGGCGATAATGTGCGCTCTTCATTTCCAGGCGAAACCATGCATGTGTTGATGTATGGCTCTGCTCTGCACTTTGATGCACGAGAGCCAAAGCTTTCGATGCGCAATGCTGCCTATCCAAATGACGGGCACTTCAATGTAGATGGATTTGCATCACCGTACGGCGTCACTGATCGGGCGCAGGTTTATCACGGGACGGTATTTCATTTCTGTACTGCAAATGACAGATTTATCAGCCCGTCTCATCGTGATTTAGTGCACCGTGTCTGGTCTTTGTATATTGCCAAGCAGGGGGGCGTGCTCGCTACCTTTAGTAGCGATAGTGGTTTGTGCGCTGATCGGTTTTTGTCAGGCAGTAAACCTGCACGCACCTTTACCGCCGATCCTAATCCCAAACCACCTGCCATGATCCAGTTGGAGCAACAGCGGGTGGAAGCAACTGCCGCACTGCCTCCAGTGGTGGCCAACACAGAACAGCCGCAACAACGGCTGGAATTCACTCAGGCGGGGCGATTTCTCGGTGAGGATATTCCTATCAATGAGCGGGCTGCTCTAAATACTGTAGGCCGTATCAAGGTCGGTGTTCGTTGGGATTGTTCCTGTGATCTGGATCTCTATGTTCGGCTCAAAGGTGTAAAGAAGCCGCTCTACTTTGCTAACCTAAAATCTGCAAAGGGTCGGTTTTTCAAGGACTGGCGCAGTTCCCCTGACAATGAGAAGGCTCATGAATATGTCGAGTTTTTCAAACCCGTTGACGCGCTCGATCTGTCCCTCTCAGTCAATTTCTATAGTGGTAAAGCTCCTCGCGGTGTGAATGGAACCGTGCGCATATGGCTGGAAGGTCAAGATGGCGTTTGGGAGCTGCCGTTCCATATCCCCGCCCATCAAGGCAATTCAGGCAAGCACAGGAGCAACTCCAAACACTGGATAACCATTAAGCCTTCAGCAGTGCTTGGCCTCGTGGAGGGGCGAAGGGCGCAGCTATGAGTGGCGGGCGACAAAAACGCACGCTGCCTTCGTTGATCATTGGTATCGGTGCTTACAATCTCCTGCAATACACTGGCCCGATTATCGTTGGCGTGGAGATCAATGGTCTCTCCGTCGTGGTTGCAGGCTTTCTGCTCACAAGTGGTGCCGCATTGTTATCAGACTGGTTTTGGTATCTGGGCAATGTCTTTGAGCGGAAGTCAGCGCGAACAGCGACAGGCCTCAAGGGTACGGCGGGATGGGTAAAATCTCTTCATGAGATCAGAGATGATCTCATCTCTGAAGGCTGGGGTCCATATTGGGGAACATTTCGCGGCAAGGAGGTCATGGCAGACTTTGCCTCGAACGCTCTCACTGTTGGGACTGCCGGGTCCGGCAAGGGGGTGGGTGTGGTTATGCCGACAATCCTCTCCAATCATGAGAGCAAGACCATCATTGATTTTAAATCGGAATTGAGCTGTTGCCTCGCGCGGGTTCTGCGCGAGCGCGGCGAGACGGTTCACATTCTCAATATCGGCGACGTCAATTCTGATCTTCTTGGACCATCTGCTGAATATAACCCGCTTTGCATTATCGCCGATGATTATTGGCGTCCAGGTGGCTTGATGGATGTCTCAGACGATATCCATGAACTTTGCATGCAGCTTTACCCCGAACCTTCAGGTAGTGGCGATGGTGGTGATGACAACGGTTATTTTCGCGACGGGTCGCGCGACCTGATTGGCTTTGCGGTGCAAATGTGTGTGCTGGTCGATGGTTATGGCGCCACCCTTGGTGATGTGGCCGCGATGCTCAACGACAGGGCAAGCCTGCTTCGACACGCAAAATGGGCCTGTGGGCGCTTGGAGCTATCTATTGAAGAGGAGCATGTGTCATGAGCAAGAACTTTACCAAATTGCCCATTGAAGACTCTCCATGGGTCGATCAGCAATCGAGTGATGATGTTGTCGATTATGGGGAATATCTTAGTGGCCTCGGAGTAAAAGTTGTTGATTTGTTGGAGAATGGAAAGTCAACAGCGGCTGATAGTTTCCAGACGGGGGCGCAGCAGGCCGTGGCACGATTTAATATCACAACGCGTGCACATAAAAAAACCAAACGCAGCAGTTTTCGTTTTAGTGAGCAGAAGGAAGGTGATCATCCAACCACCGTCTTCATCGTTGCGGATGCGGGGCGAATAGAAGCGCAGAAGCAAGTTCTGGGATTGCTACAATGGTGCATGTTCGTGGAGCTTAAAAGGCATAAGAACCACCATCGCCCTGTTTATTTGATTGCCGATGAAGCGACAAATTTCAAGCTCCATGATTTGGGAAGTTTGCTGACCTGGGGACGTGGCTATGGCTTGCGTTTGCATTTGATCATCCAAAACCTGCCAGCTTTTCGTAAGGTTTACGGGAAGGATGTGTTGAGCACGTTGCTTAGTGAGACGGAAATCAAGCAATTCCTGCCGGGGCAAAGAGAGCCCGAAACACTGGCGATGATCGAAAAAATGCTAGGCGAGCAATCGCTGATCGCCGAGGGAAATAGCGGCAATAAAGAAACACCCAATTATTGGATTAGTGGCACTGATTATCGTGAAGAGGGGCGGGTGTTGATGACGTCGGATGAAATCCGGCGTACAGATAACACAATCCTTATTGTGCGGCGGAACAAGCCATGTCTGACGCAATTGCCACCGATTGATGCGATTGCGCCTTATCGCGATATCATTGATATCAACCCGTTTCACGGCAAAAAATTTCTGCGCCCTGTCGTTTTAACTTTGCGCCGGAACAAGCGGCTTCTGTTCTCAAGGGTACGTCGCTTCTTTAGCAGCATGCCCAAAGCTAAAAAGCCCCAACTTCGCGAACGCAAAGCACGTCTTCTCAAAATGGCAAAGGGCGCACGCATGGCAAGCGGTCTTGTTGATTTATGGGCGTTAGCCTTGATTGCTGCGCTTATCGCATCGCCCATCGGCCCGCATCTGCGGTGGAGCTATCAATACCACCAGCACGGAAGCGGCCCACGCAGCTTTGTGAGCTGTAATTATATTGGCTCTCGCGGAATGATTACGCCGAATGTGGCTCCTCGGTGTCCTCTATTTGTATTTCTTGATTCCAGATTATGGAGGAGATGATGACAGATAAACCAAAAGCTGTTGCTTACGCACATGACAGTCACCGCAAATTCAATGAACGATTTTTGCCGCAGGCACGCGCCTCTCCAGGTCGCGATATTGTAAATGAACCATGGCTGTCCAATGCAGCTGTTGCTCGCCTTCCCCCTGTTCGGAGGGAATTTGATCAAAGCCGTGATACCTTCATTGCCAAGCAGCTTCGCGATATGGAGAAAACAGAAGCTGAGCGACGCGAAGAGCAAACGGGTCGAGGCTCCTCAATGGTCGAGCAAGATCGGCCAATAGCCAGTCTGAAGCCTCCAAGAGAAATTGGAAGGGAGGCGGATGCACAGCGGTTTCGCGCTCGCTGGCTTGCCGAACAGCGCGACGCTGCAATGGAACATCACCGCTCGGACCCTGAGCAAGGTCAGCAGCAACACTCACCGACCTATAAGTATAGATCGCCAGAGCGATAGTCTAATGAGGAGTATCACAAGTATATAAAGGATTATATTCCTAAATATATTGATTTATATCAAAAAATAGGATAGTATTCCTTTAATTTAAACCAAAACCAGACGAAAGGAAACAATTATGTCTGATAAAATAAATAACCCACCTGTTGAAACGCACCGCGATGGTGCGGTCTCCGCCAAAGTTTGGCGCAACTTTACCAAGGAAGGAAAGCCGATGTATTCGGTGACATTCCAAAGGACCTATACCAATCCAAACACCCAGAAGATTGCTGAATCGCCTTCTTTTGGTGGCACGGATATTCTGAAGATCCCGCAGCTCGCCTCTGACGCCTATCGCACGATAGGAAAAATGCGCGAACTGGATAGATCAGATCCTGCACAAGACCAGCAGCATGATGTTCAGCAAGCACAAGCTCCGCAACAGGGCGCTCCGCAGCAACCTGCTCAACAGCAAGCAGCACCTCAAGAAGGCCTCGCGCAACAGCGAGACACTGCGATGTCTGGTGCAGCACCAGCTCAAAATCAAGTGCGTGGGCAAGCTCCCACTTATGAACGGTAAAACTATTGGTTTTTTCTATAAATTCTTTGACTGGAGCCGTGCTGAATTGTATTGTTCACTATACGTTCCAGTCAAAGATAAGGAGAAGTACGTGGTGACTTAAAACAAGCAAAGACAAAGGACGCATTAGTGACAGTTATTGATAACCAAAAGAGGGATAGCTCCGAGAATAAACCAGCCAATTTGACATCTTCCAGTGGACGCAGAGCTTTGAGCCTTGATGTTGATTACTACCAGTCATTTCTGGATGACACAGATATACCGGACGATAAAAAGCAGGAATTGATCGAGGCGCTTTGGTCAATTGTTATTGGCTTTGTTGATATGGGATTTGGTATCCACCCCTTGCAACAGCTCAAACATTGCGAGCAGGATCAAACAAGTCAGGCTCTGGCAGAACTCATTGCCAAGATGGGGCAAGACGAAACTGAAACGACAGACAAGAATGGAAAAAGGGTGAAAAGCCCGGAAAGGGTCGGCGAATGAACGATTTAGCAATTTCCCAAACACAAGAGACATCATCGCCCACCAAGCAACCGCAAAAAGCGGTTATTTATTGCCGGGTATCGAGCAAGAAGCAAACTGAAGCTGGCTCAGGACTTGAAAGCCAGGAGCATCGATGCCGCGAATATGCCAACAGGCATGGGTATGATGTGGAAGCCGTCTTTCCCGATGATGTCAGTGGTGGTGGCGACTTCATGAAGCGCCCCGGTATGGTGGCATTGCTGGCATATCTCAATGCGCAGTCTGCCCATCAATATGTGGTGATCTTTGATGATCTCAAACGCTTTGCTCGTGATACGGAATTTCATATTAAGTTGCGCCGGGAATTTATTCTGCGCAAGGCCAAAGTCGAGTGTCTTAATTTCAAGTTCGACGATACGCCAGAGGGTAAGTTTATCGAGACCATTTTTGCCGCTCATGGGGCGCTTGAAAGAGAGCAGAACGGGCGTCAGGTTGTCCAGAAAATGAAGGCGCGTATCGAACAGGGATATTGGTGTTTTCAAGCCCCCGTTGGTTATCGCTACACCAAGTCCAAACGTGGCGGTAAAGAACTCATTCGCAATGAACCCATGGCCTCAATTGTTCAAGAAGCTCTTGAAGGGTTTGCATCCGGGCGCTTTGATACGCAAACGGAAGTCGCTCGCTTTTTGGAAACCCATTCGGAATTCCCTAACGATTTGCCAAATGGTAAAGTGCGGGTGTGGAAAGCAACTAGGATACTCACCAGTCCGGTTTATGCCGGGTATATTTCTGCGCCCAAATGGAATGTCAGCTTGCGCAAAGCCCAACATGAGGGGCTGATTTCCTACAAAACCTTCCTGAAGATACAAGAGCGTCTAAAGGCTGGCGCATTGGCCCCCGCTCGCAAGGATATCAATCTTGATTTTCCTCTCCGAGGCTTTGTTACCTGCGGGGATTGCGGCACGCCGCTGCGTTCTTGCTGGTCGAAGGGCAAGTGCAAAAAATACCCTTATTATCTTTGCAGCACAAAGGACTGTGCCAGCTATGGCAAGTCGATCAGGCGTGCCGATATAGAAGGTGAGTTTGAGGCTCTCCTGAAGCGTATGCGCCCCTCTGCAAGCCTGTTTAAACTTCTGGGAGCCATGCTTGAAGGAGCATGGAAGCAGCAGCTTGCGCAGATGAATGACTGGCGCAAAGACGTGCGCAAGGATGTTCTAAAAATCGAGAAACAAATAGACCAGTTTCTGGATCGAATTGTCGAAACATCGAGTCGTATTACCATCAAAGCCTACGAGCGCAAGATCGCTTCACTTGAAAATGAAAAGCTTCTGGCGTCGGAAAAACTGGAAAATAGCTTCAAGCCAAAGGCCACCTATGGGCAGATGTTAGAACTCTCCATGAGGTTCCTCGCAAACCCTTGTAAACTATGGGAATCAGGCAATATTAACCTGCAAAAATTGGTCCTCAGACTGGCTTTTTCGGAGCGTTTGGCTTATCACCGGATTGAGGGATATAGAACACCAAAAACCACCTTACCTTTCAAGGTCTTAGGTGGTTTTGAGGGTGATTCAAAAGCAATGGTGCACCCGGCGAGATTCGAACTCACGACCTCTGCCTTCGGAGGGCAGCGCTCTATCCAGCTGAGCTACGGGTGCATTGGGGCCAATTTTTGTGGCTAAATTGACGAGAAGTGAGGGGACC
>JAJRQA010000015.1 GCA_024280475.1 Alphaproteobacteria bacterium
AAATCACCGGTGCCCATGATTTCAATGACTATGCGGTGGCGCGGCGTCACGATTTGCCGCTGCTGATTATCATGGATGAAAAGGGCCAGATGGCTGGGGAGATCCCTGAAAAATATATCGGTATGGACCGCTTTGAAGCGCGTAAAATGATTGTCGAAGATATCGACAAGCTTGGCTTGCTGCTTGAAGTCGAAGACAAGAAAATCGTGCAGCCATTTGGCGATCGCTCCCATGCGGTGATTGAACCGATGCTGACGGATCAATGGTATGTCAACGCCAAGAAACTGGCGGAACCAGCGATTGCTGCCGTGAAAGACGGGCGCACCAAATTTGTTCCAAGCAACTGGGATAAAACCTATTTTCAATGGATGGACAATATCGAACCCTGGTGTATTTCGCGCCAGCTTTGGTGGGGCCATCGTATTCCGGTCTGGTATGGACCAGACGAGAAAGTATTTGTCGCCTATACGAGCGCCGAGGCCGGCGAGCAGGCCGCAAAGCATTATGGCAAAGTGGTTGAACTGCGCCAGGACCCCGATGTGCTGGATACATGGTTTTCGTCTGGTTTATGGGCGTTCTCGACACTTGGCTGGCCAGATGAAACGCCAGAACTTGAGCGCTACTATCAGACCGATGTCCTTGTTACAGGGTTCGACATCATCTTTTTCTGGGTTGCCCGCATGATGATGATGGGCATGCACTTCATGGACGAAGTGCCCTTCCACACCGTTTATGTGCACGCGCTGGTACGCGATGAGAAGGGCGCTAAAATGTCTAAGTCCAAGGGCAATGTCATGGATCCCCTTGATCTTCTGGATGGCATTGAGCTTGAGCAGCTCGTTGAAAAGCGCACTATCGGGCTGGTCAAGAAAGACGCCAAGGCAATCGCCAAGTCAACGCGCAAGGAATATCCAGACGGCATTCCGTCCTATGGTACGGATGCTCTGCGCTTCACATTGGCGGCGATGGCAGCGCAGGGCCGCGATGTTCGCATGTCATTGCCTCGAGTAGAGGGCTACCGGAACTTTTCCACCAAGCTGTGGAATGCAGCACGTTTTACGCAGATGAACGAATGCGTGCGTATGGACGGTTTTGATCCTGCAAGCTGCCGCGAAACCATCAATAAGTGGATTGCCAGCGAGATGCAAAAAGCCACTGGCGAGGTTACACTGGCCATCGAGCTGCATCGCTATAATGAAGCGGCCAGTGCCATCTATAACTTTATCTGGCATATCTATTGTGACTGGTACCTTGAACTGATCAAGACCGTTTTGAACGGCAAGGATGTTGAAGCGCAGGCAGAAACAAGGGCGATGGCGGCTTTTGTGCTGGATCAAATCCTCAAGCTGTTGCACCCGTTCATGCCGTTTATCACCGAGGAGCTTTGGCAAAAGCTTGCCGAACAAGGGGCCGATCGAGACAGCTTATTGATCCTCGCACAATGGCCGTCTTTTTCAGGCCTGGAAGATGAAGCGGTTGATCGTGAAGTCGATTGGCTGATCCGCTTGATAACAGAGGTACGCTCGGTTCGCGCGGAAATGAATGTGCCAGCAGGTGCCAAGGTGCCTTTAAGCTTTACGGGAGCTGGGGACGAGGTCAAAGCCTGGGTCGAGACCCACAATGAAACGCTACGACGTATAGCAAGGCTAGAAGACTTGACCTTCAGCGCGCGGATACCCGATGGCGCCATTCAGATGATCCTTGATGACGTCACCATCGCCATGTCGTTAGGCGGCATTATTGATGTAAAAGCCGAGCAAGCGCGATTGAACAAGGAGATTGACAAGCAACGCGGCGACATCAACAAGATTGAAGCCAAGCTTGGGAATGAGAATTTTACTGCGCGTGCACCAGCAGAAGTGGTTGAAGAGCAAAAACGCCGCAAGAGTGAGGCAGAGCAGGCCGTTGAAAAACTGCAAATAGCGCTGAAGCGCGTAGAAGCTCTTGGCTAGTTATTTGATTTTGTGGATAAGTATCAAAAACCCATTTGCGATTGAGAGCTATTCTAAAAGAGTCTCCCAAGATCGAAATGTTGTAACGTGCGAATCGCTCGATGAAAATAGCAATGTCGAATTATCTCTATATTTTAAAGACTTCTTTATTGTCAGCATAATGATTTATATAACCGCTGAATTCTTGTTCGAAAAATCGAGATTAAATTGATGTTTACAAATTATTTGCAGTGAGTGATTCGTTGCTCTTGACAAGAGATATGAATTTGACTTTAGTATGTCTACAAAGAGTTTTTCGAATTCCCATGTCTATTACAGGTCCGCCGCATCTCCTGAGACTTGGGATGTTCGAGTTAAATATTTTCGGTGTGAGTGGCCTCCTCAATATCACTGAATAGCTGTTTAACTCGATATGGGCCTAATATATTGGCTCATGAAACCGATTTCTGAGTATCCTGGTTCGGACTTTACCCCGCTGCCGAAAGGATATAAGGGGGTCGGTTTCGTACTTTTACCCCCGAAAATTTAAAATAGAACACTCGTTGAGCAGGGATCAAGGATTCATGCGCGCAATATTGCGCATGAATATCACAGGGCACACCAAATTTGGACCTGCGTTTGGGAGAGAATTTGAATTCAATTAGAAAAAGACGGAGCTATTTGATTTTAGCTTCTTTGAAATCGCAATGTTTGCGAATGACGGGATCGTATTTTTTCAAAACGAGCTTTTCCGTAATATTTCTGGGATTTTTCTTCGTAACGTAGAAATATCCCGTACCTTCTGTGCTTACCAGACGGATTTTTTGAACAGCTGATTTTGCCATTTTACTTCCTCAAGAAATTAGGTGCGGCCGAACAAGGTTCTAAGAGTACGCGATTTGAGATCAGAATTTATCCATTTGGGGCCGGTTGTCAAGCTTAGTATTGCGGAACGGTCAGCAAATTGGTTGTTTTTTCGGGTATAAATTTGCAAACAACCAGCTTTCAGATGTTAAAGGCAGTTTATCAGCGCGGTTTGCGTGCTTTTTGTTTGCCCTTATGTGCCGATCTGCCGCGCCCAGAGTCCTTGCCGCGCTTGCCGCGAGCGCGCCCAAAACGCTTGCTAGGCGAGCCACCCTCGCTGCTCGAGGTTTGCCCTTTGGAGATCAACTCGAAACGAAGGGCGCCAGCTGTTGGCACCGCCTCCACAAGCCTGACCGAGACTGTCGCGCCCATGCGGTGAGTTTCGCGGCTATTTTCACCGATTAATGACTGGCGTTGTTCATCGTAATAGTAATATTCGCGGCCAATCGTTGAAATGGGAATAAAACCATCGGCGCCAGTATCTTGCAGGCGAACGAACAGTCCAGAGCGCGTGACACCAGATATGCGCCCCTGAAAGGTGGCGCCGATATGATCGGCCAGATGATAGGCGATAAGCCGGTCTGTGGTCTCTCGTTCCGCCGCCATCGCGCGGCGCTCAAGGTCTGAGATGTCTGAGGCAATATTTGTCAGCCTCTCAACTTGCTTACCTTGCAGGCCATCTTGGCCAAAGCCAAGCGAGAGGATC
>JAJRQA010000016.1 GCA_024280475.1 Alphaproteobacteria bacterium
AAAAAAACGGTGGGCGACGAGCACAAAAATGTTGCTTCTTTGCAGAACAACATTGCTCATCTCTATTTTATGCAAGGCCGATATGCTGAATCGGAGCCTCTCTATAAGGGGGCGCTGGCAATTTATGAGAAAACTTTCGGACCTGAGCATCCTCATATTGCGAGGACACTGAACAATCTTGCCACACTCTATGATCATCAGGGGCGTAACGCTGAAGCCGAAGCCCTCTACAAGCGCGCTTTGACGATCAATGATAAGGGGCTGGGTACCGAGCACCCTTCGGTCGCAACGCAGCTGAACAACCTGGGAGAGCTTTATCGCAAGCAAGGTCGTTATGTTGAAGCGGAATCACTGCACAACCGAGCATTGGAAATTAGAAAGAAAGCGTTGGGCGAAGAGCATACCTTAGTTGCCACGACCCTCAACAACCTGGCTGCGCTATATACTGACCAGGGTCGCTATACTGAATCAGAGGCTCTCTTCAGGCGTAGTCTGAAGATAGACGAAATCGCTCTGGGAGCTGAGCATACTAAGATTGCGAAGACGTTGAACAACCTTGCTTTTCTCTATAAGGAGCAGGGACGCTATGCTGAGATGGAACCACTCTACAAACGCGCATTGACGATTATCAAAAAAACGGTGGGCGACGAGCACAAAAATGTTGCTTCTTTGCAGAACAACATTGCTCATCTCTATTTTATGCAAGGCCGATATGCTGAATCGGAGCTTCTCTATAAGCGGGCGCTGGTGATCTATAAAAAAGCACTAGGCCCCCATCACACCTCGGTCGCGAACACGCTAAATAATCTTGTACCTCTCTATCTCAAAATGGGGCGCAAGGATGATGCCGCGGCGCTAGAAAATCGCCTTGCCGACATGCCAGAGACGGGAACCCGTGACGTCTCGTTGTATTTTGTCACCAACCGCAAGCGCGTCGACGGCACACCAAAGATCTCATTTGGAGGAAAGCGGGCGGGCATTCTCAGCTTCGGCCAAGCTCGCGTGCAGCTCCCGAAAGAGGAACTCGACCGCCTAGCCGGACGCCGGGTGCAAGGACTAGGGCGCTTGCATCATGCGGACGGAAAGCTCACATCCGCCAATCAGCTTAACATTCGCAAGGTAGTATTGCTGGAAAGTGACGACGCTCTCACCAAACTCGCAACAAAGAAGTTGAAACGCGCCAGCCTTTACAAAAATCATGTGCTCGTTTTTGTGCACGGCTATAATGTCGGTTTTGATGACGCGATACGTCGGGCTGCGCAGATCGCGTTTGATCTAGAATTTGATGGCGTGTTGATCCCATTCACCTGGCCGTCGCAAAAGTCTTTTTTGGGTTACGCCACTGACCGCGACAGCGCCGATATTGCAGTCAATCATCTGGTCAATTTGATCGATACCATCGCTACCGGTATGCCCAACACAACAATAGATTTCGTCGCCCATTCAATGGGAAATCTTGTCGTTCTTGGCGCACTTGAGAAAATCGCCATCGCGATAAAGCGTGGTGCGCCCTTAAAAACCAGATTTGGTGAAGTGATCCTGGCTCATCCTGATGTAGATAGTGAACGTTTTTCTCAGCTGATTGAGTCCGTAAAACAATTGAACGTTGGGCTAACGCTTTATGCAAATGCGAATGACTGGGCCTTGTGGGTTTCAAAGAAACTGCGAGGCACCGGGCGAGCTGGTGCAGAAGCGCTTGTCATACCTGGTCTTGATACGATCGACACCTCGGGTATGGGGGTGGCGCTCAGCGCGAAGTCTGTCTGGAACGGCACTTGGAGCCTGAACCATGACGTTTTTGTTCGTAATCCTATCCTGTTTGGTGAGATGACGCGGCTATTGCTTTCAAGCAAGCGCCCTGTGCATGAGCGTACAAGTGAGTTTGAGCCTGTTGAAACTGAAAAAGGCATATATTGGAAGTTTAAACCACCTGTAAGGGCGGAGAAGAAATAATTGTTGTGTAGCTCTGACGGATTGCCTGATGGTCCAGCCAAACAGGTTCATTTCCGCAGGTAGCAATTACTGGGTTAAATCCGAGCACGGACTTTTTGAAACAGCGCTGAATGGATCGCTGTGTTTACCGCTCAGGGTCAAAAATCCCCTTGTTGGATTGGGATGGTTTTAGTCCGTCAAGCGCTTGATAGCGGACGTTCCCAAAACAGCCAGATCGCCCTTCACTTGACATAATCACCCTTATGCGAGCGCTGAATTGTTACAGCTATTTAGTAATGTCTCATATTAGCAAGATAGAAATGTCTCACTTCTAAAGTCCAGCTTTTGAAGTGGACTTGTTGATGGGATTGTTTGTCATGAATGAGCGCGAGCTTCGCCGATTGAAAATTATTGAGGACATTGAAGCGCGACGGCTGAGCGTTGTGCAAGGTGCTAATCTGGTCGGTTTGAGCCGGAGGCAGATGACTCGGTTGATCAGGGTTTTCAAGGATCAGGGAGTGCCTGGATTGCTCTCGAAGAAGCGCGGGCAACCGAGTAATCGGCGCTATTCGAGTGCGTTTCGTGACTACGTTCTCGATCTGATCAGACAGAATTATGCTGATTTTGGTCCTACCCTTGCGTTGGAAAAACTATCTGCCAGTCATGATATTTCGCTATCCAAGGAGACCTTGCGCAAATGGATGTCGGGTGCCGGGATCTGGAAGACGCGCAAGGAGCGTCGGTCCCGTGTGTATCAGCCGCGCAATCGCCGGGATTGTTTTGGCGAACTGATCCAGATCGACGGATCTCATCACTGGTGGTTTGAAGGTCGAGGTCCCAAATGTGCGCTGCTTGTTTACGTTGATGATGCGACCAGCAGGTTGGTGCACTTGCGGTTTTGCGAGTCGGAAAATGCCTTTGACTATTTTCAGGCAACCAAGGCTTATCTTGGCAAATATGGAAAGCCCCTTGCCTTTTACAGTGACCGGCATGCTGTTTTCCGCACGGCACATGCCTCCAGCAAGGACGCTACAAGCGGTATGACACAGTTTAGCAGAGCGTTGAGTGAGTTGAACATTGACATCATCTGCGCCAATTCTCCGCAGGCCAAGCGTCTGGATTCTACGCTTGAGGTGATCGCTGCGATGCAGGCTGAGCGCGATGAGAAGCGCAGTCAGAAATCTCCCCGAAGAACAGGGCAGACTGGGCATATGTTTTAAGCGATGGCTTTTGTAGTTTGCCTGTGTTTTGATCTGTTTTCATTCAATGAAAAAGCTAATGTGAGACATCTCTAAATTGCCGAAAACGAGACATTTCTATTTAGCTTTGACACTGGATTGTAACAGCAACTTAGTAATGTCTCACATTAGCAAGATAGAAATGTCTCACTTCTAAAGTCCAGCTTTTGAAGTGGACTTGTTGATGGGACGACATATCGGGATCATCACGGTTTCGCTCACTATTCACTTCCCCCTTCTCCCACAACAAAGAGGGGTGCCCACGTGGATGGATGAGCCATGGATCTGTCCTTGCTGTTGATGAGTGAGAGCATTGATTGGCGGGCATGGCAGGTCAAACACAAAGACCCTACCACCAGCTTCCCTACACCGTCCCTGTATCGCAGCATGCGTTAAAAATGATAGTTCCCCCGCTTCATTTTACGTCTGAATCAAAGAAGGCGGCCTTGTAGTCTTCTGGTACCGGCTTAACCTCATAGCCCTTGACCAGACGCAAATATTTGTGTGCTCCGGGGGAACTCACATATCGACCGTTATTTCGGCCATGACCGTAGATCATCCATTCACTACCCGGTAAGTTCGAGATAGTGAAAGCTCGCACACCTGTCTTGGCCTTGATAATATTGACTTCACTTCCTACAGCTTCGGCTCGCTCGTTACCACTTGCAGACTTGGTACTGTTTCCACCTGACCAAATCCTTAATTCCGTTTTCATATCAATTTCAGTGTCCGAGGAAATCACAGTTCTTTGACCGCTAGTAACATCCCAAGCAATTCTGACATTACCAATGGAGTGTAAAGAAATGTGTTGACCATTTCGAGAAAAAACAAGGGAATCTTCATTGGTAATGTAACCGTCTTCACGAGACCCGAGAAAAGTGCGTAGCAATTTACCTCTCTGAGCATTCCATAGGTTCACCTGCCAACTATGCCCCTTGTTATCACGGTAAGACTCGACTGAAGCAACCGAGTGACCATCTGGAGAAAACGCCACAGAATTCACTTTGCCTATTCGCCTCGTAAATGTACGCAACAATTGCCCCGTTCGCACGTCCCACAATTTCATCGTCTTGTCAAAACTACCCGAAACAAGCCGTTTACCATCGGGTGAAAACACCACAGAACTCACTCCGTCTGTATGCCCGATTAATCTTCTCAGTTGTGGCGAACCTGTCGATGTATCAAATAATATTACCGTATGGTCTGAACTGCCCCAAGCGAGTAACTCGCCGACGGGAGAAAATACCACGGAACTCACCCACTTTAAATGCCCTGTCAATGTGCGTTGTAGCTCTCCGGTCGATGCATTCCACAGCTTCACCGTTTTGTCATAGCTCCCCGAAATGAGCTGAATGCCATCAGGTGAAAACTTTACTGAGGCCACTCCTCGTGCATGGCCTGTTAACGTGCGCTGCAGTCGGCCACTGGCTGCATCCCACACCTTTATAGTCTTGTCCATGCTACCTGATATGATCGACTTCGCATCAGGAGAAAACGAGACGGAAGAAACCGGTTTTACGTGCCCTGTCAATGAATATTTTAGTTCCCCCGTCTGCGCATCCCATAGCTTCACCGTGTCGTCCAAGCCGCCCGAGACGATAAAACGCCCATTTGGGGAAAATTCTACTGAAAACACTGTTTCTGAATGCCCCTTTAGAGTGCGCAAAAGCTTGCCTGAAGCAGTATCCCAAATTTCAATTGTTTTATCTTCGCCACCAGAAATGATGCGCCGATCATCGGGAGAAAAGCCAACGACTCTCACTTCAGAATGATCCTGCCCTTCCATAGTCCGTAGAAGTTTGCCTGTTGCTGCCTCCCAAAGCCTCACTTTACCGAAACGGTCTCCAGAAACAATGTGCTGCCCATTGTGGGAAAAACTGACAGATACGATAGTTTCCACAAGATCCACAATGTTTTCGCTTCGTGGAGCTGTCATGGTGCGCAGTAACCGCCCCGTCGCCGAGTCCCACAACTTCACAGTGCCTTCCGAACCGCTTGAGACGATCAGCAACCCATCAGGTGAAAAACCGACAGGTGCCCAAAATGAATGCCCGGTCATGGTGCGCAGCAGCAGCCCCGTTTCCTTTTCCCATAATTTCACCGTTCCATCAGAACCACCCGAGGCGATGAACTGCCCATCGGGCGAAAACGAGACAGACATCACAACACTCGAATGTCCTACCTGCGGCGTTAGTTTCCAGCCTTTCAACCCCCGCAAAATCTCCTGTTTGCGGAAGCGGGCCAGAGGGGCATATTGCCCTTTGGGATATTCACGCAAGTAAAATTGCAGGTCAGACAGTCGTCCGCCGTTCTCAATGCGCGCCCAAAGCTTACTTTCTGCGCTTTGAGCAGGTGGCAGGGAGGCTAATTTATTCCCTTTGACCAGCATTACAGGCTGGCCGCCGAGTGAACCATAAATAAATGGCTCCTGCTGTTTGCCTGTGACCTTGCGCACATCATCTCGAACTTTGCCGAACATTAAACGCACATCAAGTCCTGGTGTGGCCATATGTTTTAGAAGAGCGGCAGCATAAGGACTGTGCCTGCCATCACCGTCGAGCGCTCTTGTACCGTGTTTGGCAGCATAGGCAACCAGAACTCCATCGCTTTCAGGTTCAATACGCCCCAACCCACGGGTAACGGAGCGGGTAAGGCCGCTGGACATCGCCATTTTAGATGCCAACGGGTTATTGCGACAGGCATCAAGAATAACCAGTTTCAGCTTTGATGCGCCTTGTACTTTGCGCAGCACATAGGACAGGGAAACCGCTTCATCCTCAACTTCGTCATCACGCTTTATCCGTGCGTCCACCGGCACCAGCCAGTTGTGTTTTCCCAACTCCATACCGTGCCCGGCATAATAAACCACCGCCATTTCGGCTGACCGCGCTTTGCGTCCAAAGACTCGCAATGCGTTGCGCAACTGTTTGTAAGTGAGGTCGCGCTTCAAACTGACATCAAAACCGATCTTCTTGAAAGTTTCGGCAATAGCCTTGGCATCCGGTCCGGGGTTTCTCAAAACGCGGGTGTGCTGATAGGCCGAATTGCCGATGACAAGCGCAACGCGGTTAGCGGCTATAGCTGATATACTGCCATTTAAAAATCCAACGGATAGAAACAGTAATATTATTAAAAATTGCCCCATGCCCCTCTCCAAGTATCGTCATCATTCATTTTATTTTCTCATGTACTTTTGTTACTCAAAGCAGTGAGATGCGGATATTCTGTCACCGGTTTTCATGTCTTTCTGCCATTATACAGCACGGCTCCGGTTATGCTATAAGCTATGACGATACTATCGGGATGATCTGATTTTGGGGGAAGCGGTGGCGGTCACAAAGAATAAAAAGCCGAGTAACCGATTGCTCGTGCCTCGATTAGCGGCGCATGTAGCTCATCTGATGAATGAAGGGGAGGACTGCGTTGAGTTGCGGGCCTTTGCTTTGTTTCAGACCTTACTGCAAACGCTGGCTTCCGAAAAATATCGCGAGGGGCTTATCGGTGCGGTAACAATCGGACTGGCGGATGCCCCGGAGCAGGCGGCGCTGCGTTATTTTGAGGCGGTTTTTGAGCGCCCCCTGTTCCTTGCCCGCGCTAATCAATTGCATAAAGGCCATGAGCTGTTTCTCACCATCTGCCACCGTGGCACTGCTACCGGTTGGGAAGCTTGTGATCTCATTCGGCACAACCCACCGCCAGAAAACGATCCCAATGCCGAGCCAGATGATTTTTCGTCCGTGCATGACAGGCTAACGAAACTTGATGGCACAATAGCCAAGGGCAATCCAGCCATTGGCACGCGGGGAAATTACGGCCCTCTTTATATTGTTACCGGTTCGGTCTCTGCCGAGGTTGCCGAGCAGATGGCCGTCTGGGGGGCAATTGCCAGCGGACCATTGAAACTGAAAAAACTGCATAACAAAAAAGAATTTGATGCCTTTTGCTCCGTCATGATCAAGGCGGTGGAAACAGCCAATGCCCCCTATGGCGCATTCATCAGCCTTGGCCTTTCACCGTTCGACTGGGCCGAAGAGCTGACCACCAATACGGCACGCATGGCCTTGCGGTTCATTAATGAGGCCCGCGTTCTGGCAGAGGAAAAGGATCTTAACGGGCACCATCTGTCCATCTGGCAGCAGGTATGGCAGAGGCGCAAGGTGCCGGGTTTCAAGACAGCAGACGAATTGTGGAACGCTGAACTAGGCCGTACTCTGCGCAACCCCATTCGCCCGCAGTTTGCCCAGGTTGATGAATTTATTGACCCTGCAGATCATGATGCAACGCTGATGGCGGAGGATGATCTGCGCGAGGCCATCACATTCTGCGAAGACGACAATCTGTTGAGCCGTTTTGATGGCTGGTTTTTTCAAAAAGTGAATGATGGCTGGAAGATTGGCGAACTGAAGGACGAAACAGAGGTTGAAAATCACTTCGGTCATCCCCCCTCCGATGAACAAATCGAAGCCTATGTTGATGATCTGTACGAGCGGCTGTTGACCCATGCCCGTTCCCGGTCCGGTGACAATGAGGTGGTTTGAATAAATTCATCCCGATAAGGTTGGTGAAACGAAAAGCCGGGAAGGCAAAGGAAGAAGACAATGACATTTGATCCAAAAAGCCAACAGGCATGGCGCGATCTGGCGCACACAGCCGCCGTGGTGCTGGGATCGGCTCTAGCGCAACACGATATTGCGAAAGGTCAGGCAAGGTCGATGACTGTGGCCAGGAGGTTCGATTTTGAGTTGATGGCTGCCTCAACCAGCATCGAATTGCAATTCAGCCGTGGCGAGTTGATAGCGCGAGGTGGCGGTATGCGCGCAGTGATGGAACTGGTTGATGGTAAGTTGCATATAAAACTTCAACTCGTTGGCTATGCCATGTTAAAAATCGGAGCTGGTACAGAGGCGCACCTTGTTAGCAAAAACGGTATGATTGACCATACATTCCAGTTTTCTCTTAGCGGCTCGGCAACCTGTATATTTGCCGATACGCCGGAAGTGAGGCAAGGGTTGAACGAGTATAGCGTCGAGATATTTGACTGATGTGCAAACGAGCGATCACACTATGACTTTTACTTCTCGAACGGTTCTTATTCCCATTATTGGAGCTGGTGAAACTGATGGTCGGATCATCCGGGTGCAGGCGGATAGCAGCTTACCCGAGAGAAATGATGCTGGCCTCGATCCACAAATCAACCAGCTCAATGACTGGCAGCTATATGAGGCTGGCGCTATTGCTCTTGGAGCAGTCAAGCGGCTGCAATTATCAGCAAAAAGAATGGCGCTGTTTCATCGACTAAAGAAAAAACCAGTTTCTGGGACACTCTCTGTGACCAATGGGCCGGATATTGTCGGCCTTCACTGCGATCACAATAAGAGCGCCGAGCTGGGACTTGCCCTCGGTCTGCTGATGTATGCCGGACAGAGTCGTGATCATGTGGTTATCGCCACTGGGTGTCTGGCGCGAGCAGCTGATCCTGCCAGTGTTCTGTCAGATGATGTCGATGTGCTACCTGTTGAAGGTCTCAGCACTAAAATCGAAACGATCCGTCGTTCGCTGGATCAATACAAGGGCGATGCCCGGACTTCCCGGTTCTTCTTTTTTCTTCCCGATAAAACAAGCACTGGTGAAAAAGTGAGTGAAGAGTTTGCCGCCGATCTGGAACGACTCAAGCGGGATTTCAATGATCGCGGGTTAAAGCTCAGAATATGTCCGGTATCCACCTTGCGTGAAGCCACCGAAAAATTAGGGATCAAAGCATTAGAGGTTACAACCGCCGACAAACTTTTCGCTGGAGGTGTCATCGCAGCAATCAGTCTGGCCAGTTTGAGCATTGCGGCATGGCTCTGGCTGTCGGCACCAATTGAGTTGTCCTTTGCGCAGGTCACGCTTGCATCTGGCGACAGTGTATCCTCCCCGACAAGGGCTCAATATAATGTAAAAGCAAAACGATACACCCTTGTCGAAACCTGTATTGGAGATCGAAACCTGCCTGCTTACAAAGCTGGAGAATGGATGATTGTGCGCACCAGAATTAGCGCCGCAGGATGGTTTACATCAGTGTTCGGCGGATATCATTTCGCTCTTGTCTCAGTCTCTGAAAAGTCGGGCATCAAAGTTTTTCCGCCTAATACCTTCCACAAAGGACTTACGAACCGTTCAGATGAAACGAGTGTTTCAGGCGAGCTGAGTGTCGCGTTGCCGGTCACGGGGCCAGCCGAGAGCAACAAGATCATCATTCTGGCCAGGCGATTGTCCCCCTTCAATGTCGAAGCTTTGCAGCAAGGTCTCACAAAGGAGATTGCAGACGTGCCTCCCGCCCGCTATGTCAATAGGACCGTGAGCTATCTTTCGCAGCAGGCCCCCGGTTATCTGGATTATTCGTTTTTGAGTGTTGTAAAGGAACCTGAATGCGCGGATTGATGATAAAGGGATGGCTATCAGCCCTGCTTTTCTTCCTTCTTATTGTTGCCAGCCCAGGAACCTCTTGCCTTGCTGCCGACAATGACAGGGCAAACCGCTATCGCATCCTGTTTTCGGCCAAATCGGCGGATGGTCTGTGGCAGGGGAGATATGTTGCAGCCAATAACGAGGTCATCGACCGGATGGCTCGCCTGCTCCGACATTGGCCGAAAGGTGCCGGGCTGCGCTTTGTGTTTGTCGCCAATCGCTGGCCTAAGTGCCTTTCGGATGCTAAATGCAACCCGGACTATCTGCTATGGAAGCGCCAGAGTGCTATTGTCCAGAAGCTGAAAGAGCAAATGGCTGGCAATGGCACAAAATTGGATTTTCGCCTGTTCGGATCCTCTTTCATTAATGGTAAGGCAAAGAATTCGAAACTGCCTTCAGCACCAAAAAAAGCGTCTGTCCTATATCTCAATATTCTTGTCGACCGAAAAAGACTGTCTCGATCCTGTCACTGGCAGGTGCTGGTCGATGATCCTGCTCTGCCGCCAGCAATCGCCACCTCCCTCGCCCCCACCTTGATCCCTTTGTCTCCGAATAATACTTTTCCGATAAGTGGAAACGCTACATTCCGTATAGGCGGTAACAGTGGATTAATGCCATTTGTGGTCTGGGAAAATGCGGCGGGTGAATATCTAAAAACCAGCCAGATTGGACGAGCACCCCACGGCGCTAAAAAACTGCATCTGATAGCACGTAATAAACCATCGGCGAAAATCAGGCGCTTTTTGTCGAGCCTTTCTGGCCGGTTTTCCCGTCCCGCCGGTCTTCCAGTTTTTTTGGAAAGCTCGGATGGTAGCAAGGGGATCGGCGATCATGGAGAGTTTTTTGGCTCGAACGATAAACTTCATTCCCCGCAAATTCAATATTGCCGCTTCACTTTCACGCCCTTCGAAGGCTCCAGAGCAACTTCATCCCGATAAGAACCATGAGCACGGCAATTTGTTGCGGTGTCGTTTTTGTAAAACACTTATCAGGAGAATTCATCATGGCAAAAGGACTTGGCATTGCCGCCCTCATCATCGCGCTGTTGGCATTTTTTATACCCATTTATGGCTGGCTCGTTTCCGTGCTGGCCCTGGCGATTGCAGCAATCGGAGCACTGGCCGGAGAGCGCACATTCGCTATCGTTGTACTGATCATATCTGCGCTCAATATTTATGTTCTAAGTCCTTCGGCCTGGATTTTGTTCAATAGTCCGGACGGCCCAACCTATCTGACGATCTCCATCATTGGAATGATCGCCCCCATTGCAGCCATCGTCCTCAACTCGGCGGGCAAACTAGCCATCGGAGGGGGTAACGCAGCATAAAAATCCTGAAAGACAAGGTGGTCTGTCGTTGCCGCCTTGTCAGACGGGTGATGCCTGTTCTATAAAAGTCGGGTCAGTTGTTTTTTACTTGAAACAACCTCTTTGCATGTGAGGAATGGCGGGACAACAGGGACTCGGATTGAAGGAACAGGAGCAAAAATAACAGTTTTATAAAAGGATTTTATAATGAAATTATTGAAATACAGCATTGTTGCCGCAGGGGTTTTGGCAGCACAATTAAGTGTGCCTCTATCGGCACGAGCTGATGACGGAGTTTCGGCTGTGCTTGGAATATTCGGTTCTTTTCTGGATATGGCGCAAAAGCAGCAGAACCAGCAGAGGCAATATCAACAACCCCAATATCAGCCACAGCCACAGCCACAACAACAGTACCGATATCAGCAGCCCCAATCTCAACAAGGTGGTGGCAGCTATGTCGATCGCATGGTTCAGGACTCTCAGTCCCGTCTCGATCGAAGCGCAAGACGCGCCGGTGTGTCATGTGCCTGGCTATTGAATCAGGCGCAGGGAAACAGGGCTATTTTGCCATCCCGCTGCCGTTAGAAAACGATCAGCTAGACGACGTGGATGGTGGCGGTGACCATCGTCATCATCCTCAATTTGGCGGGCAATCTCGCCATCGGAAGGGGAAAGGCAGCGGAAGCAACAAAATGGCAGGCTGCACGCGGTGGTCGCCTTCCCGATAGGTTGATTGGTATTCTATAAAATTATGATCAGCTGTCCGGTTAGTTTGAGGGAATATTATATGTGGCGCATATTTTTGGTTATTTTGACTTTTTCTTTTTTCGCGAACTCCGCCCTGGCTCAAAAACAGGATGGCTCGGAACTATTTGGAAATTTCCTGAAAGGCATTGAAGGTCTTGCTCGTCAACAAAAAGAAAAAAAGCGACAGAGGCAATTCCAAGGACAACAATACCAACAAATCTCCGAACTTCGACGAACTCTTGACCGTTGCAGTAAAGGCAGTCGCCGTCATTGCAATGAAATCATCCGAAATGTAAGTGATCCTGAGGTTAAAGCCGTCGCCTACGCGGGCCGTTCAAAAATAGAACACGAGAATGGCCGTCTCAATGCAGCTATTTCAGATATAGATCGGGCGATAGGATTGTCGCGCGATAGTAGGCGGCGAAATTCTTTGAGACAGTTGAAACGTCTTTATTCTCAAATGTCGCAGCGAAAAGAGCAGGCTGAGTACCGCGGTATCCAGGAAAAACGAAGGCTGGCTGACGCAGATAGACGGCAGGTAGGACGGGAAAATCGACATCGAGTTGGAGAAAATACGACACGAAGATTATCTCGAAAAATAACCATTTTCAAAAGTAATGATTTTACTGACGAAAGGAATTGCAAATTTACATCTCTCAACCCAAATATATATGCAAATCAATTTAGATCCGTTGGAAAATTACTCCATAATTGGTCTGGAGATTGTCGCTCTGGGGCAGTAGAAGGCCGTGGTCGACTAACCACGTTTGTGCGCTTAAAAAACAATAATTCATACATTCTCCAAGAAGACCTGTACGATGCCAGCACTGGCATAGAGTTTAGGAGAGGCCGTCCTGTTTTAATTGACAGATCATACATCCCCTTTCGGATTCGGAACATGGATTTTTCACGGTATCGAGGTTGCTCAAGGGCAAAAATACATATTTCGACAAATCGAAATTCTTCCTCCTTAAACACTGACTATTTTCTAGCGATTGGTCGAAGCATTATCCGGGAATCTCGACGTAGTTGCATAGCAATGCAGAATGCGAATTACAGACGAGATCTGGAAGACTTTGATCGTGAAACAGAACGTAATGCTAGAAGAGGGCTTCGCACTGCTGGCAGTCCCAAACGATCAAGACGTACGCGCAGACGTAGGCTGAAAGGTCTTGCTAAAGATTTTAGAGTTCAGTTTTTTGGACATAGCGACACTCCAATAGTTGAAATGCTTTTCAGGCACGCAAACTCTGGGGCAGATCATCTACTTGCCTCAACACTTCTTACATACAACGAAAGAAAGGTTCGTATCAAAATACGCGATATGAATATAGAAAACGATAATATTCTTGCACGAATGAACAGGCGGGACGCAGAAATTAAAGAAAAGAAACTACAAGACAAAAAGCTTGCAAGACAACAGCAGGAAAAAAGAAAAAACAATGAACTCCTCAGAAAGGCCAAGAGAATTAAAGAAAAATTTGGTCGTAAAAAATTGTCACCATTTATGACGTTAGTAGTAAAGGCTTTCGGGATTCTCGAAATAATTGGATTGCTTATAAGTGCTCTTTACCTGGCTTATAAAGTAATTTCACATCGAAAAAAGGTAACAACTCAATATGGATGATATTTTTGGAGCCATTATTGGCACAATATTCGTTGTTGCGATGGTTATAGCTATCGCTAAGGCTATTCTCAGTGCGCTATTCGCAGCCATATCGGTTGCAGCAATAGTACTAGCCACTCTTTTGGCTATTGTTATTTTAATAATTGCAATTATCTTTTCCCTTATGTCTATAGTGCTTGTTAAAGTGAAATACCCGCTCGTTAAAGAACACAATTCAAGCAAAGCTTTTGGACTTTCTCTATTATGGGGAGGGGGATTTGCACTTGGTATTGTCTTGTTGAGTTTATTGGGGCGACTATCTTTCGGGTACGTTTTTTCTGATTTGATATATAGTGATCCATACTTTGCTGGATTCCAAAGTTCAAGATTGTTGTTCGCAAATGAAATAATACCAGATTCACTTAAATTTTTATTTGAATTTTCTTTGGCAATTTTTATAACTAATCGACAGAGCTTCATTCCACCTGAAAGAAGGAAGATCGTTTTCGATCTTATTCCACCTTTCGCAGCCTTTGTAATATTTATTCTTGTTTCATATAATTTAGAATGGGAGAAGATATTTACTGCGATAGAAAATGTTATTTCTTTCCCCATAACCTCGATAAACTTTCCAGAACTTGCCTTTGCTCCTATTCAAAAAATAATCTATTCCGCATTTATTGAAACTGGTTTTAATCTGTTTGAGTTAACCAAATTTGTTCCTTACATAATGTTCGCTGTTATTCTTTATCGAACGAGTTACACAGCGTTAATGGGTGTAGGCAAAAAATTAAAAGAAAATTAGCCTCCAATAATTGCGTTAAAACAAATTGTTGGACCGATTTTAAAATCGGTAAGGTAGTTTTATTACTCCCTTCGATGACTGCTTGCATAGAACGTTGTCACACAGGGTGAACTCAGAGACTTAGAACAATTCATCCCGATAAGAAAGATGCAGGCCGGTGATCGTCAGCCGAGCCTGCTTCGCTCAAACAAACATCGGGAGATACGACCATGAAAAAGATCATTGCATTCGCCACCTTCGCTGCCGCTCTTGTCAGCGCTTCGCTATTGCCGCCTGTTCCGCAGGCCGAAGCACAGGTCAATTGCGGTGCAGCTAGAAGTGCGGAGATGAGGCGTTCTTGCCGTCAGCGGCAGATACAGATTTATCAGGATTCAGCGCGGGCCTATGATCGGATCGATCAAGGTTTGGCA
>JAJRQA010000017.1 GCA_024280475.1 Alphaproteobacteria bacterium
CAACATCGCTACAATCTGAGTATCCGATAACTTGGCTTTACGCATCCGTCGTCTCCTTCAATGGCGGGACGGACTCTACTATAAGTTGGAGGAGTTTTCGGGTCTCAGGTCACGATGCCGCAATAATCCCGATTGCTTTCTGTTCTATTTCCCTGCCTGCTGCACCAGCATAGCTCAACCCCCATCTCAGCTACCACCTTCACAATTGATAATGGTGTCAATGCGCTCCTGCACGAGAACGACGCGGCCTTCTGGCCCTCTGATGTTACCTGTCAAAAAAGCTTCAAAATCATCTTGCGCACAAATAGAGCCTAACTGCTCCGCAATATAACTTCGAATGTCTTCATCCGTTGCCTGTATCTCAGCAAACAACTCTTCCCTTCCATCAACGACAAGAAGAATGTCTTCCATGTCGCGGCTCATCAGCAAATCACCGCCACCACGCCCCTTATAAGCCTCAAGCTTTGTCGCAACGAACAGAGCCGAAGTCAGCAATTTGATCTCAAGGTCATCTGTCAAAGCATGTTTTGTTGCGCTCTCAATCCCTTTGGCATACCAGCGATTACTAAAGCCGAGAATGGCTTCATCATCCGGCATAAAGTCCACCTTCAACTCTCCGAGCCGCATCCGGCAGATCACGTCATCATCTGAAGATTCGGAAAATCCTTTTTCCCGTAGCTGCGCCTGCAAGTCAGCCCATGCAGCATATCCGGCCAGATCAACAATCAGATCAACATCATCTGTTGCCCGAACATCTTCGAGTGTGATTTTATCGGTTATGAAGAGCGCGGTCGTACACCCACCCACAAAGACCAGTCGCTCACGCAAGTCGTCCCCCAGCGCCATGGCGACACTTTCCAGCATATGTAGCAATTGGCCCTGAACAGTTGTCATTTTTTCAGAAGCCTTTCGGAAAGACGCTCTCCCGCTAGCCCAGCTTCCCGCTGATTTCCGAGCCTTATGGCATCCACGAGCGCCAGATATTCATATAAGAGTTCATCCTGCTGGACCGCTTCGGGGACGCTCTTAAAAAGAGGTTTCACGGATTGGCCCATCTCACTCCCTTTGGCATAGGGCCAAACATAAATGTACTCGCCCGCACTCATAAGAAGATTTTCCAGCATTGGCGCTGCAAAGGCCGTTGAGACCCCCCTCGTCATCGCTCCGGGCTTTGCCGGAAAAACGAATTTCAATCCATGGATAATGAAGTTAAGAAGATTGCGGCGATTTGGATTTGGTCGCCCAAGATCACGATCCTTAAGCGCAAGCCCCGAGGCAATACTACGATTGATCGAGGCATTGACTTCTGTCTTGCTTATGCCGAGGGATGCTTCAAGTCCACGGGCTGAATAGAGATCCTCACGATTTGAGGCCCATCTAAGCTGCTCAGAATCACCCTGTTCCGCCTGCTCTCGCAGGCTGACAAGTTTTAGCAATATCACAATGTCCTGACTTTTCATCGAATCTCCACCAACTGTCCTCTGTCCTAGGACTAAGGACAGTCAACCACAAACCAGGCCAAATTGCCAGCAAATTTTCTTATGGATGTGAAGCAGGCAAAACATAAACGGAGAACAGTACCCAGGCGTATGGCAGAGTGATCGTTGCCCGAAGGGCCAAGACGCCGGAGCTTGCGGAGGTGGCTTGGTTGAGCGTAGCGAAATAGAGCACGACCCGACCGCAGGAAGGGGCTGCCCCGTACTATTTCCTAATACCGCTTAATTTCCAAAGTCGGAATAAAGCGTTTCATTATACGATTTTCATCATAGATTTTTAAGGGAAGATCAGCCTTTGGCATCCAGACACGTCCAACTTCGACGGCAAACCAAGTCTGAGGTTTTACAGTTAATACGGGATGCGGCTGCGCACCTTGGCATCCGTATCTTCCCATTGGGCCTCCCGATCGTATGACTCGGCGATGTTCTCCAGCAGCTTGCTGACATAGGGGAATTCAAAGTTCAAGCGCTGAGCATCGACGCGGTATTTTCCTGCCAGTTCACGCTCTTGATCACCACCTTCATCGCGACAATACATGCCGCGTGAATTTCGCACACCCACATAGAACCCCCTACCAACATGCTCGGAAGACATCATTTCTAGAGCTTCACATATGGGACGTGATGGCCAGCTGCCGTCTTTGTCTGGCTCCGACCGTGACAAAAGTTGACCGATCATCTGGTCGCCCATGTCCGCACGTCCGTGTATCAAACAAAGCTCACGGACCTTGGCCAGCCATTCTTTCAGGTCGTTGATTTTGACAACTCCGTCCTTATCTGTGCCGGGCGTGCGCCGCAACCGGTCTAGCAATCGATAAATGCCGCTTGCGACACGCTGATGGGTTTCTGGATCCGCGAACGACCATTCATCTGGGTCTTTGCCATCGTCACTACGCTTGTAGGTGACGCCTATGGCCTGCACATAGAGTTCCGGAGTTACAGCAATTTGTTTCTCAAGATTCGGTATGCCTTGGTCTCTGTGATCCAGAGCTTCGATATACATGAACTCAAGGTTTGCCTTTTCCTGGGTGGAGACACCGGCCCGCCCATCAAGTGATTTGAATGCCTCCGAGATTTCGTAATCTGCCAAACGGAACGGTTCTGGTGTCTCATTGGCCGTCATTGCCACAGCGCGTAGTAGTTTTGTGAGACGTGCGGTCTCCACACTCTTCCATGAGAACCGAACAGTCTGGAAAGCAGCACCAGGCCGGTCCACCTCTAGCAACCTGTCAATCAGTTCATTGATCTGGTCATGTGAGAGGTCTCTACAGTCAGCGTTCACATTTTCCCAATAAACCTTGCGAATTTGATCAGGCTGATCCTCCAGCAGATGCCAAGTCGTGTCGTTAAATGGCATGCTAAGGAGCAACATCGTGAGCAGATCTTCGCTCATTTCTTTACTAATTTCCGTCACAACCTTACGTATAAAATCTTCTTTACAGGCATGCAAAAATCCCCAAAGGCAGTTTTGCATCGCAAGTTTAATATCACCATTAGCTTCCAACAGGCACGTCTTGACAAAATCAATCCGCTGCGATTGCTTCTTCAGCAGGTCGGCCATGATCGAGCCTATCACCCGGTTGGCACCCGATATTCTGATCAGATTCCGAATACCATCAAAGTCACGAGCCTCCCATATTTCCCTAATGGCTTCGGCACGTTCAGTCTGCACACGCTTTTCGCGTGATTGATAATCGGAATCACCGTCATCGATCTCGTCATAAGACTCCTCCACCCATTGCGAGGCAAACAACCAATGATGTCGCACAACAGGGTCTTTCGTGGTCAATAATTCTCTAATTTGGCGGGCCCGTTCTGCATTGGACTTGGAAATATTTCTCTGGCGGCTTCGGCGCGTGAAGGCGTAGCGGCGAATACGCTCGCGTAACGCGGCTTTTGATTCGTCATCAGGTTTGGTTTTGATCCAGTGATCGATCAGATCCCAGACACTGGCTTGGTAATCCTCATGCAGGACCTCCAGGCGTTCGACAAGGTCGCCGAGGGTACGCTCATCCTGGACTGGCCAGTCCAAGCAAATTTCTACCGCCTTGCGCACGAGCTTGCCGCTCTCATCGTGCGTCACCGGTTGCCCCGCGCCGGATGCGTCACTGCGCCAGCGTGGTCTGTAATTGTAGTGACCGATACGTGCACCCGTTTCGAACTGTTCCGTGCATAAATCCCAAGCTACATCGGGCTCGTACTCCGCCAAATATTCGAGAACCTTGATACAGTCCCTTGCCGCAGCTGAAGTTTGCGGCATCCACGACCTGAATATCGACTTAAGGGTTTCTTCGGGCTTGTTCGCCCAGTTGTCGTCGATCTTCCGCGTCGATAGCTTGGCGAGAATCTTCGCAACACGCAAAAGGTGCTGCGACTTCCACGCTAAGCACTCCAAACCCCAAAGCAGCCCCGTGCGCGGGCATCCGCCGCCAAACAAGGAACTGTCCACTGGCTTGAGCAACTGAAACACAACCGGATCATCGCCGCCTAAATCTTCTTCAATAAGGTCCAGAAACTGCTCAGGAGCGGCCTCGGCATAGTTTGGCAAATCGTGATTGTTCGAATGCAGACCTTCGGCGCTAAGTGGCGTCAGCAGCTTATGGATCAAGGTTGCGACCCGGACCGCAACGTCTATGCCCAGTCGTTCTAAGAACAGGGCGTTGCCGTGGACTGCCAACAACACAAGGGTTTCACACATCCCGTTGCGCAGAACGGACGAATGGTCTCGAACCTTGCCGTACAGACCGGCGAACGGGCGCTTGTCTTCTGGCAGCTCTAGGGCTGGGTCTGCTTCTGAGAGCACGTATTCAGCTGCAAGGAAAAAGTCTTCGAGGTTCATCTTAGTGATGGCAGTGCTGATCGCAAAAAGCGCATCAATTTTTGATGCTACGCCGCGATATTTTCCAATTGACCAAAGCGGGCTGTCCTCTGTCCTTCTGATCTCTGCGATGCGCGCCTCGACGGCGTCATAGTCATCGTGGGCCAGGAGGGAGAGAATTTCACGGTCGGCTTCGGTATCCGCATTCCATGCGCCGATCAGTGCGGCAGGTATCAAATCCCTCGCGATTGACTGATCCTCCACCCAATGCGGCACCCTGATCGCGTCGATCTTTGACAGGCGTCGGCGTAGGATTGTCGGCGATCGTCCAGACTCAAGAGCCAGACGGCGCGCAGCATCTTCATCAACGCTCATATCCTTCAAGGCCGACGCAAAATCGTCTGATGTTAGAAGATCAAGGATGATGTCAGGTTCGCTATCTACCAAGTTCCTAGGGCGTACAACGATGCAGTGAAAGCGGCGGTAAAACTCTGCAAGTGCGCGTTCAACTTCGACGGATGAGGCGACTACGACAAAAGCGCCGTCCGATGCTGATGCCAGTTTCGCAAGGGCCTCTGGCGCGTCAAAGACAATGAACTGATCGCCGTCACATCCCCCTTGCAATTCTGGATTGACCATCATGCGCGATAGGAATGCCAGAGCTTCGGCCCGCGAGTCCGCAGCAATCACAAATGGTTGGTTGGGCTCTGAATTCAGCCAGTTCGAAAAGGTGTTCTTGAAGCTTCTAATAGCGGGTGCGAACAACCCCGCCGTCAGTTCTGGTTCGCTCGCAGAAATCCATTCATCCCAGCAGTGTGACAGCGATCGATAGCCGGATACAGGTATATTGATCCGCTCCGATAGCCAAATCTGGGTGGGAGCAGACACCTCCAACCACTGTTCCAGATCGCTTGCATCATAGGCGCGGACGTCTTTCCACTGGCCGTCCTTCTTCTTTTTTTCGACCCAATCCTTTTTGCCGATCCAGTTCCGTGGGGTCACGAATACAAACGTCGTGTCCGCGCGCTCTTCCTTCGAGACCGATTTGGTGCGAGCTGTATAGTCTCTGCTGGCCTTTCTCTGCGGGTCTTTGTTGCAGCCAAACTCCCAACCCGACTTTCCCGTTGGTATCCAAGGTGTCGGTGAGGCCGCATCGACGGTGCCATCCCACCCTGGTCGTTCGGCATTGTCGAAGGCCGGAAAATCGACGACGTGAAGATCGGCAGATGTAGAGTTCACAAGGCGGCGAATCAGCGCGGGGAGCTCATTGCGGGCGGCAATATTGTCAGCGGCCCATCCATCAATCTGCTTTGCCTTAATATTAAGGACCGGCGGTACATAGCCTTTAACTACTGCGGGCGGTTCCTTGGCTGCTTGCTTATTTCCACTGAAGGCAGCCTGCATATCGAGAAGTTGGTCGCGATCAGCGCCGAATGCCTTTTCAAGGCGCGTGGCCATCTCCGGCGACAACGAGGCATTGCCGTTCAGGAAATTCGATAGCGCCGGACGCCCGACACCCAGTTGCTTGGCTGCATCCGTCACTGACAAGCCTAGGGGTATAACGTGATTCTTCACATAGGAGCCGGGATGGCCTGCCGATTTTGTTTTTGCGCTCATAACTTATGATCCTTTTGCGCCGATGGCGCGGCATCGATTCGTTATAAGCATATCGTGTTGCGTTACACGCTACAAGTTTTAATTCGCTCTCATGGATTTTGTTTTATGAAAAGCACCAAGCTTGCATGCCCTTCAGCGCACAGGACATTCTCCGATCGCCATTATCACCAGCCGAAAACGGAGCGATTCCAAATTTGATCTGATGGACTTACCCGGCAGCAAGCCGTTTCGTGGCAAGTTCAATGACTATGAAGAAGTGGTTGGTCTTAGTTCCTATGGCAAAGCAATAACTGTTCTCACCTGACCTGATATAGAAGAGCTTGATGAAGAGGCTGAAGAAGAAGATTACATCACAGATCACGGCACTGCCCGATTCCACAAATAGAAATATCTTAAATCACCGCTTCCGCTCGCGCCCGCTATCACCACGCTCACGGGCTTCTCTCTCTCGTTTCTTGCGGGCCTTCTGGCGGCGGATGGCTTTTTCGAGTTTGGCGTTTTTGGACAGTTTCTTGTCCTGAGAGGGCTTCTCCTTACGGAGTTGTTGCTGCTCTTTTGTTTGAGGGCGATCTTTTTGCTGGGGCTTGGTTTTTAGCTTGGGATCAGGCGTACGCTCCGGCTGTTTTTTGAGCTTGGTGGCTTCTCTGCCCTTTTCAAGCTGTTTTGCGAATTCAATCTGTTTGCGGTGAATTTTCAGGATGTCGGTGGCCTGTCCCTCGCGTTCTTTGCCCTGGGACTGAATGAGAGAGCGGGATTTGGATTTGTAGGTCTGTTTTCGGGTGCGTAGACCCTTGCGCAGTTCGGCGCGGAGGGTGTTGAGTTTTTTCTGTTCGGTATGTTTGAAATGGCGAAGTTTGAGGTTACGGTGATGCTGAGCCTCTTTGCCCTTCATGCGGAGGAATTCGCCGATACGCTGGGTGAAACTGGGCTGTAATTCTTTGCGGTAGGCAAGGGTGCGGGCTTTGGCGTCGTGGACGGATTTTCTTAACGAACGATGGCCTTGGGCTTTGAAGCGTTTGACTTCAAAGACAGTGCCATCCTGAAGATTTTTGAATTGCTTGGCTTGGCGTTCTGCCAGAGACATGATCTGTTCGGCATGGCGGTCGCTTTGGGCTTTCTTGGCGCGTTCCAGGGCTAGGTTGATAATTTCGGCTTGTTGTTTGAGATGCTCGCGCTGCTCATTACGGGCTTTGACTTCTTCGTAATTCTGGATGACGCGGTCTGCTCTTTCGGGTTCGCCGTCGCGCATGGCCTCGGTGGCATGGTCGCCAAGTTTGGGTTCTGGTTCTCTGTCGATGCCTTGATCTTCCAATGAGCGATGATCAACGGTGACTTCGATGCCAAGGCGTTCGAAAGTGCGGTTTTGGTGGTTGGCCCATTCTTCGCGGATGCCGGATAGATAGGCTTTGTCGTTCCAGTCGCGTTCTTTTTTGCCGAAACCCTCCCCTGTCAGTTCTCGCATGGTGAGAAGAATATGGGCGTGGAGATTGCGCTCATCTCCCGCATTGGATGCCTGGTGTATAG
Source organism: Alphaproteobacteria bacterium (assembly GCA_024280475.1). Taxonomy (GTDB): domain Bacteria; phylum Pseudomonadota; class Alphaproteobacteria; order Rhizobiales; family JAKIUO01; genus JAKIUO01. The sequence goes on from JAJRQA010000017.1 coordinate 7,456, forward strand.
ACACATCAGCGATCATGCCTTTGGAGATGAAATTGTCTTCGACAAATTCGCGTACCAAATTGAGGCGCTGCTGGCGGTTTAGTTCATGTGGTAGGGAAAGAAGGACTTCGCGGGATAGCTGGGAGTCTCTGCGCTTTTCGGCGGCTTCCACGCCATTCCAAAGCTCGGCGCGGTCTTTCATCCAGTCTGGCGTATTGTCGGGTGTGAGGATGAAAGAGTCTTCGATGCCGGTGCGGCGCGTATAGTCATGGGTTTCACCATAACGGTCATCATAGATCTTCTCACCGGCCCGATAGGCCGCAGCGGCACACACTTTGTGCCCGCTCCCTCGTGAGATGATCTTAAATTCACAGCGATAAACCGCCATGACAATGCCCCATCGAATAACCGCACCACCGCAAAAACGAATCGCATCCAAGGGCGTTCCCTTGGTGGGTTCGGGCAAAGCCCGTCCGCAGTGCGAAGCACGAAGGGAGAGGTAAGCCCTGTGGCGAGGGGATACTTCCCCTCATGAACTGCGCGGGACTTTGCGAAGCAATGTATAACCGCGCTATTACATCATTTGGGCGTTAGTATTTCAGAGCAGCGTTACGAATTCATTAACCCGAATCTGGTTGAGATATCTTAGGGCTATTTGTGCGGGCGTTGGCCTTCGAGATATGTCTTAACAGATTGTTACGCCATGAGCCAGCAGCCATCAAAGCGAGATCGGCTCGCCAAGAGACGCGATCAGCTTTCCGCGCAGATACAGGCGCTGGATGCGCGTGCGCGGACCAAGGCTCGGAAAGATGATACCCGGCGCAAGATTATCATTGGGGCGCTTCTCATTGGCAAGGCGCAAAAGGATGCGAATCTGGCTGCCGCCATCGATTCTCTGATTGCCAAGGAGGCAAGCCCGAAGGACCGCGCATTTCTAAAAGGCTGGCGGGAATGCGTGCCTGAAGCCCCAGTTAAAAAGCCGGCCAAACCCAAGAAGGCTAACAGTACGGCGGTGAAGTCCGAGGCTGAACAGAAGCCAAAGCCTCAAAACAAACTCGCAGCCTCACGTCCTGCATTTCCACAAACTGACCTTGAGCGCTTCATGAGGGATTGGAAGCCCGGCGGCACATACGATCCTAGCGATCCCTTTGATCTGGATTTGTTGAGACGGCCAAACGGAAAGAACGGGGGCAGGAAATGAACAACATTCTGAACGATCTGCCGCGCGGCCTGCCGTCTCAGGATGATCTGGATATGCACGCGCCCAAGGCGCGATGGTATGCGGAAAATGAAATCCTTAGCGCCAAAGCCGGTCACTATTCGCCGGACAAGATATTCCTTGGCAAGATTGGTTCTCAGCTTATTGGCCTATCCGATGACCGCCATATGCTGACCATAGCGGGCAGCAGGGCAGGGAAAGGGCGAAGCTGCATCATTCCGAATCTGCTGCATTACAGCGGCTCGGTGCTCGTTATTGATCCCAAGGGCGAAAATGCAAATATAACGGCGGTACGGCGCAAAGCGCTTGGACAATCTGTCCATGTGCTTGATCCCTTTGGCCGCACGGAAAGCCACTGCAAGGCCTTTCAGGCCTCATTCAATCCCTTGTCGATTTTGACCAGAAACAACCCGACATTGATCGACGATGCGGCACTCATTGCCGATGCTTTGGTCATTCCCTCCGGCGGCGATAGCCATTGGGACGATTCAGCCAAGAGCTTCATTGAGGGCATTATCATTCATGTGGTCACGGCCAGCCCTTATGCTGGCAGACGTGATTTGGTCAGCGTGTATCAGCTTCTCTTTGAAGGCTGTGAGTGTGGTGGGCAAAGCGGACTCGATGGGCTTGAGCTTGAGATGTACGCCAATGAGGATGCCGATGGCGCAGTGCACAGCGCGGCGACTGAGTTCTTTGACAAAGCCGAAGGCGAGAGAAACTCTGTCTTGTCCGCCGCGCGGAAGCATTTGAAGTTTATCCGCTCCACCCAGATGCGCAAAATATTGCGCGGTAATGATTTCAGCCTTGCCGATCTCCAGAAGAAGGACACGAGCATTTATCTCTGCCTGCCAGCGGGTAGGCTCTCAGCCAATAAAAGATGGCTACGCCTTTTTGTGAATTTGGCATTAGAAGCGCTTGAGCGCGTGCCGCACAGGAAAGGCAAGCCGCCTGTGCTTCTCATCCTTGATGAGTTCCCGATCCTTGGGCATATGAGCCAGATCGAAGATGCTGCTGGGCAGATCGCAGGCTTTGGCGTCAAGCTCTGGCCGATCATTCAGGATTTGAGTCAGCTTAAAGCCTTGTACAAGGATCGCTGGGAGACCTTTCTGGGCAATTCCGGTGTCATCCAATGTTTCGGGAATAACGAACAAACCACGACGGAATGGATTTCCAAACGTTTGGGCAAGACCAGCTTTCAGGTGCTGCGCGCTTCCTCTCTCACCATCAAGCAAAAGGCAGACGGCGCATCCGGCGAAAGCTGGGCAACGGAAACCCATGATCTGCTGAGCGCCGAAGAAGTCTCCCGTTTCTTCGCGCGTGAGACAGAACGCCAGATCATCATACGCGGCGGGCGCTACGCCATAGCTCTTGAGCGCGTCAATTACGACCAGCACCCGTATTTCAGTAAACATGCCGGAACTGGCACTACGAAGCCGAAGGTGCCGCCTGTGAAAACGCCATTGGTCTTTCCGATGTCGAGGTGGCGACAAAGAAAGGATTTATGATCATGATCATCGTGACAAGAAAAGTCTCTGAACCCAAGAAAACCAAGCCAGAGAAAGTTACATCTTTCCCCTTAAGTGCCAAACGTTCGTCGCGACCGAACACAGCGAAGGCTGCTCCTCTACCTCACAAAACCTCGCCACTAGTATTCGAAACACGGCAAGAGGATATTCCAAGCATTCGGTCAGTGCTCAAAACTCTCGCCAAAGCGATAACGGCACGGGCTCTAAAGTTGGGTTTGCCGAAATGGCATTTGCCAAAGCTGGATTTGCCAGCACTGACACTGCCAAATCTGGCCCCTCTAAAACAGACTTTGGTAAAAGTCCTGTCCCGTATATCGGAAGCACAAAAGAAAAGGAAAAAGACGCCGCGTGTCCGCGTCCAGATGCCGAAGCCGCAGATAAATACGGAGCTTGTCTGTGACGATCAGGGATTGGATGACGGTTTTGAATCTTTCGAGGAAGAATGGGGCCGCTATGATCAGTACAGGGATGTCATCCATATCATGATCAGACCAAGTTGGCGTCAGAGCTTTATCAAATGGCACATTCGCGTAGTCTTTTTGGAATTCACCCATGACGGCATCCTGCTGTCCAAACCTGTCAAATGGCCGCGTTACCGACAAAAGGGCCTCATGGATAAGCTTCTGGACAGTGAAGAGTGGAAGAAAAACGCCAAGCGCTTTGACAGACAGCACGTCAAGGGATTCAGGATTATCAGCAGACCAGAAACCACAGGCGATCCCATGAGTTGGGTCATTGTCATGGATTATGGTCCCAAGACCATCGACATCACCTGGGATCATAAAGTCGGAACGCCCAAAGCCTTCTGGTACGAAGAACACGCCACCGAATGCCTGGCCCGCATTGATCGCGGCTTTAAGCGCCCGCTTGTTGCGCCAAGCCGTCCGGCACCAGCTGTAACTTCAAAACCCAAGGCGGAAGAGAAGGCTCTGCCGCCGTTTTAGAATGGAGATGGGAAGGCGCAATTAAACTTGTTCCGGAAAAGAAATTTTTTCTTCGACCTCCTCATCACTAATTTCTGTTACGAACATCGTAATTAGTGATTGGAGAAGGAAATCTGTGCTTTCTGTACGAGGCAAGAACGCGCTTCAAGAAAATAACGCTAATCGACCTCGTGCGCTTTTAAAAACATAGCTTTTTGTAAAGCTGCAAAAAACTGTTGATATGGCTGCGGGTCTTCCACTGGCGTTACATTGTATGTAGCGTTGGCACGAACGAGAGTCTGTTTTTTACCTCGTGGGCGAACAGTTGCAGTCATGCGAAGAGAATACCCATTCAGTTTTGTGCCACTCACTGTTCCTAACTCATTATCGGCTTTATCAATAACGAAACCTAAATCTTGCAACGTTGATATGACGGTACGCAGTGTTTTGGTACGATCAGTCGTATCAAACGCCCGTGTCTGAATTTGTCGAATAGCGACTTGGGACTCAGATGTTTCCATGACCTGGTTCATAGATGTAGTCTGACACCCTGCCAAGACGATGCAGACAAGTACCAACGGCCACATTACATATTTTTTCATTAAAACGTTCCTCTCTAAATTTCATGCGCATCAAGGAAGACGGCCTTTGACAGCTTGTGAAAGAATTCCTGATAGATTTTCGGATCTTCAATACTTTGTGTTTTTGAAACCTGACCTCGGGTATTCCAAACTATTCGTTGAAATGTCACACGAAGTTTTGTTGTTTTTTTTCCCGCTGGATGCGTTATCACCGAGACGCGGATCTTCTGATGACTATCAATAGGGACTGATCCCCCACCTAATGCAGCAATGAATATTGCTGCCGCTATTTGGCCAGCTTCGGTTGCATCTCGATCCTTAGAACCTACGATAACTCCCAATCCTGTCTCGGATTCATCTATGCTGTAGCCCAAATCTTGCAAAACCGAAGCGCCTGATATTAACAGTTCTTTCTCATTTGAAGTTTCAAAGGAGCGGGTTTGCAGTTGCCGCAGTTCGAAACTTTCTTTTCTTAATTGCAATGCTTCTTTCGGTATGGTTTGAGCACAGCCAGCTAAAACACATGATGTAAGTAATACTAAGATAATTGAAAATATTTGTCTCATGATTATCAAACTTCTTAATTAAAAACTGGATTTATGATAAGCAATGTCACGTACTTTTTTAGCGACATCAAACTTTATTATAACTGTTATTGTTGATTGAGAGGTGCGAGCGGCTTTTCCGGCAACGTTACTTAAAGTAAAGGTAAGGCCGTTACTCGCCGATACAACGCTTTCCGTAGAAAACTTGTCGTATATCCAAACTTCGTTTCCATTTTCATCTGTTGAGACCACGTTCGGAGAGCCAAGGGTTTCAGCTACCTGTCCACCGGACATTCCCTTTTTTAGGTGTCTCTGCACATTCCCCACGGTAAAGCTTTTCTTTTCTGCCCTTGCTACTTCATCAGAATGCCAAGATGCGTTTTGAGCACAACCTGTCAAAAGGAAACAAGCAAATACTGCAACAATAAAAAACTGAAAATTCAAAATCATCTACTCCAATAAAAATCATACAAAGTGTATTGGTACATACTATTTTAGTTTGTGTAAAGAATTTTATTAATATATATAATTTTATACTTAGTTTTTCAGTATATTATATCGACATATGCTGTGAAAAGACGATTAAAATATATCGATATCTTAGAAGTTCATTGAAAATACTAGATGGCCTCGGAGATTTTGATTTAGCTATGTTGGCAAAGTGGTCATGGCTTCTGGTTTTTGTCGACAGTTAGGGTGGCGATCGCCAAAATTACCTTTTCAAGTTGCTCGGCGACCTTTTGGAAAATCTATGTCTCGCCACACACAGGCGGCCCGGCTTACGCCGGGCCTGATGTTTAGTCCTCTTTAGGCGTGTCCTCGCGAAGGACAATTTCCTGTCCGCCAGTCGGGACTAGATCGAGCTTCAGGTTGAACCCTTTGCCGTCTTTGTGGGGCCAGAGAGCGCCGATTTCGCGCCAGACTGATTTGTCGTTTGTGCCGAGGATTGCGTAAGCGCGGAGTGTTGGTTGTTTGCTATTAGACATGAGTTTGTTTCCTTGTTTGGTTTGTTTTTTAAGCCGTGAACCTTCGCGGCCTTATGCCCACGACCAAAGGCATGAAGATCGATTTTTGCATCCTGCAAGGACCGCAACGAAGAGGAGGACGGCGTGCGCGAGCCGTTGCGGATAAAGATCAACATGATCTTAAGTGAAGGCAGATAAAGGCCCGTATCGGTGGCGCGCTGATCAGCAATCAAAAGGGAAAAGCACAAGCCCTTTCAACACCATCCCACAAGCTAGCTCTATTTCACCGGTCTATCACGACCTGACGAACGCTCCCGCTTGCGCTGCTTTGGTTTTGGATTGTGGCTATCCTTCAACCGTTTGGCCTTATGGTTAGGTTCCAGCGGATTAATAGATATGTTCTCCAAGCTCCGATCATTGAAGGCGCTATTGAGGAAGGACCGGATGTCTTCAGAATCTTGCTCGGATACTTCTTGAGGCTCTGCCAATGTGTTGAAACGGTCGCGATGCTGTTTGGAGATGTGTCTGGCGGCCTCGGTCAATAATTGCTCGGACTGACTATCAAGGGCTGCCCTCTCTTCAAATTGCCGTTTGAGCAGATGTCGTTGTAGTCCTCTTGGGCTGCTAAGGGCGGTGAATAGTGCGGACAGAAAACTGGATTTTCGTTTTCCGCGCCGCGCCGCAAGGGCATGGCGGAATCGTCCTCTTAGAGTCGATAGCTGGCATTTAAGAGCGTGGCGCTCTTCAGACTGTCGGTTGAACAGTTCCCGCCAGTGGGGGCGCATAAAGTCTTTAATTTGGTTGGGAAGTGCGGAGAATTCCCGTTTGAGAGAAATGTCAGGCGATTGCTGATCGTCATTTACGGCGTGTTCCCCAAATTGCCATCGATGGTGTTTTGCTTTTGAAAGGCTCTTACGGTCTTTAGTGAAATGCCCCTTTCGCCGTTTCTGATTATTGGCAACGCGCTCTTTGCAGTAGATACGCCCAATCTCTTGCTCGTATTTTTCTGCCCATCGTGAGAGCTTCAAGCGATCCTGAGATGTTGAATAGGCCTTGCCGGTCATAGGATCGACGCGGTTGACCAGAATGTGAATATGCGGGTGGGGCTCGTCATTATGGACGATCAATAAGGCTTGGCACTCTGCCATGCCAATCGCTTCTAAGGACTGTTTGGCGGCCTTGATCATGTGGTCATGATCCGGGGATTCATCGGGATGCCAAGAGAGGGAGTAGCAATAGACGGGCTTGGTGAGTTTGCGTCCTGTCGCTTTAATTCCGGCAGCGCGTTTCAAATGCTTCTGATCTATCGCTGTTTGGGCCATGATACGCCATGCCAGATCAGCATCATTTGTGGGCAGATTTAGTGTGAATGTCTGAGTGACGCGTTCACATGTGTTAGCTTTTTTGTCGTGGAGGTAGTACAGGGCGGCGCTTTTGAAGGACCGGCCAGATTTTGCTATGCGTGGAACCATATGAGCCCCCGCATTCTCATTGGTCCAGATCTTGGCGCAGAATATCCTCAATCTGCGCACATATGACTTCGACAACTTCTGGCGGCACAAAGCGGCCCCGATTTGCAGCGAGAGTCATCTGATTGAGATTGACGCCAATCCTGTTCAACTCAGCTCTTATGGCCGGATCAATCTGCTGAGTGATTTGGATTGTCACGTTGCGTTCCAAGGCAACATGGCGCAGATAGCTACTTACAGTGAGCCCTGCTCGCTCAGCGGCAAGTGCAATCTCAATGCGATCTTCTAAGCTCACACGAAGGAAAAGCCGTTCCGTTAAACGCGAGCTTTTAGTCGAAATATTTTTTATCATCAGCATAATCCCTTTAAAATTGGAATCATGCTTGCTAAACATCTTGGTTAAATGTCTGGGCGGGTCTGTCGTAATTCCAGTCTAAAGCTAAGTCTTATACTTCAACTCTGGCTTTAGCCGGGTCCAGGGCGGCGTTTGAGCGCCTGGCAAGAGGTTTTTGTCAGACAAAAACATATCTTGCTACCCCACCTACTTTTAGGGTGACATGAAGGCAGTTAATGTCTCGTTAAGAATTGCTAAAATGCGGTCTAAAAAGCTTGCTTTTCTGCTGCTTTTGGGGTGTTTTCTGGAATATTGGCCGTTTTTCAAACGGAATTCTTAAGTCTGGTTATCGTGGAATGCGGATAAAAAAGAGCCCGTTCGGGCAAGAACGGACTCTTCAGACCAAGAATGTTTGCAAGCATCTACATCGCTCCACCTGGAGCACGTCCTCGGAGAGAAAGCGCCAAATTGCGATTATTCATCAACCGATCAGCCGTCAGGGTAGATAGCTTGATCTTCCCGCTCTTAAGCTCAACACGCGAAGCAAATTTGTGCTTTAGCGTATAGCGATCATCTTTGGCCAGCTTGGCTGTTTCATCCTTGCTGATCTCCGTTGCGCTTTCGATGTTGGATGCGGGAACAAACCGTCCGGGGACAAACTCAACAAGGCCAAGGCCCATTTGCTCGATTGTCTCCTGCGCATAACGAACACGGGACTCTGTCTCAATCCGTGTATTAAACTTGTTCGCATCAACATGCGGCAAGTCCTTTTTCATCCGCTTGCGGTCCTCATCTGTGAGAGATCGAATTTCTTTGATCTCCGCAACGGCGAGAACCGTGTCGCCGTTTATTCTAAGGTTGTTCATATAGTCTCCTTTCTATATATTTTTAATTACAAAAACACTTGCCTTTGTATTCTTTTATTATACAATATATTGCGCTATTATGCTTGGATTTACATTTAGCATTTTAATAAAACTTATTGAAAATAAACGATAAATACCGACAGCATTTTACCCAATAAAAACTGGAAGAAATGATGGAAAAAGCGCCTACCTAACGGCAGGCATAGATTAGACGCTTTCCCGCGATGCTGGTCTCGGAATATTCAACAGATAGATCACGAGCAATCGCTTCATAGTCGATGTAATAGGCAAGGCTCTCAGGGATAGGACCATAAAGACCTTCATCGACAAAATGCTCGGCAAGATCGCTCATGCTGTCCATCTCATAGATGTCCACGTCAAAGTCATCAGGATGAACAGAACCGGAATCGAACGTGTAGCCACACTCACCGACAGCGATAATGAAAATCTGTTTCTGATAGTCGTCCCATTCATCAACAGCATCGTAAAAAGCAGCAATGTCACCCTGATGAACGGACCAGGCTTCTGCCAGAGCACAATCAATGGCATCGCCATCAATGAACTGGATTTCAAATTCCTCAATGGGTTGTCCGTAATCGTTGATCGCCTTCGCGGCTTTGGCTGCATAGTCATCGGCATTCTCGAAGTAAAATCCGCAGCCGCTGATATCGTAGGGTTGTGCAAATAATGTCGTGACCTGAGACCCGAAAACTCCTCCAATTTATAGTAGAGTCCGTCCCGCCATTGAAGGAGACGACGGATGCGTAAAGCCAAGTTATCGGACAGCCAGATTGTAGCGATGTTGAAAGAACATGAGGCGGGCGTGCCA
>JAJRQA010000018.1 GCA_024280475.1 Alphaproteobacteria bacterium
GAGCAAGAGAGCATCGAGCCGTTTTTGTCGCGGATGCATGACATTCTCCCAAGGATTGATCAAAGCTATGAGATTTTGTTCATCAATGATGGCAGCAAGGACGATACATTTGAAGTCCTCAAGCGCCACGCCATAGATGACAAGACCATCAAAATCGTTGATTTGTCACGCAATTTTGGCAAAGAGGCGGCTCTTACTGCCGGCCTTGACTTTGCCAATGGAGATGTGGTCATTCCCATGGATGTTGATTTGCAGGACCCTCCTGAATTGATCCCTGATTTCATTGCCAAATGGCGAGAAGGCTATGATGTGGTCAATGGCGAGCGCATTGATCGCTCCAGTGATACAGTGGTGAAGCGCAAAAGTTCAAAAGGGTTCTACAAACTATTCAATCGGCTGTCTCACACACCTTTGCCTGAAAATGTTGGCGATTTTCGTTTGATGGACCGGCGGGTTATCGAGGCCATAAAACAATTGCCCGAGCGTAATCGTTTTATGAAAGGCATCTTTGCCTGGGTCGGTTTCAAGTCCTGCAATATTCCCTATGTTCGTCCGCAAAGAGCGGCGGGAACAACCAGCTGGAATTATTGGAAACTGTGGAATTTTGCCCTCGATGGTATGTTTGGCTATTCAACAGCTCCCTTGCGGATCTGGACCTATGCCGGCTTTTTACTGGCCGTTTCTTCGTTCCTGTTTGGGGCCTTTATCATCGTGAAAACCCTGTTTTTCGGCGTTGATGTCCCAGGTTATGCCTCAATGATTTCCGTGATCCTGTTTATGAGCGGCATTCAGATCATCTCGCTAGGGGTGATCGGTGAGTATATTGGGCGAATTTTTCTCGAGGTGAAAAAACGTCCGGTTTATCTCATTCGTGAAGTGGTTGGTGAAGCCGTCGATAAATAGGCTAGCCGCCTTATTGCACGGGTAATTGCCCGTATAGCAGCAGCTTGTAGCTCTTTGGACCATCGGCATCTTTAAAGGCTGGAACAATCAACATCTGCTCGAAATCAATCTTTTGCACAAATGTTTGGGCTTTGTTGATACAGGCCTGGTCATGATCCAGGCAAAGAACAAGCAATCCTTTTTTATTGATCTCTTGCCTGCTTGCCCAAGGTGTGGCGCGTAGGGACATGACCTGGATCGCCATGACCCGACTTTTGGCGTAAAATGACATTCCGTTGGCGATAACTTGTGTCCCGGCAACGTAAAACTCACCTTTTGATCGGCTCTTTGCGCGCCATACTTTTTCTGCTTCAAGAGCGATAGAGCGGACCGGTAACAGATTGTAACTGGTCGGGCGTGACAGGTTGAGCGCGTAAATCGCAGGCGAAACCAGTATCGTCACTGACAAGAACGCAAGGCACAAAAACGCTGCTGATTTCCAGCGGACGCGCAGGATGTTTTGCGGGACTTGCGCTGCCATTATGATGGGGATGGTAAAATAAAGCGGCAGCGCCCAGACGGCTGTGAGGTCGGCTTTCGATAAAAAGGCCAGCACATATGTGAGGATCAGGGAAACGGTGATCGCTGTGAGCAGGGCGCGCCCCTTCAAGCTTGTTCTCAAGGTCTTGAAGGGCGCTAGCATGTTCGTCATGACATGGTCGCCGCGCCGCCACATGGCCAATAAGAGCAAATATCCCGGCAGGCAATATAGTACCAGCGCCAGCGGGAATTCCAGGGCTTTTGTGATCATTCTGCTGAGGTCGGATTGCCCCTGGCTTGCGGCGTAATTGATCGATAGAAACTGATTGTCGAGCAGCCAGATAAAATGCGGTAGGGTGACCGCGAAAAAAGCCACGATCGCCACCCCGAAGGCGGGACTGATCAGCAAGGGGCGAAGCTGTTTTTCCATGAGGGCGTGTAAAACAAGGGACAAGATCAATACCACAGAATAATATTTAGTGAGCATGGCCAGGCCTGAAAACAGGCCGAGCAGGGTGCCGTTCAATAAGTTGGGTTTATCGATTGTTCGCAGGTAAAACAGGAATATGGCCGCCCATAGCGGCGTCATTGCAGAATTTGCGTTATATTTTATGGCCAGAAAAAATAAGGGTGGCAGGCAAATACCAATCGCAACCGCCAAAAAGGCTCCCTGGCGGGAAAGATAATGCAGGGCAATCCTCCAAATGACCAGCAAGGCAGCGCCGGCACTGATTGCCGATAAGGCGAAATGCCAGAAATTGGAGCGTGGAAAAATCTCAAACCATGCCGCCGTTACGGCTGCAAAAAAGGGCGGGTGTTTGAAATATCCCCACTGCCAGTTCATGCCCCAAGCGTAATTTTCTACCATATCGCCATGGCGATCGAGATTGAGCGTGGAGAAAAAGGGATGCAGCGTCATGATGACCATAAAACCAAGCACCAGCATCCAGGTGATCATCGTGTAAAAAGGCGCATTGGCCTCGTCTTCAGTATGCAGATGCGGCGTGTTCGCTGCCTCATTGGAATTTGCGTGCATTCAATGATTTCCATTTACGTTTGTGCCGTCAGCCGCCATTATTGACTTGCAACCTGTGCTCAAGCCAGTTGTGTTTGAGAATTATAGAGGTCAGGGAACAATAATGAAACCGACTTATGTGGCAATTCAGGAAGTCATGGTTTTCGCGCGTTTTTTTATGGTTGGTATTTTTGCCACCCTGATCCATATGAGCGTCGCCATTTTGTTGATTTCGCAGTTTTCGGTGGCTATTTTTGTCGCCAACCTGATTGCCTATCTGGTGGCGTTTTTCTTCGCATTTAGCGGGCATTTTATCTGGACATTTGAACGCAAGGCAAATTTCCCTCGATCATTGGTGAGATATTTTGTCATCTCGATTATTGCCTTTGCGATCAATAATCTGGTGTTGCTGGGTTTGGTGAAAAAGGGACTATTTCCCGAAACCTTTAGTGTTGTGCTGGCAGCAGCGGTGATTCCGCTGGTTTCTTTTACCGCCAGTCGTTTGTGGGGGTTTAAGTCCTGAAATGATTTACAAGCCTGTGATCTGGACCTTTTTGACAAACATAAATATGTTTGCTCTTGCCATAGGACTGTGGCTTATGTCACACCATGGCCCGAATAGACGGCTAAAAAATTGGCCAGATAAGTTTGAGCGAAGGAAAACTCAATGCGGAATTTTTTATTGACGATATTTTTGTCGGTGGGCCTCATATCTTGTGGTGGTGGCGGCAATAACAAAAATGATGACATTGTTGCCCCGCCAACGGCGGCTGAGCTAAATGCGCCAGTCAAGCCAAGCGCTGAGATGGCAAATCTGGACAAGCAAAATGCGCTTTATCTGGATCTCAAATCGGGCCGTGTGGTTATTAAGCTGCGCCCTGATCTGGCGCCAAATCATGTTGAGCGAATCAAAAAACTGACCCGTGCAGGCTTTTATAACGGCCTTAAATTTCACCGCGTCATCGCGGGCTTCATGGTACAGAGCGGCGATCCGCGCGGCGATGGCACGGGGGGATCAAAATATCCTGACTTGAAAGCCGAGTTTACCAGCACGCCATTCGTAAAAGGTACAATAGGAGCGGCAAGATCAGCCTCTCCCGATAGTGCCAATTCACAATTTTACATCATGCTGGGCCGCTCTCCGCATCTCGACAACAAATATACTGTCTGGGGCGAAGTTGTGCAGGGCATGAATTTCGTGACCGGTATCAAATTGGGTGACAAGTCACAAAATGGCAAAGTCGCCGACCCCGATATCATCGTCAAGATGCAAATTGCAGCTGACGCCAAAAGCTAGGCCAATAAAACTAGGCCAATAAAAACTAGGAAAGAATATTATGAGCGACATTAAAGACCCTGAAAACACGCTGGTGATGGAAACCACCCACGGTAAGGTGGTCATTGAGATGCGTCCTGACCTGGCTCCCGGCCATGTCATCCATATCAAGGAACTGGTGCGTGAAGGTTTTTATGATGGCATCAAGTTCCATCGCGTTATCCCTGACTTCATGGCGCAGACCGGCTGTCCGCAAGGTACCGGCACGGGGGGATCTGATCGCCCTGACCTGAAGGCCGAGTTCAATGCCGAACCGCATGTGCGTGGAACCGCTTCCATGGCTCGGGCACAAAGCCCTGATAGCGCCAACAGCCAGTTCTTCATCTGCTTTGGCGATACACCGTTCCTCGATAACCAGTATACGGTCTGGGGACAGGTGATTGACGGCATGGACAATATCGACAAGATCAAACAGGGCGAACCAGTGCGCGATCCAGATGAGATCGTCTCCATGAAAGTCGCTGCTGACGTTTAGGTCTGGCCTTTAGTTTATAAATGTCCTGTGCGGACGGCGGCAAGGGATGATCCCCTGCACCCCAAACTTTGATAAAATGGGGATACAAGGGGCTCGCTCTTTGTCGCTGTGCGCGTAGGACATTTTTTTATGGTTCCCTCAAAAATGCA
>JAJRQA010000019.1 GCA_024280475.1 Alphaproteobacteria bacterium
CCGAACCCGTCACATTTCTCGCCTGACCAAAAACAAAGGAATGGTGGAGGAGGTTGGATTTGAACCAACGTAGGCGTAGCCAACGGGTTTACAGCCCGTCCCCTTTAACCACTCGGGCACTCCTCCCAATCCAAGGTCTTTAATTAGTCTCGATCAAATAAAATCGCCCCGCCAGTTACAGCAGGGGTCAGCGTCCGTTTATGAGGCCATGACCACCCTCTGTCAACCGCAAAATCAGTCAAAAACGAGGGAAACAACACCGTCTGCAAGTTTTGGCTCGAACCATGTGGATTTGGGCGGCATGACCTGACCGGATTCGGCCACCGCCATCAGTGCATCCATGCTGGTCGCATAAATCGAAAACGCAACGGCCCAGCCCCCTTGATCAACACGCCTCGAAAGTTCTTCAACCCCCCTGATACCGCCCACAAAATCAATCCGATCATCCTTGCGGGGATCGCTGACCCCTAATAATGGTTCGATCAGATGAGCACTTAAAAGCGAGATATCAAGGCTTTTGACAGGGTCTTGCGGGATCATCTGCGGGTCGACCGTCAGCTCGTACCATTGCCCGGCCACATACATGCCGAATTGCCCGACTTTTGATGGCTTTACGGGGTGGTCAGACTTGCTCACTTTGAAGCGCTTGCCAATGGAGGATATCAGCTCTTCAACGGTGTACCCATTGAGGTCTTTCACCAATCGGTTGTAATCCAGTATTTTCATTTCATGATGAGGGAAGATAACCGACAAGAAGCTATGGTGAATAGCATCTGCGTCCCCGCCTCGCGAGGCGCTGATGCGCGAAGCCGAAGCCGAGCGATGGTGACCATCGGCGATATAGACCGCTGGCAAAGCCTCAAATCCGTCAGAAAGAGCCGCAATCACCTCATTGGCACTGATCACCCAGAGCTGATGGCGCACCCCATCGGCACTCGTCACATCCATATCAGCCTCACCTAAGGTAGCGTCCTTGATGATCGCATCTATGTGCGGGGCGTCTGGATAGGCCATCATCACAGGACCGGTCTGAGCGTTGACCGCCTCGATTTGGCGCACGCGGTCATCTTCTTTGACCGGGCGGGTATATTCATGTTTGCGGATACGGTTGGTGTTATAATCAGCAACCGAAGCTGCGGCCACCAGTCCTGTCATGACGACCTCTCCCCAGGTCAAACGATAAGCGTAATAGCTGGGGGTCTGTTCTTGTAGCAATAGCTTTTTATCCACAAGCTTGGCCATATTACTGGCTGCCATCGCATAGACTTGCGGATCGTAGGGGGACATATCTTCGGGTAGATCAATCTCGGGCTTTGAGATATGCAGGAAGCTATGTGGTTTGCCGCGGGCCTGTTCGCGCGCTTCGGCACTCGAAAGCACGTCATAAGGAGGTGCAAGGATTTCATCTCCATGCCCTTTAGCTGGTCGCAATCCCTGAAAAGGTCTGATCAAAGTCACTTGCTTTCTCCTTGCTATGGTCGGGAAACTCATTCCTCTATAACACCAGAAGGGAAAACAGCAATGCCAATTAAAGGTCAAGAGCCAATTCTGATTGCCGGCCAAACAGCCAGTGGAAAATCTGGCCTGGCGCTTAAACTCGCACATGAATTGGACGGCGTGATCATCAATGCTGATAGCATGCAGATCTATCGCGAGCTGCAAATTTTAACGGCCCGGCCTAACGAGGATGAGATGCAGGGCCTGCCCCACAGACTTTATGGCCACGTCAAAGCTCAAACCCCCTACTCTGTTGGCCATTGGCTTCTTGAAGTCGAGACGGTCCTCAGCGATATTGCCAATGAAGGCAAGCGGGCCATCATCGTTGGTGGCACCGGGCTTTATTTCAAATCTTTGCTCGAGGGCCTGTCTCCGGTTCCCGAAATCTTTGATGAATTTCGCGACCAGTGGCGCCAACGCGCCCTTGACCCCACTTATGATTTACATGGACGGCTGCAACTTGATGATCCCGAAATGGCTGAGCGTTTGTTGCCGAGCGATCGTCAAAGACTGGCACGAGCACTCGAGGTCATCAATGGCACAGGAAAATCGCTGCTCTATTGGCAAAAACAACCCAGTAAGGGGGGGCTCATTAACGCCCATGAGTGCGTAAAGCTGGCCATTGATATTGAACGCCCGGAGCTCTATGCCAGATGTGATCGCCGGTTTGATGAAATGATCAGTGCTGGAGCGATCGATGAAGTATCCAGATTGGTTGATCTGCAACTCCCCTCAACACTTCCCTCCATGCGCGCCCTCG
The DNA here is from genome assembly GCA_024280475.1 of Alphaproteobacteria bacterium. Taxonomy (GTDB): domain Bacteria; phylum Pseudomonadota; class Alphaproteobacteria; order Rhizobiales; family JAKIUO01; genus JAKIUO01. The sequence continues at coordinate 2,258 of JAJRQA010000019.1, forward strand.
GCGTGCGCCCTCTTGCAGATTTTCTCGCCGGGGACTGTTCAATTGAGAACGCGGTGGAAAAAGCCAAAACAGAAACACGGCAATATGCCAAACGACAAAGCACCTGGTTAAAAAGTAATATGATTACGTGGAAACACCTTAATTTGAAAGAATTGGAAAGAAATGAGATCGATTTATTTTCATTAATTTAAATTACCCCTTGACCTCACGCCAGGGACCCTATAATTTTCCGCCACTCCAGCCCTGAAAACAGGCTTGAAAAATACAGTGGTATTCTTGTGGTGGTTGGATATGATGACCTTTGTAACCAATAGGGAAAAAGTTCTTTTACCCGTGGTTATATTGCTCAAAAATTCAGTGAATATGCGGTTTTTTTAAATCGTCGCCTGAACAAACAGATAGTGAAACACAATCACCTATGGGTGATAAAATAATAAGGTGAGAAGCGCGATGGCACGCGAGTTGACAGGGGCTGAAATCGTCATCAAAGCGTTGGTGGAGCAAGGTGTTGAACATCTCTTTGGATATCCAGGTGGTGCCGTGCTGCCAATCTATGACGAGATTTTCCAACAGAACAATTTTCAACACATTCTGGTGCGCCATGAGCAAGGGGCCCTGCATGCAGCTGAAGGTTATGCGAGATCCACCGGCAAAGTTGGTGTCGCTCTTGTCACCTCAGGTCCCGGCGCAACCAATGCTGTCACCGGCCTCACAGATGCCATGCTCGACAGTATTCCGCTTGTCTGCATCACTGGCCAAGTGCCCACCGCCTTGATTGGCATGGATGCCTTTCAAGAGGCCGATGTCGTTGGCATCACCCGCCCTTGCACCAAACACAACTATCTCGTCAGTCATATCGATGATCTGGCCAGGATCATTCACGAGGCGTTTTATATCGCCAATACCGGTCGCCCCGGCCCCGTGGTCATTGATATTCCCAAAGATATTCAGTTTGCGTCTGGCCCCTATCAAAGTCCCAAGAAAGTCGGGCACCCGACCTATCGCCCGCAGATCAAGGGCGATCAAAACGATATCCGCAAAGCAGTTGAACTCATAGCAGCAGCCAAAAGGCCCGTTTTTTATACGGGAGGCGGTGTTATCAATTCAGGCACTGCCGCCTCGCAGTTATTGCGCGAACTCGTCAAGATGACAGATATTCCCATCACATCAACACTAATGGGTCTTGGTGCTTTTCCAGCTTCTGAGCGGCAATGGCTTGGTATGCTTGGCATGCATGGGACCTATGAAGCAAATCTGGCGATGCATGATTGTGATTTGATGATCAATATTGGCGCGCGCTTTGATGATCGGATCACCGGACGTCTTGATGCATTTTCACCGAACTCGACTAAAATCCATGTCGATATTGATAAATCCTCGATCAACAAGACCGTCAAGGTTGATTTGCCGATCATTGGGGATGTGGCTCATGTCCTCGAAGATTTACTGCGCATCTGGAAAGACAAATCGCCCAAGCAAAATACCAAGGCGCTGGCCTCCTGGTGGCAACAGATTGATCAATGGCGTGAGAAAAAATGCCTGAGCTACAAACCGGACGCTGAGCAGATCTTGCCGCAATATGCAGTTGAGCGCCTCTATGAGCTCACCAAAGATAAAGACACTTATATCACAACCGAAGTTGGCCAGCATCAGATGTGGGCCGCTCAATATTACAGATTTGAAGAGCCAAACCGGTTTATGACTTCGGGCGGCCTTGGTACGATGGGCTATGGTTTGCCGGCTGCGCTTGGCGTGCAGGTAGCGCATCCAGATAGCCTGGTGATCGACATTGGTGGCGATGGCTCTGTGCAAATGACCATGCAGGAAATGTCTGCTGCGGTACAATATGGCCTGCCCATCAAGATCTTCATTTTGAACAACAGCTATCTTGGCATGGTGCGTCAATGGCAGGAATTGCTGCATGGCGGGCGCTATTCGCACTCCTACTCCGAAGCCATCCCCGATTTTGTCAAACTGGCCGAAGCATATGGCGGCGTTGGTATCCGGTGCGATAAACCAGCTGACCTTGATGATGCCATTAAAGAAATGATTTCAGTCGACAAGCCCGTCCTGTTCGATTGCGTGGTGGAAAACCTTGCCAATTGCTTCCCCATGATCCCATCAGGTGAAGCACATAATCATATGTTGCTGGCCGATAGTGAAGATATCAGCAGCGCCATCAGCGAAAAAGGCAAGGTGCTTGTCTAATTCTCCCGTGTATTCTCCGTTAATCGGCCTTGCACCAGGCCGCAAGTCAAATTCGAGTGGAAGGTTATTCTCGTGAACACCCCTCAACAAACCGTCGGCTCAGCCTATTTCATTACCGAAGACTCGGATAAAGAAGAAAGCCACACGCTTTCGGTTCTGGTCGATAATGAACCCGGTGTCCTGGCCCGTGTGATCGGCCTGATTGCTGGGCGAGGCTATAATATTGACAGCTTGACGGTCTCCGAAATATCGCACCAAAAGCATATCTCCCGTATTACCCTTGTCACCATTGGTACGCCTCACGTCATCGAACAGATAACCCATCAGCTTGAGCGTTTAATCCCTGTTCACAGAGTCTATGACTTGACGGCGGGGGGCCCACATATCGAACGAGAGCTGGCTCTCGTCAAGGTGCTTGGCAAAGGCGATGCCCGCCTTGAAGCCTTGCGCCTTGCCGAGGCGTTCAAGGCCTTGGTTGCCGATGCCTCAACCGAACATTTCGTCTTTCAAATCACTGGACGTCCCACAAAGATTGACCAGTTCATTTCACTGATGAAGCCGCTTGGTCTCGTCAATGTGGCGCGAACCGGCATTGCGGCGGTGTCTCGCGGCGCCGAACAGATCTAAAGCAGACCGTGCTTTATGCTTTTAGGCTTGCCAGAAATGCCTTTAAGCAGTTAGTTCATGGCAACAAACAATTATCCCTGTTTCAAACAAACCAGAAAACAGTCAAACCAAAGGTGAATTATGCGCGTATATTATGATCGTGATGCAGATGTTAATCTCATCAAAGGCAAGAAAGTTGCCATTATTGGATATGGTTCGCAGGGTCATGCCCACGCACTAAACCTCAAAGACAGTGGGGCCAGCGACGTCGTTGTTGCTCTTCGCTCCAGCTCCCATTCTGTCAAAAAAGCCGAGGGCGAAGGCCTGCAAGTCATGAGTGTTGCGGACGCCGCCAAATGGGCCGACGTGTTGATGATGCTGACCCCGGACGAACTACAGGCAGATATCTATTATGAACACCTGCATGACAATATGAATGATGGCGCGGCCCTATTGTTCGCCCATGGTCTCAATATCCATTTCAACCTGATTGAACCACGCAAAGACCTCGATATTTTGATGGTCGCGCCCAAAGGCCCAGGTCATACGGTGCGCGGTGAATATAAGCGCGGCGCCGGAGTGCCCTGCCTCATTGCCGTTCACCAGGACGCCACTGGCAATGCCCAGGACATTGCTCTTTCCTATGCCTCCGCCATTGGTGGTGGTCGCGCTGGTATCATTGAGACAAACTTTCGCGAAGAATGCGAAACCGATCTGTTTGGCGAGCAAGCTGTGCTTTGTGGCGGCGCTGTTGAATTGATGCGGGCTGGTTTCGAAACACTCGTAGAAGCTGGATATGCTCCAGAAATGGCCTATTTCGAATGTGTCCATGAAATGAAGCTGATTGTTGACCTGATCTATGAAGGCGGCATTGCCAACATGAACTATTCGATTTCCAACACGGCGGAATATGGTGAATATGTCTCTGGACCGCGCATTATCACCCCCGACACCAAAAAAGCCATGAAAGAAGTGCTCGACGATATTCAAAACGGTAAATTCGTCAAAAACTGGATGGTGGAAAACAAGGTTCGCCAGACCGGCTTTAAAGCCATGCGCAACAAATGCGACGAGCATCCCGTTGAAGAAATTGGTGCCAAACTGCGCGCCATGATGCCTTGGATTGCCGAAGGCGGCATGGTTGACAAGGAAAAGAACTAGATCACACTTTATCTTTGCCCTATTGAGAACACCCCTTGCCAATTGGCCAGGGGTGTTTTTTTAGCTTATTGCCATCGTTAAAATCAGCAAACCTGTGATCATGCCCATGATCATGAAAATGCATTTAAAACTATTGGTGCAGTCGGCATTTGATGTGTGGAGTTCGTTATTCATGATATTTGCCCTGTTTTTTTTGTGTTCTACTCCTTTAGTCGCAGCAACGGCTGATCTGGTTCAATTTCAAGGGGCAAAAATAATAAAAAAGGGCACCGCAACAGCGGCACCCTTTCAAGTTAGCTAAATACACACTTCAAAGCCGCCTAGTTCGTTAAGGGGCTCCAATATTCAGACTCGCACACAAACAGCAAACACCCCGTCACCTTCATGCGACCATCTCTCAGCAGCGTCATCGAACCCTTATAGGTCGCACCTCCCCTTTGCGGGTCGTAAACACGGCCTTTCCATTTATTGCTGTGGGTCTGCCTCATATTATAGGCGACTGGCAAACCAAGTATGGGGCGTTTGCGCAAACTGGTGTCCCCATTATTGCTATCAACCAACGGTTGGCCACGGCTATCATTTGGCTGGCGCAACCAGACAATTCGGGCGCACAAAGTGCCACCACCACATACTCCTACTTTCATCTTGGCCTGACCTTTTTGATCCAGCCACATGCCTTTGGCACCATTTGCATTTGCCTGACCGGCAAAGCCGATCAAGGTAGCCATCAACAATACACTTGTAAATATTTTCATGTTCTACTCCACCCCGTCCTTTTGGCCGGTTCCAATAAAATTGGGGCTGTCTTACCATAGCAATCTCGTGACAAGCAATCGCTTGTCTCAAATAGCTACGGAAAATTATGAGGCGATTCAATGGCAATTGAGTTTGAGAGTTAATCTGGACCCTGCGCTATTTGGCGCTTTCAAGAATGGCTGCAACGCCCATTCCACCCGCTGTACAGATCGAAATAAGCCCCTTTCCAGAGCCTTTTTCATGCAATTGCTTGGCCAGCAGAGACAATATACGGCCACCAGTTGCCGCAAAGGGATGACCATAGGCAAGACTTGAGCCTTTGACATTCATCCTGGCACGATCAATGCTACCAAGAGCTTTGCTGGCCCCCAGCACATTCTTGCAATAATCAGCATCTTCGAAGGATTTCAACGTGCACAAGACCTGCGCGGCAAAGGCTTCATGAATTTCGTAAAGGTCAAAATCCTGCAAGGCCATATCATTGCGTTTCAACAGGTTGGCAATGGCGACAGTTGGCGCCATCAGCAGGCCATCGCCGGCGACAAAGTCAACAGCAGAGGTCTGCGCATCGACAAGCCATGCCAGAACCGGCAGTTTATGCTTCTTGGCCCACTCTTCGGAGGCCAGCAATGTGGCAGAAGCGCCATCAGTTAGCGGTGTTGAATTGGCTGCGGTCAATGTACCCTTGGAGGAACGGTCAAATGCTGTGCGCAATTCGGCCAGTTTTTCAAGGGTTGTATCGCTCCGAATATTATTGTCGCGATAAACCCCTGCGCAAGGCACGATTAAATCATCATGAAAGCCCTCATCAAAGGCTTTGGAAGCGTTTATATGGCTGTCATAGGCCAATTCATCTTGAGCAGTGCGTTCAATGGACCATTCCTTGGCCATCAGTTCGCAATGCTGCCCCATGGAAAGCCGTGTACGTGGTTCGCCAGTTGAGGGCGCATCAGGCCCCAGTTCGCGCAGTTTCATACCCTTGAAGGCGCGCAGCTTTTGCATGAAGGAGCGCCCTCGTGACGCTGCAACAAGGCGCTGGGCAAATTTGCGCTGAAACACAATGGCGGCATCTGACGTTGTGTCGGAGCCAGCAGCGATGCCACATTCAATCTGTCCAGTGGCAATCTTTGCACCAATGCCCATGGCAGCTTGCAAACTCGTGCCACAAGCCTGCATCATGGTAATACCCGGTGTTGAAGGCGCCAGTCTCGTCCCCACAACAGCTTCACGCGCTAAATTCCAGTCTTTGGCATGAGTGACAACTGCGCCTGCCACCACTTCATCAATATGTTTGCCATTCAGGCCAAACCGATCACTCAATCCTTGCAGAACAGTCGTCAGCATTTCCAGATTGGTTAAATCGGCATACATGGTATGGGAGCGGCAAAAAGGTGTTCTCACACCACCAATCACGGCAACCCGGCGAAGCGTTTTCTCGACCATCTATTCACTGGCTCCCATATCGTTCTTTTTTTCGTCAGCGGTTTTCTTTTTTAGGCTGCGGTCGTAATGAATAGGCCCCCCACGGAAAGGCGCAAAACCGGTTCCAAAAATAACACCGGCATCTGCAAGGTCAGCGTTTTTAACGATTTTCTCGCGCACCACCTTGCGGCTTTCATCAATGAGCGTTCGCAGTAATTCGCGCCCTAGTTGATCCAGATCATGATCATCTGGATCGAACTCTTCCTTAACTGGCTTGCCATCGCGCCATTTATAGAACCCCTGCCCGGTCTTTTTACCAAGCTTGCCGCTCGACACCAACCGATCAAGATCGCCGCCATCAGGAGGGGATATTTCGAGAATTTTGCCCACATTGGTGATGATATCGAGCCCCACCACATCGGACAATTCAATCGGCCCCATGGGCATGCCAAAATCAAGCGCCGCCTGATCTAGCACTTCCGCTTTCATGCCGTCTTGGTGTCGTGCAATAGCGACCATCATGTAAGGTGCCAGCACGCGATTGACGAGGAAACCAGGAGCACTTGCGACCTTCAGCGGTGATTTCTTGATCCGCGCTACAAAGGCTGCGCCCTTATTGACGGTCTCGATATCGCTATCTTTGCCATGAATGACTTCGACAAGCGGCATCTTGGCAACGGGATTGAAGAAATGCAGGCCAATCAGTTCCACGGGGTTTTTAAGTCCTTTGGCAATATCCTCGATTTTCAAAGAGGAGGTATTGGTCGCCAACACCGCACCGGGTTTCATCGATTTCTCGATCGACGAGAGAACTTTTTGTTTCACTTCGAGCACTTCCACAATGGCCTCGATGATCACATCGGCGCGCGGAATATGCTTACCGTCGGGATCAGCAATGAGACGCGCCATGGCCGCATCAACAGCCTGCTTCTTACGCAGGCGTTTCTTGAACAGTTTCTTGGCGCGCTGGCGGGCTTTTTCGATCTGTTGAGGGTCGAGGTCCTGTAAACTGGCTTCCATACCGCTGACAACGCACCAGGCGGCAATATCCCCGCCCATCAGCCCCGCCCCGACAACATGCACGCGCGCTGGTTTAAAGCGCTTGTCGCCAGCTTCCGCCTTAAGCAGCTCCGACAATTTGAACACACGGCGTAAATTACGCGATGTTTCTGAGGCCATGAGGGGCGCAAAAACATTAGTTTCTTCCGTGCGCATGCGCTTTTTGCTGTCGCCATATTTCTCGAACATGTCAATCAGCCTGAACGGCGCTGGATAATGATCTTCTCGTACTTTGGCAGCTGTCTGCTTGCGCATCTGATTGGCAAGAAGCTTGCGCGCCGGTTTTAACAGCATGAGCTTTTTAACCAATGATAACGGCTTTGATTTCCGGCCCGACAACACTGCTTTGCGCGCGGCCCAGCGCAGATTATGCTCTGTGCTCACCAGCTGGTCCACCAATCCGATGCTCTTGGCCACATTGGAGCGTAACATGCGCCCGGTCAGCATGGTCGTCATGGCCCCCATGGGACCAGCAGTGTGGATGGAGCGAAGCGTTCCGTGCAGGCCCGGTATAATGCCAAGCTTGACCTCTGGAAAACCAAGTCGGGTCCCATCGGCGCGTGTCGCAATACGGTAATGACAAGCCAGCGCAAATTCCAACCCGCCGCCAAGGCAATAGCCGTGGATGGCCGCTACGACCGGCACACGCAGGTTTTCAATTTGATTTAAAAGAGTGATTGCTGGTTCCAGGAAATTGCGGACTTCGCTATCAGTCTTCATTTGTTCGAACTCGCGTATATCAGCCCCCGCGACCCAGTTATTGTGTTTGCCAGAAATGAACACCAATCCCAGGATTTCTCCCAGATTAGCCGCATTTTCCGCCTCTTCGACAATCTGCCCCAATTCCTCGAAGGGTCGCTTACCCAACGTGTTCATGCTCTCGTTTTGTCGATCAAACGTGGCCCACGCGATGCCTTCGGCATCTACGACGTAGCGCCAGTCTTTCAGTTTATTGAGTTTTGCCGTCATGTTGTATTATTCCGCTGCCACTTTTTTTTGTTTCTCATCGACTGAGCGCCCGGATTTACCCTTTGCAGACTTCTTCTTGGCGCTCTTATAGTGAGGAATAACCTCATCGGGGGTAAATTGATCAACCGCAATCACTTTATTGATCAATTCATCAAGCTCACGCAAATCATCTGCCTCGTGCGCTGTGACGATCTTTTGATCAACCGCTTGCTGGAACCAGTCAGAACCGTAGTGGCGTTGTATCTTGCCACTACGTACCGCTTTTTCAATCGCCTTTTCAGCGCGCTCCAGCGAGACGGCCAATTTCAGCGTATATTCAAGTATGCCAGTAATATCCTCTGGATTTTCGTTGATGTAAATTTCGCTGGTCAAGCGATCACGGACATCACCGGGCTGAACAGCCAACGCAGCGACCTTTTTGCCTAACCGATCACTCGCCGGTTTGCTGCGAATGCCAAGAGGCAGCGCGACCAGTTTCATGATATAGGCGGCGGGGCGAACCGGGAAATTGTCGATCACCCCCTGAATGGCCGTTTCAAATCTATGCAGGGAGTTTCTTGCACATAATTCAACAATCAATAGATCCCTTGACAGCTCTCCATCGTCCTCATAACGCTTCAAGATGGCGGACAGAAAATAGAGCTCGGACAAGGCATCGGCCATGCGGCCGGTAATTTTCTGCTTCGTCTTGAGGCCACCTGCCAATATTCCCACCGTCAAATCGGCGACAAACGCAAAAGAGCGCGAGGCGCGACTTAACTGGCGATACCATTGTTCGATTTCAGGGGCATTCCCCGGTCCCTTGGCAAATCTGGAACCCGAAAAATTATGCAGGGTCGAAGCTGCCGCATTGGCCAGCGACCATCTGAGATGGCCATAAAAAGCTTCTTCGAAATCGTCAAAGCCGCGATCTGTATCTTTGTCTTGAAGCGCTTCGGTTTCCTTGAACAGATAAGGGTGACAGCGCAACGCTCCTTGCGAAAACGTAATCAGTGTGCGCGTTAAAATATTGGCACCTTCAACAGTGATGCCAACAGGAACAGACTGATAGGCCGCTTGCAAATAGTTCGAGGGGCCATCGCATATAGCACGCCCGCCGTGAATATCCATAGCATCGGTAATGGACTGGCGCATACGCTCGGTCGAGCTATATTTCAACAAGGCTGAGATCACAGATGGCTTTTGTCCATCACCCACCATCGCAGCAGTCATGGCCCTGGCAGCTTCTACAGCATAGGCATTTTCAATGATACGAGTCAGAGGTTCTTCGACGCCCTCCATAACACTGATCGGTATGGAAAACTGGCGGCGCAAACGGGCATAGGCCGACGTTGTGCGTAGCACCGACTTGATCGCGGAAGTGCTGGTTGCTGGCAGTGAGATCGCCCGCCCAACGGCCAGACATTCCATCAACATGCCCCAGCCACGCCCAACCATGTCACGACCGCCAATTATAAAGTCCATGGGGATAAACACGTCATCCCCAGACGTTGGACCATTGGGAAACAGATTGCCGCCCGGCAAATGGCGATTGCCGATCACAACACCTTTATGGCTCGACGGAATTAACGCCAAAGTGATGCCGATATCTTCTTTATCGAGCTCCAGCAGATTATCGGGATCCAGCAGGTTGAATGCCAGACCAAGCAGCGTTGCTTTGGGAGCCAGCGTGATATAGCGCTTGTTCCAAGTAACGCGCATCCCAAGTGTCTTTTTGCCTTTGTATGTTTTCTCACACACGATGCCAATGTCCCGCATGGAGGCAGCATCAGACCCAGCGTTTGGACTGGTAAGCGCGAAACACGGCACTTCCTCGCCTTTTGCCAAACGAGGCAGATAATATTCCTGTTGCTCGCTGGTACCGTATTTTTCCACCAGTTCACCAGGTCCCAACGAATTGGGGACCATGCAAATAATTGCAATGTCAGGACTCCTGGAGGCGATTTTTCCCAGGATCAAAGACTGCGCCTGCGCCGAAAAACCAAGTCCCCCATGCTCCTTGGAGATCAACATGCCCCAAAACCCGTTATCCTTGATAAAATTCCAGACTTTTGCTGGCACATCACGCCGATTGTGACGCATGTCCCAATCATTAGTCATCTCGCACAGCTTTTCTGTTGGCCCATCGAGAAAATCACGCTCTTCCGATGATAGCCGTATAGGAGGAATAGCTTTTAGCTGCGCCCAGTCAGGGGTCCCCGAGAACAGTTCCGCATCCCAACCAACGGTGCCAGCTGCCAAAGCCTCTCGTTCAGTATCGGAGATAGCAGGAAAGGTCCGGCGCAGATTGTCAAAGAGTGGTCTTGCAATAAATTGGCGACGCACAATCGGCACCGACAGAGCCGCCAGGATAATGCCGGGTACCAACAGCAAAACTTGAACAAACAAGCCGCTATCATATACCGTCATAATAAAAAATGCGGTACAAAGCGCAAAGACGGCCCATACCCACATCGGCACCTTATTGAGAGCCAAAACACAAAAAACAGCAACAATGATTCCAAATAGGAGAATAGCGGTCATCTTCTCAACTCCTGAAATTGTGCGAAATGTCTAATTATTAAATAAGTTATTGACCCTTTTATCGTCAACCAAATGCCTGAACGATTGGTCAATAATTCGTGAGCAACTCCGGGAAATAAGAATCCCCTACTGACATTTTTCATTTTTACAATAACTGACGCCGTGAAACCACATAAAACACACATAAATCCAATATTCTTTATCATGTTCTCACAAATATTACATTGTAACTTGCTAATATCAGTAGTTTCTAATAGTCTGATCTAAGAGAGAGACTGTTCTCACAGTGATGAATTAATGACCGGTTTTTTGTTGATTAACCGGCTTTTTTTCCCAAGATGCAATGGTGATGATCTGTATGCATTATGTGTCAAATCAGCGAACGATTATAACAGGAAATTGATTACATGGGCTCACCCGATAAAACAGATGGCTTCAAGGAAGACGTCGATGGCGAGAACGAGGGAGCCGAAATGATCAGTGGCATGAGGTGTGCAGCCGACAAGGCCGCCGAATTGCTTCGTTGTATTGGCAGCCCCTATCGCCTGCTTATCCTTTGCCTTTTGATGGAAAAAGAACAAACCGTCTCCGAGATCTGTGAAGCAATTGGCGCCCGCCAGAGCTTGACCTCTCAGCATCTGACGCGTCTGCGGCTGGATGGTCTGGTCGAAGCCGAGCGCCGTGGCCATTATGTCATCTACTCTTTGACCGACACAGTCACAAAAGAAATCATCTCAACACTTCACAAGCATTTTTGTGCGGATGGGATCGAAAATAGCACCTGCTAATTCAAGCAGGATCTCCACCAAAAAAATCTCAAAATCCAACTCTGTCACGAGTTGGATTTTTTCTGTACCTGCTCAGAGCGGTACGACTTACCGTGGTGTGAAAACGCAGGCAAAGACTATCCCTTGGCGAACATGTCGCCGGTAATTTCGTCATACCATTTCAGGGATTCCTTGAAATTATTGGCCCTCACCCTCTTGTCTTCCTTGACATCAGAAATGAACGAGGTTCGTTGCTCGACCAATTCCTTGCCAGCCGTATAGCTAGCTCCCGACTTGATGGCATTATTTGTGGATAACAGAGACCAGCTGGTATCGCGATAGCGCGGGGGGAATAATTTTCGCCCAGTCAATTGGGCCGCGATCGCATTGGCAACGATCTGGGCTTGTGAATTGGCCGAGGATGCTGATTTTGGCATGTTATTGGCCGTAGCCGCATCTCCCAGCACAAAAATATCCGGCACCAGTTTGGAAGCAAAACTATCCGGCATGATCGGGCACCAGTCTCCGTCTGTACATCCGGCTCTTGCTGCAATCACAGAGGCCCGCTGCGGCGGGATAATATTCACCACATCCGCTTTCATTTTATCACCATTTCTGGTGACCACACTCATTTCATTGGCGATGACCTTAACGACTCCACCATGTTTGTCTCCCGGGATCCATTCCACATAGTCCTTATATTCTGCATTCCAGACTTCTTCGAACAGCTCCATCTGTGGAAACAGCGATTTGCTATCGAGAATAATCAGTTTTGAAGCGGGCTTGTAATGCTTCAGGTAGTGAGCAATCAAGGTTGCTCGCTCATAGGGAGCCGAGGGGCATCGATAGGGATTGCCAGGCGCCGAAATAACAACAATGCCGCCATCCTTCATATCCAGCAACTGTTGACGCAAGTTCTCAGCTTGCGCCCCCGCGACCCAGGCGTGCGGCATGATTTTGGCAACATCTTCACTATAGCCTTCAACGGCCTCGTAATTTATATCTATGCCAGGAGAGAGCACCAGCTTGTCATATGAAATATCTCCGCCAGCTTTCAGCGACACCGTTTTCTTTTCAGGATCGATGTCATTGGCAAAATCATGGATGACATTCACGCCTATCTTTTTCAAACCGTCATAATTATGACGGAGCGAATTCATGGAGCGGAAACCACCAATAAAATGATTTGAAAAGAAACAGCTGGTATAGGTCGCGCTGGGCTCAATCAGGGTCACATCTATTTTTTTGGAGTTTTTCTTGATGTGATGAGCGACACTTGCCCCGCCTGCTCCACCACCAACAATTACAACACGAGCGCGGGCTTTGCCCTTTCCCTTGGCCGAAGCAAACTGTGTAATGCCCACACCACTTGTCAGTCCTGCAGCTACGACCGTTCCCAGTAATCGATTAAATGAACGCCTGTCTAAATCCGCCATTGAGCCGCTTTTAAAGACCTTCTTGTGTTATGAAAATGATCACAATCCATCACGATTGACGATAAAAGGATCGGAGATTCGATTGAGAATTCAGCAGACAATATGGTATGGTGAAAAAGGGGCGAATTAATGGCTTGGCCAATGTCTACAGCGGCAGCTTATTCTAGTTCAATGTGCTATTGGCCCCCTTACTGACCTGATCTTCGTCACGATATCCATATTTCTTCAACATGGGATCGAGCAAACCCCAGAAAAAATCGTCAGATATATAGCCAGTGAGACGCCCGACTTCCTTGCCATCCTTATACAGAACAAAAGTAGGGGTGAAAACAACTGGCCTGACATTTGGAACATCGTCGTCATGGTGAATATTGACTTTGCTCAATGGCGCAAATTTGCCTTCGCGTGTTTTGTCATAGGACACGCCAATATTGGCATCCCATATTTCACAATATGGACAGGCATCTTGTTCAAACATAATAAGAGTCAGTCCCTTTGACGGGACGGCTGAAGAGGCATCAGCTGCCTGTAAGGGCACGCTCTGCAACAAGGCAAAAAAAGTCATTATCCCCGCGATTAAAAATCCACCCGCCAACATTCTTTGTCTATTCATAATCCACCCTGTCTATATCTGACTTGCTTCCAGCCAATGTTGTGCACTCCACCGTACGCAGACTGAAATCTCTTTTACGCAGTCTTACATCAAATTAAACGCTGCTCGCAAATCACATCACTGTGTAACAGTTTGCACTATATATCGAACTTGTGATATAGAAGAAGAAGAAACTGAAATGTTAGATTCAGTTTCCACGTTTTCACGTTTTGATGTGAAATCCAACGAAAAGACAATGTAGGCTAACTACATTTCAAAAGAACCTTGGCAAAGATCTAACGAAAAATACGCATAAGAGGGTTTATTTACTCTTGTAATCAAAGGTGATCATAAAGGCATTGCCGTAATGTGTCTGCCTTGTTAGTATTTGTGGGACCAACAATAATAAGCACTGGTCGTAATATTGTCTCATTGGTTTAATAGCTAGAGGCAAGATAAACTTGGCCATACCGAGCAAACCAGACAGAGAGGAACAGATGACGGATAAAATCCAAATTGAGGTCGTTAATAGACGGACCTTCATCCTTGGCGCATCAGCCGTGGCAGCACTCGCCGCACTTGCCCCATTGGGAAGCACTCCAGCCAGCGCGAAAGCCTGGGAAGACTTCATGAAAGAAGCCATCAAAGGCGCCACCCCGACAGAAGGCAAAGTCAAAATTGATCTGCCCGAAATTGCAGAGAACGGCAACACCGTTCCTTACAAAGTCAATGTGGAAAGCCCCATGAGCGATGCTGATCACGTAACAGACGTACATGTCTATGCAACCGGCAATCCGGGACCACAGATCATCAGCGCCAAATTCACTCCCATGAGCGGTAGAGCTTATGTCAAAAGCCGCATGCGTCTTGCCAAAACGCAAGATGTTGTTGCTGTTGCACAGATGAGCAATGGCAAAGTTTACATGGGCAAGACAACCGTAAAAGTCACCATCGGCGGCTGTGGCGGTTAATAGATAAAGGGAGATTTTAGAATGGCGAAACCTCGCGTTAAAGTGCCAAAAAAGGCAAAAGTCGGCGACATTATTGAAATCAAATCAATGATCAGCCATAAAATGGAAACTGGCCTGCGTAAAAACAAGAAAACCGGTAAGGCGATCCCTCGCAAGATCATTAATTCTCTTGTGGTGACCTTTGCAGGCAAGGAAGTGTTCAGTACAACGCTTTATCCTTCAGTATCAGCCAACCCATATGTAGCTTTCAACTTGAAAGTCCCAGGGTCTGGTGATGTTGTCTTTACCTGGACAGAAGACGGTGGCAAAACCACCACTGCCAAAAAGACAATTACAGCCGCTTAAGGCTTGAAAATCACATTCTGGTCGACCCAGAGTGAGTGGAAGACCGCTTGCGATATTATTTCGTGAGCGGTTTTTTTATGCCTATACACTATCATGTTGGAGAATTTCTTGCCGCTGTTGTACTCCAACGCTAAAGATAGAAACACGAACAATTCCAACAAAAAAATATTCTCATGGAAGGGAAAACACATGTCAGACGAACCAACGATCGCCCAAGCCAGCCCGTTTAAAGTCGAACTGGAAGAGGGCAAAAGATATGCATGGTGCCGATGCGGCCTTTCGAAAAACCAGCCCTACTGTGATGGTGCTCACAAAGACACCAGTTTCACGCCCATGATGTATGTTGCTGAAAAATCCGGCCCTCATTATATGTGCGGATGCAAACAGACCAAAAGCGAGCCGATGTGCGATGGCACCCATAACAAACTGGACCAAAGCTGAGTTAACGCGAAAAAGAGCCGATCAGCGATGGAATATTTTGCGCAACAGATGATCAATGGCGTGACGCCAGGCTCGGTCTAGGACCTGATCGCCATCGGCTATACAATGGTCTATGGCATTATCGGTATGATCAACGTCGCTCACGGTGATATATTTATGGTCAGCACGTTTATTTCGCTGATCACATTCATTGCTCTTTTATCGATTGGGATTACCTGGATCCCTCTTGCTCTGTTGATTGTGCTGATTATCTCCATGGCCATGACGACGGTCTATGGCTGGACTGTCGAGCGTCTGGCATAACGCCCATTGAGGGTAAGCTTTCGCCTCGCGCCCCTTATCACTGCCATCGGCATGTCAATTGTGCTGTAAAATTATGTGCAGATTGTCCAAGGGGCGCGTGTCAAACCACTGCCACCGGTGACCAAGGGTAGCCATTTACTGATGGAAAAAGGCGGCTTCACCGTCCAGATTTCCAATATGCAGATCCGCATCATCATCACGACAGTGCTTTTGATGCTGGCTTTTTTTGCCTTAATTTCAAAGACCAGCCTTGGACGATGCCAGCGCGCCTGCGAACAAGACCGGACCATGGCCGCGCTGCTGGGAATCAATGTCGATCGGACCATCTCACGGACTTCTATCATGGGGGCGTCTTTGGCTTGTGTCGCCGGCCTCATGTATCTGCTTTATTATGGCGTTATTGATTTTTACATCGGCTTTGTCGTGGGTATCAAAGCGTTCACTGCAGCCGTACTAGGGGGCATTGGATCTCTCCTCGGCGCCATACTGGGCGGCTTGATCATCGGCCTCGTTGAGACATTCTGGTCCGCCTATTTCTCCATCGAATACAAGGATGTTGCCGCCTTTTCCGTCCTTGTCATTGTCTCGATCTTTATGCCCTCGGGTCTGCTTGGAAAGCCCGAGGTGGAGAAAGTGTAGATCGATGGACAGAATCTCCAAACAACAACAACAACAACAACAACAACAACAATCGTCTCCAATATAAACCGCTCTGATCGATGCACTCATCAGCGCGGCCATCGCCTTGGCATTGTCAATATTCATGATCGGCCTGCGAACGAGCACCGCGACGGGCGGTCTGATCCTTACTTATCATATCCCGCTTGTGGCCTCGTTAGTATCGCTTGTGTTCTTTGGCCGCCTTGCTCTCAATTTGTTCTGGTGGAGCCGTTCCCCGGCGCATACGAAAGTTTCTAGCCGCACAGACACTCTCAAAAAGGGGTTGGGGATCACCGCACTTCCCCTGCCCAGAATTTCACTAATTCTGGTTTTCGCTCTGCCGATTATATTGTTCGTCCTCAACGCAAAGTTCAGCTTGGGCCTGCCCCTGCGCTATTGGTTTGATAACGCCACACTGGTTCTCACCTATATCATGCTCGGCTGGGGCCTCAATATTGTCGTGGGGATGGCGGGGCTGCTAGACCTTGGCTACGTTGCCTTCTATGCCGGTGGCGCTTACTCTTATGCTTTGTTGGCACAACATTTCGGCTTGTCATTCTGGCTGTGTCTGCCACTTGCCGGTCTTTTGGCTGCAGGCTGGGGGGTCTTGCTTGGCTTTCCGGTCCTGCGGCTACGCGGAGATTATCTGGCCATCGCCACCTTGGCATTTGGCGAGATCATCCTCATTGTTTTGCTGAACTGGTATCAATTTACCAGTGGCCCTGACGGGCTTTCAGGCATTTCGCGCCCCAGTTTTTTGGGCTGCCTTTCAAACGATGTGGCGACAACACTTTCCACCTATTCTTTGGACTGGAATATTCCACACTGCACAGGATATTATTCCTGTACTATCTCATTTTGATCCACGCTCTTATAACCAATGCCGTCACCACCAAGATGCGCCGCTTACCAATCGGTCGTGCCTGAGAAGCTTTACGCGAAGATGAAATAGCTTGCCGCTCGCTTGGCATCAACACGGTCTATACTAAATTGACGGCCTTTGCTACCGGGGCTATGTTCGGCGGCTTGCAGGCAGCTTCTTTGCCACCAGACAAGGCTTCATTTTACCCGAAAGTTTCACGTTCATCGAAAGTGCCATCATTCTGGCCATCCTCGTGCTGGGAGGACTGGGGTAATCCTCCCGAAAAACCACTGGGGTTTTAGGTAGAATTTTCTCATAGTATGAAAGAGGAGATTTTAGATGAAGAAATCACGTTTTAGCGATCACAAGATCATGTCCATCCTGAAGCAGGCCGAGGGCGGCGTACCG
>JAJRQA010000020.1 GCA_024280475.1 Alphaproteobacteria bacterium
AGAAGCCGTTCGACTTGCTTTGAACAGTGATCTTTCACGCCATCAGGTGGCTGATGACCTTGGAGTTGGGCACTCAACATTGGGTAAATGGATATCTGCTTATCGCCATGATGATTTGATGTCCGGACCACACGATGACATGCAAAAGGAATTGGCCCGCCTTCGCAAAGAAAACAAGATATTGCGTGAGGAGCGCGATATCTTAAAAAAAGCAACAGCCTTCTTCGCGAGCCAAAAGTGATGAGGTGCAAGTTCATCAATGCGGAGAGGGCCAGGAACAATACGGCTCGCCTGTGTAAGTTGTTTGGTATCTCCCGATCAGGGTTTTATGCATGGCGGGTACGGCCAGCCAGCAAACGAGCCCGTGAAGATATTGTGTTGCTCGATCATATCCAAACAGAATTTGAAGCCAGCCACCGTTCTTACGGTCGCCCACGCATGGTTGAAGAACTGCGTGAACTCGGCTTCAAGGTCGGGCACACGCGGATAGGGCGTTTAATGCGTGAGAATGGCATCAAAGCTGTACGAACCCGCAAGTTCAAGCACACGACCAACTCCAACCATTCTTACGGTTTTGCACCCAATCTCCTGGATCAGAATTTCGCAGCATCAAAACCCAATGAGAAATGGTCTGTCGACATATCCTATATCCAGACACGTCAGGGCTGGCTTTATCTGGCTGTGGTGCTGGACCTTCATTCACGGCGTATTGTCGGATGGTCAGTCAGTGACAGGATGAAACGAGACCTGGCATTGAGGGCTTTGCAAATGGCGACCACATTGCGCCAACCAGAACCCGGGCTCATTCATCACTCAGATCGCGGCAGCCAGTATTGTTCGACACAGTATCAAATGCTGTTGAAGCGCCATGGTATGATCGCATCAATGTCGGGCAAAGGAAACTGTTATGATAATGCGCCAGTTGAAGCCTTCTTCAAAACCATCAAGGCAGAGCTGATCTGGCGCATGACGTTTGAAACACGCTATGATGCAGAAAGGAAAATATTTGGATACATAAATGGCTTCTATAACCCAAGACGCAGGCACTCTGCCCTTGGAAATATCAGCCCGGCAGCCTATGAAAAACTAGCTGCTTAAGAGAGAGCCACTGTCCACTTTATCAAGACAAGTCCATTTTGCTTCCCTCTCTCTTTTTGGTTTTCCTGCAAACATTGCCAACACGCGTATTGACAGTTTAGATTGCTGTTGAATCACAATTAACCTTGGTCTATGAAGCCTGTTCAGGCTGATTCAATCTGAAAGTTTGATTGTTTGGAATCTTCTGTTTTTGTTGTTTACAAAAAATCAGACTTGACCCGGCACCCGTAGCTCAGCTGGATAGAGTGCTGCCCTCCGAAGGCAGAGGTCGCGCGTTCGAATCGCGCCGGGTGCACCAAATTTAATAATTATTTCAATGGCTTACTAAATTTGCAGGTCCAATGTTAGTTTTGCAAATTGCCCGCGGAAGCAATACGGAAGCAGAATAAATCCATATATAGGCATTATAGGAAACGAAAAGTGGCTGCGATCGACAACAAACCGGATATTTTCTCTTTTGTAATTCGGGTCCTTAGCCGCCATTCGGGTTGTGTTATCCAAATAATGGCATAACTGCGCTTAGCGGATTTCGGGTTCGATGAGCGGTTACTTGGCACTCAAGGCCACAAAGTTTTCTGCCGCCACTCATCCGTTGCACACCACCAAAGCCACCACCTAAAGAGTAGCCTGACATCATCCAACTTTCATTCAGTGCAAGTTAGGTCAGTTCAATCATCAGCGCTTCAAAGCGAGTTCCCAACTCATAAGAATGATCTGTGTAACCGACCAAAATATCATCCGCAGACTCGAGCGCCAAAAGCAACATTTCACGGCATCGATCCTTTGAAACTTCAGTTTTGGGAGCGCGCACGCCACCCTCATCCGCATGGACATATAGGGCGACTTCACGAAGCCGATTAAACGCGCCCTTGCTCACCTCGCCCTTTAAACGTTGACAGGTCTCATCGCCGAGGATTCCAGGCAATCGGCCCATGAAGGTCGTCGGCCGCACTGCAATTGTGTGCTTAGTCTTGTGGTCGCGAAGCGGATCACGTCCCTTTTTCGCGGGTGCGTTCTTCGATCGAAAAATCAAAATCTCAGCTTTACATGTTTCCTCCAAACTGGTGATTGCCAAGAATACAGATGTGCCAAATGAACCTGATACATAGCTAGCAAATGCATCCTCAAGAAGTTGGGCGACATGATCGGCACAAATGTTAAATGCGTTTACAGGACCCACATCCCCGATAGAATCACCATGAGTATAGGCCGCCTCAACGAGGCCTAATAACGCTCTGCCCTGATCATCAGTCATTTTGTGATACCTCGAATGTTCATCAATCCTAAGGTCTAGGCCGAATTGTATATTGAATAAAACTACTTGTTTTACCTACGTTAGTGCAGACAAAACTCGAAACAAAGACTACAATTTGCTGTAATTATTTAATTACCTTTTTCTTTAGGGGGAGACTTCTTAAATGGGTAAAGCAAACGGCTTTATTGTACGCCTTAGCCAGGCACGCGAGAAAATTTTTCATGAAGCGCTTCATGAACGGGGTTTCTTTGCCGAAGCGGTGAACAAATTTGACCATAGTCGCTCTTTGCCTCTGATCTGTTTTATAGTCAATTCTGATGGGATCATCACCCACATTGCACGCGGACGTCGTGGCATGAGTGCAGGGACGGCGCAAAGTCGCTTGAATGTAGAAGACATCACCCCACTAACTACAATGCTCACAGTCTCGGATATCATAGAGGGCGTACCAAACAGAAATAGAAAGCCGGTGGAAAACCGCTTTCTAAATGGCGGCCTGCTGACCCCGCGTGCCTTCGAAGAAGTTATCGATCTGGTCGCGCTCCTCGCTCAGGAAACCAAGTCCTCTCTCGATCGCTTCTCAAAAAACACCCGCCAACGGGTTGCTGCACTCAGCTCAGGTACCCGTGACACGCTCGGCTATCAAAAGGAAAGCGTGGCAACCGCCCTTAATATGGCCGGTATGGATCGCGCACCACTTGCACAATGGACGCTTGAGTCCGATGGCGAACCAAAATCTTTCTTGGAAGTGAACCGCCCCGGGTTTACCGGAGGCTCCAAAGATAGGATATTTTGGAGCTATGGAAAAGAATCAACGATCGAATAGATTTTCGCCTGAAGTGCGCGCGCGTGCCGTCCGGATGGTGATGGAACATCAACAGAA
>JAJRQA010000021.1 GCA_024280475.1 Alphaproteobacteria bacterium
CAAATTTGGGATGCGTTCCCTCCCGCGCCTTTGTTTCAGGGGCTGGGGGCCGCCATGGGCTTTTTCTCGGTGTTAATGGGCATCGGCGGCGGCGTCTTCAATAATGTTCTGATGACACTGTTTGGGCGCTCCATCCATAGCGCTGTTGCCACGTCTTCTGGCATGGGCGTGCTGATTGCAGTGCCAGGCGCCATTGGCTTTGTACTGGCGGGCGGCGGCGTTGCAAACCTGCCTGCCTATTCCTTTGGTTACGTCAACCTGCTGGGGGTTTTGATGGTCATACCGGCCAGCATTCTGGCCGCTCCCTATGGGGCGCGCCTGGCCCACAAATTATCAAAACAGATGCTGC
Source organism: Alphaproteobacteria bacterium (assembly GCA_024280475.1). Classification (GTDB taxonomy): domain Bacteria; phylum Pseudomonadota; class Alphaproteobacteria; order Rhizobiales; family JAKIUO01; genus JAKIUO01. The sequence continues at coordinate 350 of JAJRQA010000021.1, forward strand.
AAAAGAGCTTTGCAGCTTTCTTGATGGTGGTGTCGTTGCGCTTTTTCTACAGTCTTTTGAGCTGACTATTCTGGACGTGACTTTTGGGTTAAGAGCGATTACCTTATCCTGCATATTGGATTGAACTTTAATAATAAGAGGGCTCATTATGAAAATAATTACAACGCTCGTGCTGGCAGGTTTTTATGCGCTGGCTGTTATGGCTCCTCTGGCGCCAGCTCTGGCCGATGATCAGCAAAAACTTGAAGCCTTTTTGAAAGACAAGCAGTTGCCGAACGTCTCGGATCCCATTGAGCTGCCAGCGGTTAAGGCGATCAGGGATGCCAATGGCCTTTATACCCAAAAATGGGTTGGCGAGTCCTTTATGGATCTGCGAGAAGATCTTGCCGAGGCGACAAAATCGGGTAAACGCCTGCTCGTAGTGTTCGAGCAAAAGGGCTGTATCTACTGCAAAAAGTTCCATACCGAGATCTTGTCGAAGAAATATATCAACGAGTATGTGCGCAAGAATTTTGTGCTGTTGCAGATTAATCTTTGGGGCGACCGGGAGGTTGTTGATTTTGACGGCACCACCGTCACCGAAAAAAAGCTGGCGGGGCGTTGGGGCGTCGTCAATACACCAACCGCGTTTTTCATGCCGGAAACTGTTGCAAAAGATAGCAAGAAATCAGGCCGAGAACTGGCTATATTCCCAGCCTTTTTCCCTGGTGCCTTTGGTCCTTTGACAACATTTGATACCTTTACCTGGGTAAAAATCAAAGGCTATGAGGCAGGCCTTAGCTTCCAGCGCTTTCATATCCGCCGTCTGAAAGAGCGCGGCATCGGCTAGACTTTGCTTCAAAAGCCTTATTCATTGGGCAGAAATGGCCTCTAATTCCTCCTGTGCAACGGCTTTTGCTGGCTGTTCACCACAAGCGCGCCGAAACGGTTGCACAGGTTTTGCAAAAAGGTCTATAATGGCCCCAACCGATGGGGGTTCATCGGCAAACTCAATGCAACGATCAGGCGTTTGATGAAATCATCAACACAAAAAGCGCAACAGCTTTTGCAACAGAATGGCTTAATATGTTCGAACAGAACGCATTTTGTTGCGACTGTATGGTGTGCCGATCAGCACAAAACAGAATTCAAAGGACGATCAAAAAGTAATGCAGACCATGACAGATGGTGTCGTGAACAAGGAGGCTATTATGAATAGCGCCTCTCGTTCAAAGCTTGCGCACACCGGCGGAAAATCAGCCTCCCTTATTGAATTTATCACCACATGCCTTGATGACAGCAAGGGTGAAGAAATCGTCACGATCGATCTTGAAGGTAAAACGGCCATTGCTGATGCGATGATCATCGCCTCGGGTCGCTCAAGGCGTCATGTGGGAGCGCTGGCCGACAAGCTGATCAAAGTGCTCAAGGAAGAGGGCCATCGAGGGGTTAAAGTCGAAGGCCAGGCCACCGGCGAGTGGGTTCTGCTTGATGCGGGTGATGTCATCGTCCACATTTTCCAGCCCGAAATTCGTGACTTCTATAATCTTGAAAAAATGTGGTCCGCTGACCGCCCAGATGTTGGACCGGTTTAGGACGCAAGAACTTTGCGCAAAGATCAACCATATTTTGCGTAAATTCCCAGATTTCGGGTAAACTCAATGGATATCAATTTTCTTGCGGTGGGCCGCCTGAAAGGCCCGGAACAAGAATTATGTGATCGTTATCTGGCCCGTATTGGTTCGATGGGTCGCTCATTGGGCATTGGCAAATGCTCGCTTGATGTGATCAATGAAGCGCGGGCTGGCTCTGTAAGCTTACGTAAAAAACAAGAATCAGACGCTCTTTTGAAGAAAATAACGGACAAGTCCGTGCTTGTTGCCCTGGATGAAAACGGCAAGTCTCTTCGGTCTCAAAAATTTGCACGGCAGATCGCCGAGTTTCGCGATAGGGGAGCTCCTGGACTGGTGTTCGTGCTTGGGGGACCAGATGGTCATGGCGAGGGCATATTGCAACGGGCCGAGCTCACGCTTTCACTTTCGGATATGACGATGCCTCACGGGCTTGCCAGAGCGGTGCTTGCCGAGCAGGTTTACCGGGCTTTGACCATTCTTGGCAATCACCCTTATCATCGCGATTAGGGGGTTTTTTTGGCGAAGAATTCGCGACTTTGAATTGTGTGACAACTTTCACCTTTAAGGGGCCATTTTTTCGACCCCATTAAGTTGTTCATACAGTTGAGTATATGATGAATGTGTGATGCCGAAAAATTGGTTTGATGGCTAACAGAAAGAACAGCTTGTGACGAACGGACAAATCAGCTCGGGCCTATTGGCAAGCGTCTTGGCGCTTGTTTTTGGCGCTTTTATGCTGGCCGCTCCGCTGCTCACATCTGGCCGCGCGATCGCCGCAACCGAACTTGAAAACAAGGCGGAAAAGGCGAAGAAGCGGCTGCAGCGCTATCAGCGCCAACTCAAAAGAACGCGAGCACGCCAGAAAGGCGTCGAGCACAATGTCTCCATCCTTGATGAAGAGCGCACCCGTCTCAACAAATTGCTGATCG
>JAJRQA010000022.1 GCA_024280475.1 Alphaproteobacteria bacterium
AAAACAACCGATGTACCCATCGGCAAGCCCGACTGGGCGCCGGGCTTAGGCCCGCCCCGGCGGAGGCCGCGCGTTAGCGCGAATAGCCGTGAGCTTAAACAAAACAACCGAAGTACCCATCGGCAAGCCCGACTGGGCGCCGGGCTTAGGCCCGCTCCGGCGGAGGCCGCGCGATAGCGCGAATAGCCGTGAGCTTAAACAAAACAACCGAAGTACCCATCGGCAAGCCCGACTGGGTGCCGGGCTTAGGCCCGCCCCAGCGGAGGCCGCGCGATAGCGTGAATAGCCGTGAGCTTAAACAAAACAACCGATGTACCCATCGGCAAGCCCGACTGGGCGCCGGGCTTAGGCCCGCCCCGGCGGAGGCCGCGCGTTAGCGCGAATAGCCGTGAGCTTAAACAAAACAACCGATGTACCCATCGGCAAGCCCGACTGGGCGCCGGGCTTAGGCCCGCCCCGGCGGAGGCCGCGCGTTAGCGCGAATAGCCGTGAGCTCAATAATTGCGAGCTCTATCTAAAGACTTTCCAGGAGTGTTTCTGCGCTACTTTTTTCGGCGGTGCCGGTTTCTGGTTCGATATTGAGCGCTTTAACGGTGCCATCAACGACCAGCATGGCATAGCGCTGCGAGCGCAGGCCAAGGCCAGCTTCATTAAGGTCCAGATCAAGACCAATTGCTTTTGTGAAAGTGCCGCTGCCATCGGCTACCATGGTGATATTCTCGCCAATACCGCTTGCCTTGCCCCAGGCATCCATCACGAAAATGTCGTTAACAGAATTGCAGATCACTTCATCAACGCCTTTAGCCTTGAGTGCGTCTGCATGTTTGATAAAGCCTGGCAGATGGGTCATGGAGCAGGTGGGAGTATACGCGCCGGGCACGGCGAAAAACGCCACTGTGCGTCCATCGAAAATGTCAGCGCTTTCACGAGGTGCCGGACCTTCGGCTCCCATGATCATAAAGGTTGCGGCTGGAAGTTTGTCGCCAACTGAAATAGTCATATTTATTGCCTCGTGAGTAAATACCAATCCTGAGAGTCAAGATATAGCTTTTTTAGCGGCACGGAACCAGTAGCAATTTCAGTTTATTTTGTGAGTATATTCGATACCCGTTTTGTCCCCAACAAGGGTGAAGGCCAAGGTGTGTCCAATCAAATCTTTCGGCGGATCGCTTTTGGTCAGATCAATAATAAAACGGCGCTGGTTTCCAGCCGAAGGTCGCTCGCTGACCGGCAGTGGCAGGTAAAATCCATTCGAGGCTTCTACATATAGTTCAGCCTTTTTGGTGTCGAGCGGCACACTTGTTTCAACGATGATATTGGGTTTTTTGCCCTTCAGATTGACAGATACTTTGTGGAAGGAAAACCCGTTAAGCACCTTGCCCGTCGACTTGACCGGTTTTGGCACCATTTGGCGATAGCGCGATAGTAATGAACTATATCCGACCTGACGTGGTGGGATGGTCAGTTTGAGACGTTTTTCGACAGGCACGCAAATATCGGAGCAAATGCCGTAACCCAAACGCAATTTCATTTTTACCGGCTTGCTGGTGTCGGTGGCAGTGATCTTTAGAGGTAAAATTACCTCACGTTTATATCCGATACTTGTTGAATATTCGTCCTTGTATTTCTTGGGGGCAGGCCACTGAATACTAATATGTTTGAGATTGTCTGAACCGCTCCAGTCGAAACTTGGTGGCACACCGCTCTCCCCGGGAGAGCGCCAATAGGTTTTCCAACCCTTGGATATTTGTATCTGAAGGCCGGCATAGGAGCTATCTTTCACCGAAAAATCGGTGGCACCAGAAATAATACGAACTCTTGATTTATAGGCTTTTTTCCAGTCGCTGGCCAGTTCGGGAGTGCTTTGGAAAGGGAGTCCCGCCGAGCTTTGGCTGCTACTCGAGAAACTTTTTTGCGCTTTTGCGGAAAGGGGAGAAAAAACAAGCATAAGCGATGCCAAGCCGCATAAGAAAACGTTAAGCATGATTGGTTTGTGTATCATCAATATTCCCGTACTACGTGTTGTTGGCTATTTTACTCTTGCAATATACAAGATAAGGGCTCTGCAAATCCAGACAATATTCCGTGATCTGGTGAACAATATATGGGGGGCTGTCGTGGTAAAAAAAAGGCTTCACAAGCTTGGATCCACTGGCTACCTTAATGCGTATGGATAAAGACAAATCAAAAGCCGAGAACCTGAATGGCCCCAGCTATCTTAACGGCCAGTTTCTGATTGCCATGCCCAGCATGACAGATCCTCGATTTGCGCGTGCTGTCATCTTGCTATGTGCTCATTCGAAAGAAGGGGCGATGGGGATTATTGTTAATCAGCCATCGGGCGAGATTAGCTTTGGTGACCTTTTGGGGCAGCTTGAGATCGTTGGAGATGAAGAGCTGGCACCGCTTGCCAATGAATTGGCCATCAAACCGGTTCATGTGGGGGGGCCAGTCGAAAGCAGCCGCGGATTTGTGCTTCATTCGTCTGATTATAACGTGTCTGAGGCGACTTTGCCGATCCAGCCGGGCGTCTGTTTGACGGCAACGATTGATATTTTGCGAGCCATTGCCAATAATGAGGGGCCAGAGCATTCCTTTTTGGCGTTGGGCTATGCCGGTTGGGCTCCTGGCCAACTCGAAGATGAACTGGCCTCAAATGGTTGGTTGAATTGCGCGATTGATGCCGATCTGGTATTTCAGAACGGCCTTGGTGACAAATATGATCAAGCCCTGGCGTTGCTTGGCATAGATCCCAGTTTCCTGGCGGCCGAAGTCGGACACGCCTGATTTTCCACATATAACAGATATGCACGGCTGTTTACCGGGCCTTTTATCTTGGAATGGTCAGGCGCATGCCGATCGCCAGATTATTGGCGTTCTTGATGGTGGCTTTGTTGGCCTTGAATATCCTTGGATAGGCAAACGCATCACCATAAGTTGCGTATGCTATGGAACTTAGCGTATCCCCCGCTTTGACAATCAAATAGCGGCCCTTGCCTTTCTGGCTGATGATGCGCGATGTGAGAGCTGTTCTTGCTCCTTCATTTTCGATAAGCGCCAGATAGTCAGCGTCAGCGCTTGGTGTTTTGGTCTTGCCGTCTGAACGTTTCACGACACTGGCGATGAGCGTCGATATATCCAGACTGCCATCCTTGTTTTTAAGCGCTGCGGGCAGGTTCTTTTGATTTTTGCCAATCGCCTCTTCGAGCAGATGCTTGACGCTTTGGGCGCCCTTGCCCTGATTTTCAGCTTCTTGCACGAGATCAGACAAGGTCGCGCGGAGCCGGTCCACAGATTGGTTGAGCGATGTGCTGTTGGCACTTTCAGCTCCGTTCAGATCCGACAAGGCTTCGACGACCTGGTCAGTTAAGGTACGCATCTTGTCGGGAGCAGCTTTTGTAGCTGGTACACGATTGTTAGCGGGGTTGGTGTTGGCTTGCGCCATGACGATCTGTTTGGCAGGCGCGCTCAATTTGCTCGCAGCGGCATTGACAATATTTTCAAGTGAATTTTCGAGCTGGTTTAAAGTTTGCGCAGGATCTTTAGTCTGATCGAAATTGACAACTTGCATTGTGCCAAATGGCTCTGGCTTTGGCGTACCGATAGCCGAGAGGTCTTTCACGACATTCTCAACGAGCTGCTCGATGGGGCCATTGATGGAGGCGAACATTTCAGGGGGATTGTCGGCCTTGTTGGTCAGGGGATTCTTGCTGGTATTATCGAGTAGATTTCCCTGTGGTCCTTTTTCCCAACTTTCACCGGTGACGCCTCCAGAGAGGGTATAACGATTGTCGGAAGTAAACCTACTGGTCTGGTCGTCAGGAAACAGACGTATTGCCGATTGGGCAACTGCCAGCTTGCTTGTGGTCTGATCGCCCGACACTGGTGCGGGTATAATATAGAACACGCTGGCGGCGCCAACGAGTATGGCACCGGTTAGACCGTAAAAGGCCTTGGTGATTGGTATTTTGTGCCCGTTATTATCAGCCTCTTCGCGGTGAAACAGGGCGGGGATCTGATCGTCGGTCTCTACCGTTTGCAAAAATTGTGCGTTGGGTTCCATGTGTGCATTTGGTTCGGCAGGAGCGCTTTCGAGCGATATGTCCTCCGCTGGCTGAGTTTCCTCATAATAACTGTCTGGAGCCTGGTCAGATAAAGGTTGGGTAAAAACATTTGTAACGTTTTCAAGGATTGGTTCGGAGGGAAATTGTGCGAAATCCTGTCCGGCAATTTCATTTTCTTCGCGCATGCCGATGGCTCGGTGAGGTACTTCGAAATTTTCTTCGGGGGGGATATGCTGGACAAATCGCGGGCTTGATGCTGCTTCTGATTGCAGAGTTGGGACCTCAAGACCATATTTCGCGGAATAGGGGCCAGGTTCTCTGTCACCTCGTTCTGCTTCGAGATTTTCTAATATTTTTTCCAAAAGTGGCTGATACTTTTGCCGGTTTTCCATACCCTACTCCTCTACATGCCCCGATACCCCGGCGCTAAACGCACTACAAACAAGAAGTCCCAAAAAATAATTAATAAATATTTGACATTAGTATAAACTTTTCCAAGAGCCATATTGTGGCGATAGAAACTTGCGCGGCAAAAAAACTCGACTATGGCTTGATGGTAGTCAGTCCAAAGGCTTGCCAATTTTGCATGCCACCTCGGTAATAATAAAGTTTGGTGGCTGGAAACCCTGCCGCCAGCAGCCCGCGGATGGCACGCGGAGATTGATCACACCAAGGACCATTGCAATATAGCAAAAGATGGCGGGCTCTACTGAAGTTCCAGCTATTGCCATTGTTTTTAGTGGCCCCAAGAATGGTCAAAATTCGATCCAGATAGGCATTTTGCCCCTTTGACAATAAGGTGAACGGGATATTGACCGATCCAGGAATGGTGCCTTTCTTGTAAAAGGCGGGGATGCGCGCATCAACCAGAACCCCTTTGCCATTCTCGACCTTGTCTTTGAGAAAGTTTAGCAATTCGATTTCGCCAACTGTTTGTACACCCGCAGCAACGCTCATGGGATGGATGCAAAAAGGCGGGCAGGGTCTTGATGTCTTGGAAAAGCTGTTGGTTAGTTTGTGCGAGGTATTTTGAATGCGTTCAATCCGGTAATCCTTGCCTTTGACCCTTATATCGACAAAGGGAAGCTCTTTGGTGATATTGACTTTACCGGCCAAGCTGGCGCTCGTGGAGATGCCTATGCCAATGGCTGCGATCCCCAGAATTTGCCAGATGGTTTTTGACCATTTCTTCATTAGTCTACGATGTCCCCTGTTGTATTTTTTATTGGCCCCCCAGTATGTCAGAGCTTTTTCTTCCCCCCAAAAAAGAACTCAATAATCTACATACATACGATTTTGACCAACAGATTTCCCTCACATATGCCGTTGAATCAAGGCAGGGCTAAGGCAAGGAGCGTCTTAAGGACGCAGGCGGGTCACTATTTGCGAAAAAGAGCGCCGGGGATTCCCAGCTCAGGCCATATGTGAGCGGTGGTCTGCGCGAATATGTGTGCAATTAACCATGAAAAGTTGTTTGTCAATTGCAAGGACGGAGTCAGAATAGCGGAGGTGTTCGAGCGCTCAGTCAGTCGAATAAAATAAAAGAAAATGCCTTCAAAGCGGCCTTAGGAATGGGAAAAACAACGAAATAGGGAGGTAAAGAGCTTGATTTGCTCATTCGTGCGTGGGCGCTTGACAACATGTCGCACGGGGCGTAGAGACGGTCTCCTCAACAGTAACAATGAAACCAGATAGCAATGATCAATCAATCTCAAAATTCATTTAGCAATAGGTGCCGCGCAATAACTGCGTGTTGGCGGCCGATGCTTGATGGATATTTTTCTGCCCCAAAAGGCAAGCACCCGAAGGACCATCGTTGAGCGCGCTAGAGCGATAGCTGCGCACGTACATTGATCGACCTTCTGGAAGCTTTGACTTCACAGAGGGTTTTTTATTGCCCATATTTATGCGGGCCAAGGTTTTTGGGAGCGACCTCATGTCGAACGAGCTAAGTTATGAAATTATCGAGAGCGGGCGCGCTCCTATCAAAGCCTGGGTCAAAGGGGTAGAGCTGGATGATGGCGCACGCCGCCAGCTTGAAAATATTGCGCGCCTTCCCTTTATTCATTCCCATGTCGCGGCCATGCCCGACGTGCATTTTGGTATGGGAGCGACAGTTGGTTCGGTAATCGCCACCAAAGGGGCGATTGTCCCAGCGGCCGTTGGCGTTGATATCGGCTGCGGGATGATGGCTATGCGTACCTCGCTCACGGCGCGCCAACTGCCCGACAATCTGGGGCCTCTGCGCTCGCGGATCGAGGCGGCGGTACCACATGGCGGGGTCGGGGCGAAGGGTGGTTGGCGCGATGGGTTACCGGATATTGTCAGCACCAGATTCGAAAATAGTGGGCTGGCGGCAGGTCTCAAAGTGGTGCAGGGCAAGCACCCCAAAATACACAATGCCCACTATGCAAACCATCTTGGCACGCTTGGCGGTGGCAATCATTTTATCGAGGTTTGCCTTGATGAAGAGGACCGCGTCTGGGTGATGCTGCATTCTGGATCGCGCGGCATCGGCAACGCTATTGGTCGCTATTTTATCGAGCGGGCTCGTGAAAAACTGTCTGGCCGCGAAACAGGTCGCAATCTGCCAGATCGCAATCTGGCATGGCTTGAAGAGGGCGAACAGGACTTCATCGATTATGTGGAAGCGGTGCAATGGGCGCAGGACTATGCACGTATCAACCGCGAAATCATGATGGAGAGGGTGTTGATGGTGATGCGCAAGCAGTTTAAAAAATTCAAGACCGAGAAAGTAGCGGTCAACTGCCATCATAATTACGTATCGCGTGAAACTCATTTTGGCGCTGATGTGCTGGTCACCCGCAAGGGCGCAGTGCGGGCGCGCATCGGCGAGCTTGGTATTATTCCAGGCTCCATGGGCGCCAAGAGCTTTATCGTGCGTGGCAAGGGCAACGCAGATAGTTTTACCTCCTGCTCCCATGGGGCGGGACGCCTCATGTCACGTACAGAGGCCAAGCGGTCTTTCACGCTGAAAGATCATCGCGAGGCGACTATGGGCGTTGAGTGCCGCAAGGACAAAGGTGTGATCGATGAAACGCCGGGGGCCTATAAGGATATAGATGCGGTCATGAACGCCCAGCGCGATCTCGTTGACGTGGTTCATACCCTTCGTCAGGTGGTATGTATCAAGGGATAGATCATGCGCCGACATCAGCGGCGTATGGCGGAGCGGGAAAATATTCGGTATAGGCCTGAATTTCGCGAGCAAAGGCCGGGCTGGTGATTTGACCAAGCAGCCACAAAGACATATCGATGCCGGCCGAAACCCCCGCCGAGGTGACCAGCGACCCGTCTTGCACATAGCGCACATCATCCAAGACTTCACGGGCGCGACCGGCATTGCGAAGATCTTCGATCGCGCCATGAAATGTAGTGATGCGTTTGCCATCCACCAATCCAGCGGCCTGCAAAATGCGCGCCCCTGTACAAACCGAGCTGGTCCATTGGCAGCCCGCCGCTTGAAGTTTGACCCAATTGACCAGGTCTTTTTGTTTGGCAACCTCGACACTGCCATTGCCTCCCGGGACGATCAGCACATCCAGTTGCGGCGCATCACGGCAAAAGGCGTGGGCTGTGAATTGCATGCGCTTATTGCCGATGAAATCGAGTTTTTCAAATCCATAGGTTTTGACATCTATGAGATTACTTGCGCGGTCCTGCGCGGCGGCAAACATTTCATAGGGGCCAATAAAATCCAGTTCCTCGACCCGATCAAAAACCAGTATGCCGATATTGATCATCTCTATAGCTCCTCTTTCTTGGTGTTGACGAGCAGAGGATAACCAATTAGTCATATGTCCTAAATGACATAATACACTTAATTTAGGACATGCGAAATGAAGGATAAATATCCGATCATTATGTTGGGCTTTCAAGATGTTTTGCTGTTGGATATAGCAGGGCCAATCCAGGTCTATGCCACCGCCAATAAATTGCTGGCACGCCCTTATTATGAGGTTCATCTGGTCAGTATTGAGGGGGAGGCGATTACAACCGACACGGGGCTTGTCATGCTGGCCTCAGGCACTCTAGCCAAGGCTCCAAGGAGCGGTGATCTCATCATTCCAGGGGGGCCGGGTGTTGATCCTTTATTGCAAAATAGCAATTTTATTGCGCAGTTGAAACGCACCACCAAAACCCGTTCGCGTATTGTATCGGTTTGCTCGGGTGCGCTCTTGCTGGCGGCCACAGGGCTGCTTGATGGGCGCGCTGCGACCAGCCACTGGGCGCGAACAACCCAGATGCAACAGCTTTATCCAAAGGTCAATTGGCAGCCAGATGCCATTTTTGTGCGTGACGAGCCGTTTTATACCTCGGCTGGCATCACAGCCGGCATTGATCTGGCCTTGTCGCTGATCGAGACGGATCATGGATCTGATCTGGCGCTTAGGGTGGCGCAAGAGCTGGTGGTTTATATGCGCCGCTCCGGTGGGCAGGGGCAATATTCGAAATTGCTCACCTTGCAACATGGTTTGTCGCAAAGCCTGCGCCGCGCCAGTGATGCAGTGCTTGCAGACCCAACTCTTGATTGGCGGGTCACCAAACTGGCCAATCTTGCGGGCATGACCGAGCGCAACCTGTCGCGCCGCTTCTTGAAAGAAGCGGGAGTCAGTCCGGCCAAATATGTGGAAACCATTCGACTTGATCTGGCGCGAACTCTGTTGGAGACCAGTCCATTGTCGATTGATCAAATCGCCTTGAAAAGCGGTTTTCAAGATGGCCAGAACCTGCGACGGGTATTTCATCAAAAGATGAAGGTGACGCCCTCACAATATCGTCAAAGATTTGGCGAAGCTGGCATCAGGCTATAGCACCGTTGGTAAAGATGATAGCTCATAGGCAGGTCAGGTTTGAGGGCGATAGTTTCGTACATTTCATAAGCTGTCAGCGTCATTTATATTGATCGGGCAACCCGGACATTAATCGATATATTTGATATTCTTACGAATATTACATACCAATCACGAGTTTAATACCATAACCAACAATGGTGAGGCTTAGGAAGCCTGCAAGCCACAGGCCGATAAACCACAGCCATTTTTTATAAAGTGATGCCATTATAATCACCCATTAATGATAGCCTTCGCCCGGTTTGATTTTGCCTCGAAATATCCAATAGGAATATCCAGTATATATGAAGATGAGCGGCAAAAATATCACCGCGCCGATAAGCATAAAGCCAAGGCTGGAATCGGGGGCTGCGGCCTGCGATACCGTTATGGCACGCGGCACCACATAAGGGAAAATGCTAATGCCAAGCCCCATATATGAGAGCACAAAAAGGCCAAGAGCTATGGGGAATGGACGGTAATCATTGCGCCGTTTTAAATTCACGTAAATCCGCCATGCCAACAGCGCCGCAATAATGGGCACAGGGGACAAATATAATAAAGTCGGCATTTCAAACCAGCGCGCATATATCTCGGGTGATAAAAACGGCGTCCACAAACTGACGACAGCTGTCAGGAAAAATACCATCAGCATAAGTGGTAAAGACATTTTATACAGCCGATCGCGTAGGCCACCTTCGGTTTTCATTATGAGCCACAAAGCGCCTAAAAAAGCATATCCAAAAACAAGGGATAGGCCCGTAAACAGGCTAAAGGGACTTAGCCAGTCAAACCAGCCGCCGCTATAGGCACGCCCTTCCACCTCCATCCCTTGAACGAATGCCCCCAGCACAATGCCTTGAGAAAAGGTCGCAAGGAGAGAGCCGCCAAAAAAACCTGCGTCCCAAATCTTTTCTTGAGCTGGATCACGCCAACGAAACTCAAAAGAGACGCCCCTGAAGATTAGCCCGATCAACATCGCCAGAATAGGGGCATAAAGCGCTGGCATAATGATCGCATAGGCCAGGGGAAATGCTGCCAAAAGCCCGCCGCCGCCAAGCACGAGCCATGTCTCATTACCGTCCCAGACCGGTGCCACGGTATTCATGACTGTATCGCGCTCTTCGCCTTTATGAAACAAGGGGTATAAAATCCCGATACCTAAATCAAACCCGTCAAGGATTACATAAATCAGAATGACGAGGGCCAAAAGCCCGGCCCAGATTGTTGGAAGATCCAGCATTAGTGTTCCTCCTTGCTTGCTTGCGTAGATATGACGCTATCAAGGCCAATGGGGTGCTCGCTTGCCATAGGGCTTTGTCCTGGTGTCGGCGCCGCTTTCATCATCTTCAATATATAATAAATACCAAACCCAAAGACGACAAAATAAACGAGGACAAAAACAGCAAGAGATGTGGCAACGGCTGGTGCATCAACTGGCGAGATCGACTGGCTCGTGCGAAGAAGCCCATAGACAGTAAAGGGCTGCCTCCCGACTTCTGTGACGGTCCAGCCCGCGATGACGGCAATAAAGCCTGATGGGGCCATCCACACGGCAATTTTATGAAATAGTTGCGCGCTAAAAAGCGTCTTGCGCCACCGCAGCCATAGACTAAACAGGCCAATCATTGCCATAAGCGTCCCAAGGCCAACCATGATCCGAAACGCCCAGAACACAATCAGCGCATTGGGCCTGTCTTCCTTGGGAAAGGCTTTAAGCCCAATGATTTCACCGTCTGCATGATGGGTGAGAATAAGCGATCCAAGCTTGGGGATTTCGATGGCATATTTGGTTTCCTCGGCTTCCATATCAGGAATGCCGAACAAGATCAGCGGCGCGCCTTTTTGGGTTTCAAAATGCCCCTCCATAGCGGCGACTTTTGCCGGTTGATACTTCAGGGTATTGAGGCCATGCATGTCACCAATAAATATTTGCGTGGGCGCCACGATAGCAGCCATCCACATCGCCATCGAAAACATGACCTTTGCACCCTCGCATGTTTTGTCGCGTAATAAATGCCAGGCACCAACGCCGCCAACCACAAAGGCTGTGGTCAGATAAGCCGCCATTACCATGTGAGCAAG
>JAJRQA010000023.1 GCA_024280475.1 Alphaproteobacteria bacterium
CCATGTTCCTGACCCTGCGCGTTGATTGGTCAGGAGCCGGGCGCGAGATTGGCAAGAGCTAGAAATGATCAACCATAGGCGGAGTTCATCCGCCTATGGTTTCATTTTTATCCCAGATGTTTCTTGTAAAAATCCAAAGTGCGTTGCCATGCTAAGGCGGCGTCTTTGTTGTCGTAGCGCGAGCTGGTGGGGTTGGCGAAAGCGTGGTCGGCCTCGTACCAGTGAACGGTGAGATCTGACTTGCCGGCTTTTTTCATCTCGCGTTCAAAGCCTGCGACCATATTTTTGTTGATCCATTTGTCTTTGGTGGCGAAATGGCCGAGCACGGGTCCTTTGAGGGAGGCGAGGTCGGATGCCGGTTTTTTGACATTGCCATAATAGATGATGGTGGCGTCCACTTTCGTTGCGGTAGAACAATTGAGCGACCAGCCGCCGCCAAAGCACCAGCCGACAGTGCCCAGTTTACCGGTGCTGTCTTTATGGGTGCGTAGATAGTTGGCCATGGTTGTGAGTTGCTTGGTGGCAAGTTTGGCGTCCGTTGCGCCCATATATTTGCGGGCATCGGCGCCATTGGTGGCGATCTTGCCGCCATAAAGGTCGATGGCGACAGCGATATAGCCTTGGGCGGCAAATTGCGCGGCCATGCTCTTGATCTGATCATTGAGACCCCACCATTCATGGATCAGCAATACGGTTGGAGCTGGCAGGGTGGCTGGCATGGCGATGACCCCGGTGGCCATATCTCCGTTTGCCATTGGCACGCTGATCGGTTTGGTGCGATCAGCGGCCGCTTTGGTCAGTTCGGGATAGGCGAGAATGGTCGCTACCGGCAGGGCAATAGCACCCTTTATAAAACTGCGCCGATCAGAGTTTGATAATTCTGGTTTGGGTTTGCCCGAGGCATCACTGCCGCATCCATGTAAGTCGCACATAATATATTCCCTTTAAATCGCAAGTTTGTGTCTCTATGCCGTTTTTTTCAAGTTTATCATTGTCAAACGCTGTGATCTGCCTATGATTTTGCAACAACAGGTTTGGTTTGTCGCAATACTACACATGGGTTCGCAGAAAGCTGGATTAAAGACATGGTACAATTGACACTCCCCAAAAATTCCAAAGTTGGCAAGGGCAAAAAATGGCCGGTGCCGACAGGGGCATCGCGCCTCAAAAAGTTTCATGTCTATCGCTATGATCCTGAAAAAGAAGATCCCCCCCGTCTCGATATTTATACCATTGATCTGGATGATTGCGGGCCGATGGTGCTCGACGCCTTGCTGAAAATCAAAAACGAAATTGATCCCACCTTGACCTTTCGCCGCTCCTGCCGCGAGGGGGTGTGTGGGTCCTGCGCCATGAATATCAAGGGGCTGAACACGCTGGCCTGCACCACAAGCATTGCAGATTTTCGTGGTAATATCGGTATCTATCCGCTGCCGCATTTGTCGGTCGTCAAGGATCTGGTGCCAGACATGAGCGGGTTTTTTGCCCAGCACGCCAATATCACACCGTTCTTGCGCACAGAAACCCCCGAGCCGCAGCATGAATGGCGCCAGTCGCGAGAAGAGCGCGCCAAACTGGATGGGCTTTATGAGTGTATCTTGTGTGGCTGTTGCTCAACGGCATGTCCCAGCTATTGGTGGAATGGTGATCGTTATCTTGGCCCAGCCATCTTGTTGCAGGCCTATCGCTGGCTCATTGACAGTCGCGATGAGCTCAAAGGCCAGCGTCTTGATCGCATCGAAGACCCTTTTCGGCTATATCGCTGTCATACCATTTTGAATTGCACCAAGACCTGCCCCAAGGGGTTGAACCCTGCCAAGGCGATTTCCGAGATCAAGAAGTTGATGATCGAGAGGCAGTCGTAAATACATGGGGAGAAAGGGCTCGATCAGCCTATGTTCTTAAGCATATTTGAGCTGTTCAAGGTGGGGATTGGGCCGTCGTCTTCGCATACCGTGGGGCCGATGGTTGCGGCCAAAAGATTTGCCGAACGGTTAGTGCGCCAAAATATCCAGCCTGCTCGTATAAAATGTGAGTTTTATGGTTCGTTGGCCTTTACGGGCAAGGGGCATGCCTCTGACACGGCGATCATTCTGGGCCTGCTTGGCGAGCGCCCGCAAACAGTGGTCCCGGATCAGATCCCGGCCCTGTTAGAAACGCTCTTCAAGCAAAAATCCTTGCTCTTGCCTGGCTGTGGAACGCTTGCATTCGATCCAGAGCGTGACATCATTTTTCAATTTGGCGAATCATTGCCAGCCCATGCCAATGGCATGAAGTTTATCGCTTTGGACGAGGGTGGCGTACGATTGCTTGAAGCGATCTATTATTCCACTGGCGGCGGATTTGTTCAAAGCGAGCGTGAAATGAGTGGGCAGGTCGAGGTCGAGGAGGGGCCAAGTTTGCAACCTGATGTGCCGCATCCGTTTAAGAATGCCACGCAGATGCTTTTAATGGGACGTGCCAGTGGTCTGACAATCGCCCAGATGAAACGGGCCAATGAGCTGGCACGTGGGGCCAGCGACCTTGATGCAGGGCTGGATGACGTCTGGCAGATTATGGATGCCTGCATTGATCGAGGCCTGGCGGGCGAGGGCCGATTACCAGGGGCTTTAAAAGTCGAGCGCCGGGCCGCCAAACTTTACCAGCAATTACTCTCAGAGAGTGGGAATAATCGCCCTGAACCTCATTTGGCAATGGACTGGTTGAGCGTTTTTGCTATTGCTGTCAATGAGGAAAATGCCGCCGGCGGGCGCATCGTGACGGCTCCAACCAATGGCGCGGCAGGGGTCATTCCTTCGGTCCTTCGTTATTATCAAGATCTTTGCAATGAGCCATGCAAGCAAGGGATCCGTGATTTTCTTTTGACCGCGGCGGCAATCGGCGGGGTGATCCGCCATAATGCGTCCATATCGGGCGCCGAAGTTGGCTGTCAGGGGGAAGTGGGTTCAGCTTCAGCGATGGCAGCTGCCGGGTTTGCAGCGGCCAATGGTGGCACCAATGAGCAAATTGAAAATGCTGCTGAAATCGCTCTTGAACATCATTTGGGGATGACCTGTGATCCGATTGGCGGGCTCGTACAGGTGCCGTGCATCGAGCGTAATGCACTGGGTGCGGTCAAAGCCGTAACGGCTGCATCGCTGGCCCTGCGTGGCAATGGCTCTCATTTTGTCCCGCTGGATAGCTGTATCGAGACCATGCGCCAAACAGGGCTCGATATGAAGGAACGCTATAAAGAAACAAGTCGCGGCGGGTTGGCGGTCAATGTTGTGGAATGCTAAAATTTTCGTCGGAGGCATAAAAAAACGCCGCCCGCAATTTTTGGATTGAGAGCAGCGTTAGTTTTTAATTTAGTTGAACCTATTGTTTGGTCCAGTTTTCACCTGGGCAGATAAAGCCAAAGCAACCTTCGACATTGAGGCCTTTTTTGGTTCTGACAATTGTACCATTGAAGGTGCCAGGGAATTCTGGGTGTTTCATTGTTTTACTTTTCCACTTGCTACCGCTTTTCTTGGCGCAGCGAAACATCACCGTGCCGTTGGCGGCAACGGCGCGAAGACCGCCACCGGCGCACATTGATACGGTGGCACCCTTACCATTTGGACGCTTGTATTTACCAGCAACACCAGCCATGGCAGTTGTTGAAACAAATGCTGTTACTGCCGCAGCTGTGATAAATGTGCCGAGTACTTTTTTGATTGTCATGATTTCTTAAACCTTCTCGCAATTGTGGTGCCCGTTCTCCCCCCAGGTTCACGGATATGCGAATGGAAGTAAATGCAGGCTTTTTTTCAGTGACGGGCTTGCTTATGATTTATTGATTGGTGCCCATAGGTGAACCTATCATCTGCGACAAAGTTTGGCAAACCGTAGCTTACGATAGATGAGAAGGCGCAGCCGGGAGGTTATTCCCGGCTGCGCCCTACGGGACTGATTGATGTCAGTTTCCATATCTCCATTGTCTGGAGACTTAGGTTTTTTGGTGTTGTTTGAAGGATGTTATGGAGCCAGAAAAGCGCTCATATATATCCACCAGCGTAAAGCGGCGGCCGCCGCCCTTCAGAGCCAGCACCAATCCTCCCGCAAAGAAAGCGAATTCGCGCTTTATGCCATTGAGATTGCCGATGATGGACTTCGACAAGGTGAGTTTTGTCATGATGTAGTAAATCATGAATCCCATAACGACGGCACCAAGCACACGAACGCTGATCCCGGCAACAAGGCCCGCACCAACAATGACCAAGAAGAAGGCCGGAATATCAAAAGTCTTGATATTGGGCATGCCAGCGAAAAATCCGGCAATAATGAAAATGATACCGATGGACAGTCTCATCAGTAATCCCAGACTTTCCCAGTTGACCAATGGCTCGGTGGCGCTTTTGCCAAACAGGCGCTCGTCAACGCTATGGGCACCTGATCCCAGATTGTAAAGCACGAACATCATACCAGACAGCGCGATGTCGCGGACTTGCACAAACAAAGCGGGAGCCAGATAGGTCTTGCCGGCAAATTCGGCTCCTGGGGTCGTGATGACCGGTAACGAAACCACAAAGGTCCACATTAGAAAGGCATAGATTATCGCCAGAGGACGTACCATCAGCCCTACCAGTAATGCAATGCCGCTGATCAACTCAAAGGCCGAGAGAGCCGTGAGAAAGCCCCATTGCGTAAACAGGGCGTCGGCCCCAAACATCCAGTCCGTAAAGAACTGGTTGCTACAGCCGGTGGTGCCGGTGTAGCTGGCAATAATTTTATCTTTCAGCCTCGATGACAGGAGTTGATAGAGCTTGTTCCAGCCGCCGATGACAAACACTGATCCAATACCGATGCGCAGGATCAGCGCGAGTTTATCCAGTTCCGCGTAAGCTTCAAAGCTTTGCGCAGAGTATTTTGATTTTGACATTTTTTGTAAAGTCTCCCAATGGCGCTCCCTTTTTATAAGGGGCGCGGGTGTCATTTAAATTGTGATTTTGATTTGAGCGTCATTCAGACTTTTGGGGGAGGCAAGGGAACAGCTCGACTGCTACCAATAATGGCAATTTCTGGCAAAGCAGAATATCTGGACTTGCTGTCTGCATCAAAGCCGTTTGTGAAATAATAAAGACCGGTCGGAATTGAATCAATACAATTTGCGATCGGCCGGGCCTTGCAATTACACGGGGTAGTGTCCGATTGACTGACCGCGGTCATTTGTGTGCTGGCAATTCCAAGTAATGGCCCCTGCACAGACTGAGGGGCGCTGGCAACAGAAAACGCCTTCAATGGCAGGAGGGAAAACAGGGCGATAATGGTGATGAAGCGGATCATTTCGTCAGTATTAATATCTAACCCCAAAAGGGAAGACACACTACTTCACGATCACGTGACGGGGAAAGTTTTGGCGACCCTCAACCTTTAGGACATGTTGAGGGTCGGCAATCGCAGGCGGCCTTGCATGCAGTTAATGCACGCTAAGCGGTTCCAGGTCATTGTCGAGGGCGTCAGCCAATGCTTCGGCGCGGCTGTCGGTGAGCATTAAAGGGGTGCCATCGGCAGCATGCAAAGAATAAAGCGGGCTATCATCTTCGATTTCCTCAAGGGCTGGAAACAATCGATAGGCTTCATCCTTGGCCAGGGGCTTGATATACGCAACCTCACCTTCTCCCAGGTGAGTAAACTCAAGCAGGCTCATGGCATCGTCAGAGGCTTCAATCCCCAGTTTTTCATATTCTTCCATTTGTCCAGTCCTCCTGCTCACTACGAGATACAATCATATGGATGCTCAATATTCTCTGCAGTAACCCATCATATGCGCTCGGCCTACCATTAAACCCTGAACTTGCATGCAAGGCAATGGTCTTGATCTTAAAATAAGAGCTATTTGCGGCCAAGTTAGGGTCGCGATCATCTCTTTATATCAATTTTGTTTGATCACGGAGTGATGTTAACCAAGGTCGCTGATTTCGATCTCGACGATCTGATGTTTTGCCTGAGGTCGATGAAGAGCGATTGATAATAGTCCGTTTTTGAGATCGGCATCGATGACTTTGATACCATCGGCAAGTACGAAGGTGCGTTGAAATTGTCTTGCTGCGATGCCCCGGTGAAGATAGTCGCCTTTTTGATCATCGCTTTGATGGCCTCGTATGGTCAGCTGATTATGCTCCAGTGTGATGGTCAATTGCTCAACGTTAAAACCGGCAACGGCCAGCGTGATACGCAATTGTTCGCCAGTATCTTCTTCGCGCTCAAAGCGTTCGATATTATAGGGGGGATAGCCATCACCCGAACCGTTTCCGGCGCGATCAAGAAAGCGTTCGATTTCGTCAAATCCGAGCAGCAAGGGGCTACCCAGGGATGTGAGACGCGGCATATCTGAAGTCCTCTATCAAGCAACCGATGATATTGTCATTTCTGTCGCAAGCCCTTTTGGATCCATGATTTTGGACAGGCACCTGCGAGCAACATGAATATGGAAATTGCCGCCCCTTATTTCAAGGTGCGGGTCCAGGGCAGGGAGCAGGTGAGACCGATGGGCTGTTCAGGACGGATTTCTACGTTCGCGCTCCATGCCCTCAAGAATGAAGGAAGCATAGCGTTTGTCCGTGCCCATAATATGCTTGGTAAGCCAGTCAACGAGGAATTTTAGCACTTGCGGGCCAAGATTATCTTCGCCAGCATCAAATCTTTCCTTGAGGGCGATGACCTTGTCCAGCAGGGCCTGATGGCCTTTTTTGTGTTCGATTGATTCAGGATAGCCAAAATGGTCGAATAGCTCTTCCTCGTAGGCAAAATGAGTGGCGGTATAGTCTGTCAGGGTCTCGAAAATGGCGGCCAGTAGTTCGGGCTCGCTGTTTTTCTCAATCGCCATCGCTAGCAGATTGATCGCACGCACCAGAATCATATGCTGCTTATCGATAATATCGATGCCAACACTTAGTTCATCTGACCATTGTAGAAGTGCCATATTAATATTCTCGCAACTCACTTTGCCGACAAGCAATCTGTCAGCAGAATATAGCTTTTGTGAGGTATGCGCTATTTCCAAGCGCAGACTCGCTAATGAGGTTTGAGTAGATCATTCTACGGCATCAAGCAACACCCGGTCGGGGGGCATATGTCCGTCCATGAACATTTTTATATTGATGACGACCTTGTCACCCATCGCTTCACGCCCCTCAATAGTGGCAGATCCCAGATGTGGCAGCACGACAACGCGATCATTTTTGAGAAGTTTGGGGTTGATGGCTGGTTCATGCTCAAAAACATCGAGACCAGCACCAGCGATCAGACCCTTTTCGAGCAATTGGGTGAGGGCGTTTTCGTCGATCACTTCGCCTCTGGCCGTGTTGACGATATAGCTGGTGGGTTTCATCAAAGCGAGGCGGCGTTTGGACAATAGATGGAACGTCGCGGGAGTATGAGGGCAGTTCACTGAAACAATATCCATACGTGCCAGCATCTGATCAAGACTGTCCCAATAGGTTGCTTCAAGGCTGGTTTCAAGTTCCGCAGGGACAGGGCGGCGATTGTGATAGTGGATTTGCATGCCAAATGCGCGGGCTCGCTGAGCTACAGCGGTGCCGATGCGGCCCATGCCGACAATGCCAAGACGCTTGCCGGTAATGCGGTGGCCGAGCATCCAGGTGGGGGACCAGCCCTCCCATTCCTCGATGCGTTGTTGCAAGAATGCGGCGCCCTGAACGAGGCGGCGTGGTACAGCAAGAATGAGCGCCATGGTCATATCGGCGGTGTCTTCGGTCAATACGCCAGGTGTATTGGTTATGGTAATGTTTTTTTGTTTAGCCGCATTGAGGTCTATTTTATCAACGCCGGTGCCAAAATTGGCGATCAGTTTGAGATTTTCTCCGGCGGCATTGAGGATCTTTTTATCAATATGGTCAGTGACGGTGGGCACCAGCACATCGGCGCGCGCGACGGCGTCAAGGAGCTGTTTTTCACTCATTGGCTGGTCTTTGATATTGAGTTCGGTATCGAATAGTTCGCACATGCGTGTTTCAACGTGCTCAGGTAATCTGCGCGTTACAATTACAAGTGGTTTTTTCGTGCTCACCAGTTCTTTTCTCCCCGCTTCTTTCGTTATGATCCCCAGGATCAGCGCGGTCTCATTTGCATCACAGCTTTGAGTTATCCAGACAATCATTCATACATAACATCATTAATCAGACATGATAGAAGAAATGTTGCGAAGCGGTAAAGCCTGTCTTAGGAAGAAAGCACTCATGGGGAATTATCAGATGAATGCAAACGGTTCTTATTCTTTTTTACCGATCGTGCTGGCCATAATATTGCTTGCCGGCAGCGCGGTAACGCTCGCAGGTGCGGGGCCTGTTTATGCTGCAAGCGCCCCCTATACGCCGCATTTTGCCACTCTCAAGTCCGATGAAGTACATGTGCGCAAAGGCCCGGGACGCAAATATGATATTTTGTGGACCTATCGCTCCCTTGGCTTGCCGCTTGAGGTGACCGCCAAACATGAGCATTGGCGCCGGGTGCGCGATAGCACGGGCGCCGAAGGCTGGGTTTATTTCCGGCTGCTGTCGGCACTTCGCATGGGGCTCATCAGTCCTTGGAAAAAGCAAAAGATCACGATCTCAATTTTTGAAAAGGCCAGTGCTGCCTCGACAGTTGTTGTGCGCCTGGAGCCGGGCGTCAAAGTGCTGATCAAATCCTGCAGTGGGGCCTGGTGCATTGTATCGGTCGGTGGCTTCAAGGGCTGGATCGAGCAAGCCAAACTTTGGGGAGTTTATCCCGGAGAAATTTTCGAATAGTTTTTACTGCTCTCACAGCTAATCCGGCTAACGCCGGGCCTCCGAGGGGCGCGCTAAGCGCGGCGCCCAGTCGGCCTTGCCGAATGAGTACACCTGAATTTTTTGCCATCAAACCAATTTTTCATTTGTAAAGAAACACCGATGGACCCATCGGCAAGCGTGACCACGCGTCGGGCAGTAGCCCGCCTATCGGAGGCCGCGCGAATGCGCGAATAGCCGCGAGATCGATACAATCCAAGAAATTTATTTCTTGGCGATCCGCACTGTGACGTCGATTTGCGTTACTTTGGTGCCATCTGGGGCATCAGGGAGATTATTGACGAGGATCATGTCGGCGGGCATATCAATCAATTGCCCGTTTTCTTCATGATAAAAATGAAAATGCTGGGTTGTATTGGTGTCGAAATAGGTTTTGGCGCCTTCAACGGCGACTTCGCGTAGCAGGCCAGCAGTGGTGAACTGATGCAGCGTGTTATAAACTGTGGCCAGGGAAACGGGCACACCAGCGTTCATCGCCTCATCGTGTAGCAGTTCTGCTGTGACATGACGGTTTCCCCCGGAAAACAGAATTTTTCCAAGGGATTGCCTTTGGCGTGTTGGGCGTAGGCCAGCATTGCGCAATCGGTCGATCAATTTTTGTTTTTTATCAGTCAATTTAACGCATCCTGTTTCCCGGGCTCGTCAGCCCACATGAAGGAGAGCCTTCAATGTTAGTTTGGAGCTATTATAGAGTAAAATCCAGATGTTTTGCAAATATCTCTCGACAGAGTTGATTTTTGCCCCTGGCTGCGATTATCGACCGCTGGTCGTTTTGAGACAAGTCTCGCGGTATTTTGTCATTTCGGCTGGATAAACAGGCATTGTTCGTGGTAGGTCGTTAATGAATAACACCCTCCAGCGAAAAGAGAGGGTGGGTCAGCAACGCGGCCTTGACAAGGTCCTTGGGGGATAGCAGATGAGCGAACGTCAAAGTAGCTATAATTACGAAGAAATTCTGGCCTGTGGCCGCGGAGAGATGTTTGGTCAGGGCAATGCCCAGCTGCCACTGCCTCCCATGTTGATGTTTAACCGTATTACCCGTATTAGCGATGAGGGCGGGGCCAATGGCAAGGGCCAGATTGTCGCCGAATTCGATGTGACCCCCGATCTGTGGTTTTTTGATTGCCATTTTAAAGGTGACCCGGTGATGCCTGGCTGTCTGGGCCTTGATGCTTTGTGGCAGCTGACCGGCTTTTTTCTTGGCTGGATCGGCGGCAATGGCAAGGGTCGCGCCATTTCCACGGGAGAGGTCAAATTCTCGGGCATGGTGACGCCAGAGACAAAACTGGTGGAATTTACCGTTGATTTCAAACGGGTAGCCAATCGCCGACTAGTGATGGGGGTGGCTGATGGAGTGGTGAAGGCGGACGGCGAAGAAATCTTTCACGCCAAGGACCTGCGCGTGGTTCTGTTCCAGCCAGAAGCAGATAAAAAATAAACATCCAAGAAGGAGTAGGCCATGAGGCGCGTCGTTGTCACCGGTATGGGCATTGTATCTAGCATCGGCAATAGTACAGATGAAGTGCTGACCTCTTTGCGTGAGGCGCGTTCTGGTATTGTGCGTGCTGATAAATATGCGGAGCTTGGCTTTCGCTCGCAGGTGTTTGGCATGCCAACTCTTGATTGGGAAGAAGTACTGGATCGCAAGACCCGCCGCTTCATGGCGCAGGGTACCGCATGGAACTATATTGCCATGCAGCAGGCCATTGAAAATTCCGGCCTGGCCGAAAATGAAATCAGCCATGAGCGCACCGGTATCATCATGGGGTCCGGTGGGCCCAGCGCGGCCCGCATTGTCTGGGCCGCCGACATGACAAGAGATCGTGGTCCCAAACGGGTTGGCCCGTTTGAAGTGCCAAAATGCATGAGCTCCACGGCCAGCGCAACGCTTGCCACCCCCTTCAAGATCAAGGGTGTCAACTATACCATCACTTCGGCCTGTTCGACTTCCGCCCATTGTATCGGCAATGCTGCCGAAATGATCCAGTGGGGCAAACAGGATGTAATGTTTGCCGGTGGTTCCGAAGAGCTCGACTGGACCTTGTCGGTTCTGTTCGATGGCATGAAAGCCATGTCCTCCAAATATAATGATACTCCGGCTACAGCCTCTCGTGCCTTTGACCTTAATCGCGATGGTTTTGTCATTGCGGGTGGTGCTGGCGTGGTTGTGCTGGAAGAGCGCGAGCGGGCCATAGCGCGCGGTGCGACGATCTATGGCGAACTGGTTGGCTATGGCGCCAATTCCGATGGTCATGATATGGTGGCGCCGTCCGGGGAGGGCGCTGTACGCTGCATGAAGCTGGCGCTTGGCGATATTGACCCCTCGACCATCGACTATCTTAATCCTCACGGTACCTCAACTGGTGTCGGCGACAGCCGCGAGATTGAAGCCGTGCACGAAGTATTTGGCGATAATATCCCGCATATTTCATCGACAAAATCTTTGACCGGTCATTCGCTTGGCGCGACAGGCGTGCAAGAAAGCATCTATTGCCTATTGATGATGAATAATAATTTCTTGTGTGAAAGTGCCCATATCGAGGAACTGGATCCGGCCTTTGCAGATGTGCCCATTTTGCGCGAACGGCTGGACGACGCGAAAATTAACCTCGCCATGTCAAACAGCTTTGGATTTGGTGGCACAAACGCCAGTCTGGTTTTCAAGCGGCACGAGACGTAAAAAGCGGGCCCTGCAAGCCAACGTAACAATCAGAAAAATCATGTGAAGCGCCAATTCACCTGAAGCATGCTAGAAAGCGGCCTCAATGGACTGGCTAATACCCCTTTTATCAAGAGCGAAAAAGAATGACCGATACACCAACACAAAAAACCAATGGTCTGATGGCCGGAAAACGCGGACTGATCATGGGCGTTGCCAATAATCACTCCATCGCCTGGGGCATCGCGGAAGCCTTGCACATTGAGGGCGCCGAGCTGGCCTTTTCCTATCAGGCCGGGCCGCTGGGCCGACGTGCTACCTCGCTTGGCGAAACGCTGGGGTCCAAACTGTTTATCGAATGTAGTGTCGATGAGCCTGGTGATATCGACAATCTGTTCGACACCATAAAAAAAGAATGGGGCTCGATTGATTTCGTCGTGCACGCTCTGGCTTTTTCCGATCGCACCGAGCTGAACGGACAATATGTGGATACGACGCGCGATAATTTCACCAACACCATGATCATTTCATGCTTCTCTTTCACTGAGGTGGCAAAGCGTGCCGCTGATTTGATGACCGAAGGCGGCAGCATGATCACCTTGTCTTATTCGGGGTCGACCCGCGTTGTACCGCGTTACAATGTGATGGGCGTTGCCAAGGCGGCGCTTGAAGCTTCTGTACGCTATCTGGCCGCTGATCTTGGGCCTCGCGGTATTCGTGTGAATACGCTGTCGCCTGGACCCATGCGCACGATGGCCGGTGCTGCCATTGCAGATGGACGTCAGATCTTCAAATATATGGAAAACCTGTCCCCGCTTGGGCGTAACCCAACGCTCAGCGAAGTCGGTAATTCCGCTGTTTATCTTTTGTCGGATGCGGGGGGCGGCGTCACTGGTCAGAACTTGCTGGTGGATTGCGGTGTCACTTCTGTCGCCATGCCGAAGATCGAAAACCTGGAATAGGGTCAATTTCGCGCAATACCAGTTTTCCGCATTTACACGAATTGTTGTCTTGAGCCGCGCTTGGATTTTGGTTAGCCTGAAGGTGCTTTGTCATGCGTACTTTCAGGGGAGCGATATATAATGGGACGGCTTAACCTCATCATATCAGTCTTGTTCAGCCTTGGTTTTGCAGCTCAGGGATCTTTGGGTGTCGCAGCTCAAAAAGCAGATGCACAGGCTGGGGCAGGGCAGGTGGTTGCGGCCAGTGTCAAATTGAACAAGCTTTTTTCAAACCTCCAACAGGCGTCAAGCGAAGCGCAGGCGCGCGTGATTGAAGCTGATATCTGGCAGCACTGGACTTTGTCGGGAGTGGCTACGATTGATCGCTTGATGAAGCAGGCGAAATTGCTGGCATCGCGCGGGCATTATGAGCCATCTCTTGGCCTGCTCGATCGTATTATTTTCGAGCAACCCACATATAGCGAGGGTTGGAACCGCAAGGCAACCGTGTTGTTTTTTATGATGCGAGATGACGAGTCGCTTAAAGCGATTGCCAAGGTTTTGTCTCTGGAGCCGCGCCATTTCGGATCCCTTGCCGGCAAGGCGATGATCGAAATGAGGGCTGAAAGATGGTCAGATGCCTTGGCCACCTTGCGCCAAGCGGTTAAAATACACCCCTTTTTAAAAGAGCGCCACTTCATCAAATTTCTTGAACAAAAACTCAATATACGCGAGCTGTAGGATTTTAAAACAGCAAAAACGGCCAGCTGGAACAGCTGACCGTTTTGTTCTGCAGTACATATGTGACGCATTACCAAACGCAATACTAGACGCATGACATGTGACTCACTACGCACTACATAGATCCGGCAACGCTAAACAAAAGGCCGGGGAGCTGGAACGACTAACGCTTGGCAGTAGTCTTTTTTGCGGCTTTACGAGCAACTTTCTTAGGAGCGGCTTTTTTAGCGGCAGGCTTGCGAGCAACAACCTTTTTTGGTGCAGCTTTACGAGCAACCTTTTTAGGAGCGGCTTTTTTAGCGGCAGGCTTGCGAGCAACAACCTTTTTTGGCGCAGCTTTACGAGCAACCTTTTTAGGAGCGGCTTTTTTAGCGGCAGGCTTGCGAGCAACAACCTTTTTTGGTGCAGCTTTACGAGCAACTTTCTTAGGAGCAGCTTTTTTAGCGGCAGGCTTGCGAGCAACAACCTTTTTTGGTGCAGCTTTACGAGCAACTTTCTTAGGAGCAGCTTTTTTAGCGGCAGGCTTGCGAGCAACAACCTTCTTTGGTGCAGCTTTACGAGCAACCTTTTTAGGAGCGGCTTTTTTAGCGGCAGGCTTGCGAGCAGCAACCTTCTTTGGTGCAGCTTTACGAGCAACCTTTTTAGGAGCAGCTTTTTTAACAGCAGGCTTACGGGCGACTGTCTTTTTTGCAGGGGTCTTTTTGGAGACTGTTTTCTTGGCTGCGGCTTTTTTAGCAGGTGATTTCTTTGCTATAGTTTTCTTTACAGCAGCTTTACTTGCTGCACGTTTAACAATGGCGGATTTCTTGGTGGCGGCTTTAACAGCGCCTTTAGCGATGGTCTTGGTCATGATGTCCCTCATATACAATATAATAAAATTACGTAACAATTTGATTTAAAATATATAAACCAACAAATTTGTTACATGACTGATTGTGGTGCTGATTAATGCAAGACAGTTAGATCCGACCTGGAAAGAGGTTCTAATTTTGTGCTCGCCCTACTCGCGCTCCGTTCCGATAAAAGTAATATTGTCCTAATACAGTTAATTCAAAGTAAAAAAACACATAAAAAACAATTAGATACGTTTGTTAACTTATAAAGCTCATTTATTCACGAGTGTTAATGGGTTTGGTAATAAGTATTACTGGAATATTTATAAAAACCGGGTATTTTTGCTATTTAGCTTTATAAACCAGACATTTGACTGATTTTCTGTCGACAGGAGGCCGAAGCGCAAAACGAATCACCTGCACGACAGGTCGCCGAAGAGGCGGTCTCCAAATTTTTTTTATAAGATAATCAAGAAAATAGACGCGAAATGGGTTGCTATCTTATTCGCATCAGTTGCGCTCATTCGTTGATGCGCTCTTTGAGTGGCACCATAAATGATTACTAAAACTGGATCCTCGATAAATATGCGGGTTAAAAACAATGCCCCGAAAAAATTCATTTGCCGCAGATTTTCAAGGATGACGAACGCGGGAGACCTGCCTTTGTCGCCATCCTTTAAAAATTTGTGGCCACTCGGTGGTCGAGTTGGTGACCAGTTTTGGTCTCCAGATTTATCAAGGATCTATCTTAAGCAATCGATCGCTTGCGGCACAATCTCTATTCACAACAATAGCTGCTCTCCAAAAAAGAAAAATTCTTGCGCTCATTGCATCGCCAAGCTGACAGATATACGAGGAGCAACACTTATTTACCTGATAGAGCTCGTGCTTTTTTAATAGCGGGGAGCAATTGGCTTTTGATGATCTGCGCATTGATGGGACCAGGGATTTTGTAGCGAATGATGCCCTTGCCGTCGATGACAAAGGTTTCAGGGACGCCATACACGCCAAAGTCGATGCCGACCCGGCCGCGTCGATCCATGCCAACGGCTTTATAGGGATTGCCAAAGCGCGCCAGGAACTTGCGACCGGCCGATGCAGTGTCTTTATAGTTGAGGCCATAAATATCGATGTCTGAGCGCTTGGCGAGGCGATCGAGAAATCTGTGTTCGGCGCGACATGAGATGCACCAGCTTGCCCAGACATTGACAATGCTGACTTTGCCATTGGCAAGTGTGGTTGAGGAGAAGGCTGGCATGGGTTTGCTATCAGGGCCGTTGAGCCCATCCATTTGCTCCAGCGTGAAGTCGATCTTTTTACCGATCAGCGCTGAGGGAATATATTGCGGGCCATTGGGATTGAATTTAAGACCCCAGGTAAATAGCATCGCCAGCAGTCCTAGAAAGATCAGTGGCAAAAAAGTGATAAATTTCGATCTCGCGGCGCGCTCGGTTGGCTTGGCTTCAAGAGAGCTGTTTTTGTCCTGCATAATCTGTCGTTCCATTTAATGTCTATGAACTGGTTTTGTCGTCCTGCTCTTCCAACTCGCCAAGATACTGATTTTGCTTGCGTTCATCGCGGAAGATCCACACGGTCAGTGCAGTAATAAAAAAACCCACGACGAGATAGCAGGCATATATATAGTCGGCATGTTTCCAGGCTTCTAAATCGCTCATCAAATCGTCTTTCCTATATATAATGTATCTATTGCTGTATTATCGCTATCGATTGGCGCGTTCTACGCGGCGCAATTGCATGGCTTCCACCTTGCGTCGTAGCACTTCAGCGCGCATGGCTTTGAGGTGCAGCACAATAAACAAAAGGGTAAAGCCAAGCCACATGACCAGCAGGGGAGTTAAAATGTCGGCATGAATGGTAATGCCGGACGGTTTGATACTGGCAGGCTGATGCAACGAATTCCACCAGACGACGGAAAATTTGATGATCGGCAGGTTGATAGCGCCAACAACGGCAAGGATGGCCGCAGCGCGTCCGGCCCGCGAATGATCGTCAATGGCCTCCCAGATGGCCATCAAGCCAAGATAGAGAAAAAGCAGGACCAGCATGCTGGTCAGGCGCGCATCCCATACCCAGTAGGTGCCCCACATGGGTTTGCCCCACAAGGATCCCGTGACCAATGCCAGAAAGGTGAAAACCGCGCCAATAGGCAAGGCCGCCTTGGCTGCAACATCTGCCAGAGGATGGCGCCAGATCAGCGAGCCAATGGAGGCGACCGCGATCAGCGCATAGATCATCATGCCCAATGATGCCATCGGCACATGGATGAACATGATCTTCACCGTGTGGCCTTGCTGATAATCAAAGGGTGCTTTGAACCAGGCATGATAGAAACCATACATAAGCACAAGAGCGCTGGCGGCCATCAGCCATGGCAGGATTTTGCGCGAGAAACGCATGAACCTGGTGGGGTTGGCGAGATATTCGATCAACGCGTTCAGCTTGGCGAGCAAACGGGTGAGGGGCGAATTGATTGTAGGTGTGTTTTCCATATGGGTTATTTAGGTCATTTTATGTGTGTTTGCAAATTCAAGCCGATGGCTCATCGGTTTGAATGCTGGTTTCAATATGGTTGGCTATTGTGACGAGATCGTGGGAACGCCGCGACACACTATCGTGATCAGCGGTTATCAGGCGTTCCGTCCGGCAATTAGCCAATAGAACAGGCCGCCCGCAAATCCAGCCGTTGCGAATATGGTCAAGGCATGCAGATTGAAGCCGGTATCTCCCGTGCTGGCCAATAGCGGCAGGGCGGCAACCGATATGCCACCGGTGATCAGGTAAAAAAGCACATTGCGGACCTGTATGACCTCGGCAATAATCACCGCCAGTAGCGCTGGCAATATGGTCAGAACCGGCGTCACCACCATCAAAAACGATGCGCCGCCAAAGAAAAAGGATATGAGGTTGACGATGGTGCCCATTTCGTCATCTGCTTGATAATCGCCGCGCAATTCTTCGCCCATGGAGTAAGACCCCAGCAATAGCAAAATAAACAAGGCAATCGCAACGGCCAGACAAAAAGCAAAGATCACCCAGAGGGTGCGCCCTAGCAGGCCAGCTATGGTGCGTTTTTTTTCGGTCATGTTACTCGTCCGCATTTTAGAAGTTTGAAAAGACCTGCGTTCTTTTGCGTTTGCGGCCCAACCAGAGCAGGATTACTCCGAACAGGGCAAACAGAGCCCAGCTTGGCCATAACAAAAGTGCGGTTATGAAGGGGTCCCAAATGAGCGGATGGATATGTGTTTCCACAGACTTTTGCGCGGCCTCAATACTATCTTTGTGAAATTCATACCATTGCTGACCAAGCGACGTGATGACCATTTTGTTGATGGCCAGAGATTTGGTGGCGTCGATGACTAGCGTGATGACCGCTGCGAGCAGAAACCAGACACCTATAATACGTATTATTATCACGTCGATCGCTCTCCAGATTGTGGCCCGATTATCTAAAGCAAGACAAGGGCGCTCATTTTATTGTTCAGTTTAAAGCAGTATGCTGGATTTTTGCGCTAATTATGAATTTCTCAGGCAAAAGCATGTATAAATTTGTTGCCATATATTGGCGCGAGAATCAATCTGGCGATGAACCCTGCGACGACATGGCTGCTCATGGGTCCGCTTATGGGGTCCTTCATGGGCGGCGCTTTTTTGGTGAGGGAGTATAACAGAGTTTGAAGCCGTCGACCAAAACCGTTCATACCAAGCAAGCTTGCTCAACGGGCGCTCATTTGAGGGGCGCTTTGATGCCAACAAGCTTGCGCCGCTGATCTGGTTATGTTACGGCCTGCCGGTGGACAATTTGCTCTTTATCGTTATGAGGCGATCAGGCAAACAGGAGAGGTGGCCGAGTGGTCGAAGGCGCACGCTTGGAAAGCGTGTAGGCGGGTAACCGTCTCGAGGGTTCGAATCCCTCTCTCTCCGCCAGCAGCCCCCAGAAAACAATTCTCTGTTTCCCTCA
>JAJRQA010000024.1 GCA_024280475.1 Alphaproteobacteria bacterium
AGAAGACCGTGAACGCGGTATCTTCTTTGATCAGGACTGGGGTTCAATGCCTGGCGTTATCCCTGTTGCTTCTGGTGGTATTCACGTTTGGCATATGCCAGCGCTGGTCGCCATCTTTGGTGATGACAGCTGTCTGCAGTTTGGTGGTGGTACCCTTGGTCATCCATGGGGTAATGCTGCTGGTGCTGCCGCGAACCGTGTGGCTGTTGAAGCTTGTGTTCAGGCTCGTAACGAAGGTCGTGAGATGGAAAAAGAAGGCAAGGACATTCTTACAGCCGCTGCCAAACATTCTCCAGAGCTTGGGGCTGCTATGGAAACATGGAAAGAGATCAAGTTTGAATTCGACACTGTCGACAAACTGGACGTCGCCCATAAATAGGCCAATACCGATTTGGAATGGACAAGGCTTTTAAGAGGCCTTGTCCACCCATTCAGTTCAAACAATTCAAGCCAATAGATATTGGCGAAAACTCGAAGGAATATAATATGGGTGATGTACAAGATTATGCGTCCAGCCTATCGGACACAAGCAGCCGTAAATTTGAAACTTTTTCATATTTGCCGGCAATGACACCGGAACAGATCCGCAAACAGGTTGAATATCTGGTTTCTAAAGGCTTTAATCCAGCCGTTGAACATACTGAACCTGAAAATGCTTCAAGCAACTTTTGGTATATGTGGAAACTACCTCTGTTTGGTGAAACAGATGTCGATGTGATTCTGGCTGAAGTTGAGGCTTGTCACAAAGCTCATCCTGAAAATCATTTGCGTCTTATCGGCTACGACAACTATGCCCAGTCACAGGGTGTAAACATGGTTCTTTACCGTGGTAAAACTGTCTAAAATTTAGATATGAAACTTGATAAGGCTGCAATTCGTCCAGATTTCTGGCACTTGAATTGCAGCCTTGTTTTTTACTAATGGGTATGGGCTCAAGCTTGATATATATCATCGCAGAACCCATACCCATTGATAGAATAGCGGATACACATAAGTTAAAGGCTGATGATCATGGCAACTGCTAGCAAAACGACAGACAATCCATTGGATAAATCCCAGTATCTGATTGGCGACGAACCGTATTATCGTTCTGTGCAAGATGAAGTGGCGCTCTATGAGGCGGCTTATGATGCTAAAATGCCGGTTATGCTGAAAGGTCCAACTGGCTGTGGTAAATCGCGATTTGTTGAACATATGGCGTGGAAGCTGAAAAAACCCTTGATTACAGTTGCTTGTAATGAGGACATGACAGCCTCTGATCTGGTTGGACGTTTCTTGCTCGATATTAACGGCACAAAATGGCAAGATGGCCCGCTGACGGTTGCCGCGCGTATTGGCGCGATCTGCTATCTCGATGAAATCGTCGAAGCGCGTCAGGACACCACGGTTGTCATCCATCCCCTGACCGACCATCGCCGCGTATTACCACTGGAAAAAAAGGGCGAGCAGGTTAGTGCTCATCCAGATTTCCAGATCGTTATTTCCTATAATCCTGGCTATCAAAGCTTGATGAAAGATCTCAAACAATCCACCAAGCAGCGCTTTGCGGCTCTTGATTTTGATTATCCAGAAGAAGATACCGAAACAGAAATTGTTGTTCATGAATCAGGGATCGACGCCACCACTGCGAAAAAGCTCGTGCAGATTGCCCAGCGTTCGCGCAACCTCAAAGGCCACGGCCTCGATGAGGGCATGTCAACGCGCCTGCTGATTTACGCGGCTCAGTTGATCAAAAAAGGCATCAATCCAGAAGACGCTTGTCGCATGGCGCTGGTACGGCCATTGACCGATGATCCCGATATGCGCGACACGCTCGACGCCGCTGTCGCGACCTATTTCTAGGCCTTCTGGAGAAAAGAGCATGAGTTTTGATCTTATCTTGCAGGCTTTTGAGAAGGGGAAGGAAGGAAAGGGAAACAGGGAGAAAGCTCTGAATTTTCTTTCCGGCTTTTCTTGTTCGCAACCAGATGAATTTGGATATTTTACGGTTTCACATTCTGATGGTTTTGAAATTGAAGTTGCTGCAAAAGGACTACTGAATGAAGAACAGGCCTATTCGGGGGCCGCATTTTTTCTGCATGGCCTTTCAGACGAAACCGTCGCCTTTATCTATGATCTGGCAGAATATTCCGGATTTGTGATTCTCAATCTCCAGGCTGGAGAAGGAGAACCTGTGGTTATCTTGCCCAAAGGGATCAACAAAAATGATTTGCCAAAAGAAGACTACTTTTTGGAAAATATGCAGGCAGAAATCCACAGCGGCATTGAACTGGGATTTCTCCTTCGGGATGGAATGGACAGATGGCAGGCCTACCGGGAACAGATTTTATCTGGACCATAAGCATTTAAAAGACAGCCAAACGCTTCGACTTGTTGCCAGGTTGCAGGTAGAAAATCAGGGTTTACCATGACAATAGACTTCAAAGAATATATCAGCTGCCTTGAGGAAGACCATCCTCATATCGTCGTAGAGATCGTTGGTCATTTTGATTTTCCAAGAGGCGAACGTTTTCATTTTGTCGACCCCACAGGCAACGATTTGGCCGTTTGGTACAAAGCACCAGGAGAGTCAGCAGCAGATAAGGTATAACACTAAACCTGATGCGGAAAGGAGCTTATAACCCCTTCCTCACATTCATGTCAAAAGCTATCGATAATGCGAATTGCTAATATTTTTTGCATGAACCTTGCAAAGGCGAGCACCCTTTTTTTCTTTAAAAGAAAGCTATTATGACAACAGAAAAGATCGCACTGTTTCGCAAAAGTGTTCTGAAGGGACAGGAATGCCCCGAAGATTTAGAGCATTGGCTCAATAATCCTGACTGTTGTCTGGACATTCTGGAAAAAAAGATGGGATACAGGCTTTTGCATAAGCCAGAGACATCCCCTTTATTAAGCCATTCCTATTTAAATGATAATGATCGTAAAGATCCAGATACTATCGCAAATGTGAAAGCAATTAATGCTGTCTTTGCTTATATTACATTTGTGGTTGAGCATGAAGATTGTGCCGTGATTGGATATTGGCATGGACCGCAAAGTATTGATATCAAACAATCACCTATCGTTAAAATCAATACAGAAGGAGAATTCCTTTTTCTTGAAGGAACAACACTCACAGAAGCTTTGATAGCAGAATGTTGCTTTGATGATGATGAAAGTTTTCTGGAAAAAAGAGGGTATTTCCAATCCTGTGGTCTAAAGATAAAAGCTATGAAATATGACGAATTAACGAATTTCACACCCTGCGATATTCACACCACCCTTTATCAGAAATTTAAAAAAGAGGCTGAGCTTGGGTAGCGCTCTTTCTAATGCCAAAAGGGCCCCCCCTAACATCCCTGCAAAAAGCCAACTATGATCAAATGACCAACATTTTGCATGAGCCTTGCTAAGCGGTAAAAAACTTCTTTGCCCAAAGGTGAAATTATTGAAGACCTGAAAAGCCTAAGTTTTGTGACTGACAAGAAAAAATGATAGATGCGAGCAAAAAATACACTCAAACCCAACAGCAAACAAGAGCCAAGAACCAAGAGCCAAGAACCAAGAGCCAAGAACAATGAGTTGTGACAGCGCAGCGGAAGCAACAAGACAAGGCCAAGCCAGCCGCCGCATTAACGCGCTTGTCGGAACGTTCCCGAAGGTTTCGCGTGAGACCTAAAAATGCGTGAAGCAAAAAAGAGATGAATTATGAGCATAGACTTCAAAGAATATATCAGTTGCCTGGAGGAAGATCATCCTCATATCGCTGCGCTTGAAGCTTCGTATCAAGAAGCTGGCCGTGTGTTGTCACCGCAAGGATTGAGCAACTATCTTGAGGGCGTCAAGGGCATGTGCGCGCTTGGCCGCGGTCCGGATCTGATCTTGTCCTATATTCAGGAAATTCCCCAAGTCGCCAAGGAAGTTGGCGAAGATGTCATTCCCGATATCATTGAAGCCATCATGAAAATGTCCTCGCACACATCTGGCACCGTGCTGATCATGGTGATCCAGAGCCTGCCACTGGCGGCGCGCCGCTTTGGGGAGGCGGACATGATCCGCAACTATATGAAACTGCTCCATACGATGATCGGACGGGCGCCGCGCGGCATTCGCCCCATGATGGAAAATATGGAAGAGCTGCTCTCCAAGCTTACCCTTGGTGGTTTGCGCCGCTGGGTTTTGTGGGGCACACAGGCTCATGTGCGTGATCTTGATGGACAGATGGCCTACTTCTCCCTGTCGTCCGAAAGCTCAAAGAGTATGCTGCAAAAAGAGCGACGCGGCACTTTGTTCATCGACAATCAGCGCAAGCTCAATTTCTATCTACGGGCCTTGTGGGGACGCGCCTTTTTCATGCGGCCAACCGCTGGCGACTATGAAACCCGCCTTGGCATCCGCCCGTTTATCGAAGATTATTTCCTGCATATGCCGGACGCCTTTGATGATTTTCACGGCATTAACGGCATGGAAATTTACCGCGCTGTGGCCGCGCACGCCGCCGCCCATATCGTCTATACATCAGAGCCGATTGAAGCGCGTGAGCTGACCCCGGCGCATATGAAATGCATTGATATTTTCGAAGATGCCCGGGTCGAATTTCTTGCCATGCAGGATTTCCCTGGCCTCAAAAAACTCTGGCAACCCTTCTTTGCCCTTCAGGCCGAAAACCCCGACCCGGCAGCACCATTGCACCCCTCGATGGCCTATATGACCAAGACGTCTCATCTATTGATTGATGAGACGTTGAGCGATGAAGATGAAGCCTTGATGAGCGTCATTGGCGAGTTTCGCGCCGCCCTTGCCAAAGACCCCAAAGACAATCAGGCCAGCTGGAATGCCGGCATGGATTTTTATCACCTCATGTACAAGGCGACGGGATTGCCGTCGCTCAATGTGCTGGAAAACTCACCCATTCCGTACCGCGACGACAACCGGTATGTCTGGGGCTTTGCGGAGATGGCCTTTAACGCGGATGGCGCGGAATATATTCCCTCAAGCGGTGAACAGGTGCGCCGAGATGTTGGCCTGATGGAATTTATCAACGAAGTGCCTAATGAATTTGCCGGCGATGATGCGCAGGAAATCTGGACGCTGAAAACCGAGCTGATGCCCTATGAGGATATGGGTGTCTCAATCAATGATATGCTCGGTAGGGAACCGGTCTCTGAGCCCTTCCACTATCCCGAGTGGGACTATCATATCCAGTTGCATCGTCCAGACTGGGCGACGGTGATTGAGCGCCGGCAACCCAAGGATGATCCTGAAATCATGGATCAAATTCTGATCAAGCATCGGCCCATCGCGGCGCGTATCCGGCATCTTGTTGACGCTATGCAGCCCGAGGGCATTGTGCGCAAACGGGGCTATGAAGAGGGCGAGGAAATCGATCTCAACGCCGCCGTTACTGCCATGATCGATATCCGGCGTGGTGTCAGCCCTGATCCAAAAATCAATATCCGTATTACCCGCCATATCCGCGACCTGGCCGTGGTCATCTTGCTTGATCTGTCCGAAAGTACCAATGAGCGTATTAACAAGGATGATGAAGAGGACGATTCAACGATTTTGTCCCTGACCCGCGAAGCGACCGGTCTGATGGCATGGGCAATTGACAGTATTGGTGATCCGTTTGCCATTCATGGCTTCGCCTCCGATGGCCGCCATGATGTGCAATATTATCGCTTCAAGGACTTTGACGAGAGTTATAATGATGATGTCAAAGCACGTATGGCTGGCATGAAAGGTGGCTTGTCGACGCGTATGGGCACTGCTTTACGCCATGCCGGGCATCATTTGTCGGAGCAACCTGTACAAAAGCGCCTTGTGTTGCTGATCACGGATGGCGAGCCCGCCGACATTGATGAGCGTGATCCGCAATATCTGCGCCATGATACCAAAAAGGCCGTTGAAGATCTCGCCATGCAGGGCATTTACACCTATTGCCTGACCCTTGATCCGTTGGCCGACCAATATGTGGCGCGGATCTTTGGCGACAACCGCTACTCCATCATCGACAATGTCGAGCGCCTGCCTGAACGACTGCCTGCAGTATTCGCGGCCCTTACTGGCTGATAGAGCTTGGCTGTCTGACAAGAGTTTGGTCGGCCGATAGGCGAATAATGCCATGTTTATGAGACATATCTTCGCGTACATCAAAAGTGTCGATCGAGGTGCTGAAGGTAAGCTGCTTCGATCCAGCCAGTATCTCCTGCAATGACATCCCCTGCGTGAAATGTCGGTATCTGATCGCGAATACTCAAATAATGATTGGTCATGATAAGGGGGCGCAATAGGTCATCAATTGTCGGTGCACCTTGCAATACAAAACCTTTGCCCAAGTCAGAGGCTTTCATATTGGACGTGGTGACGATCATAAACCGGTCAGCTGGAATCAATCCACCCTCACCATATTCATCGGTGATGACAAAAGTCTTATTATAGATGAGCACTTCGTCCAGCCATTTGACCATGGGAGCTGGCATATTGAACCACATGATCGGCATTATATAGATAATGCTATCTGCCCATAGCAGCTTGTCGACTTCTCTTTGCACATCCCAATCATTGGTCACATCTGAAAATTTTACTTTATGACCTTTGGCGGCGAGATTTTTGTCTGTGAGATATGCCAGAAAGCCGTTCAGTTGTCCCTTGGCATCGAAGAGAGAATATCCAGCTGTGACAATCAATATTTTCATGTCAGAATTCCTGTTTTTATTGTGAGAGGTTTATGGCGACATTATTCGTTGCATGGCCCGGTGCTTGATCCCGGCCTGGATATCTCACTCATTTGAAACTGCACCTCTATTCTCAGCCCTTCGGGTCCATCAACAAACACTTGATGTTCTCCGCTCAAAGGGACCGTTCTTTCAAAAAATTTCAATTGATGGCGCTTCAGACGTGCTTTGAGGGATGAATAATCCTTACCGCTAAAGGCAATATGGTCGACGATGCCGGTGCCACATCCTTGAGCGATCTCCTTGCTTTTGAGATAGCCCGTGTCACCCTGGTCTGCGGCGTTAGTGTCGACGAGGTGGATGATTGGGGCATCTTTCGACCATAGCCAAGCCCCTATGAAGGGAAAGGGAGGACGATGACCATTGTTAAGGTCTAATGATTGTTCGAAAAATCGGATCATCGCTGCCATGTCTTTGGTGTTGATCAGTATGTGATTGATCGTAAATTCCATGACCATATTCCTTTCTTGGATCGCATGACGGCAGGGTATTGACCCCTGTTTTTTCAGAATTCGAAGATATCGATTTGACGAAATAAGAACAATTGCTGTTTTAATTGAATTACTATTCTGTTTATCAAAAGAATAAGGAGGCGATGATGGATCAGCTGGGTGATATGGATTTGTTTGTGCGAGTTGTGAAACTTGGAGGATTGGCGGTCGCAGGGCGAGAGGTTGGGCTTTCGCCTGCCAGAGTAACGGCACGTATAAATAATTTGGAGGAACGCTATCAAACACGGCTATTAAACAGGACCACGCGCAAAATCTTGATCACTGATGCAGGTCGTCGGTTTTATGAGTCGTGCGAGCGGGTATTGGCCGAAGTCAAGCAGGCCGAAGCACTATTGAATAATGACAAGAGCTATTTGTTCGGCCCTTTACGTATTACGGCGCCGTCAGATTTTGGCAGACAGTATGTGGCACCGGCGCTCTGTGAGTTTGTAAAATTGCATGCGACTGTCACCCCATATTTACATGTTAGTGATGGCGTGACTGATTTGGTTGAACATGGATATGATCTTGCTATTCGCTATGGAAATTTACCAGACAGCGGCTTGATTGTTCAGCGCCTTGCCGACAATCGGCGCGTTTTGGTTGCCTCTCCAGCCTATCTTGAACAATATGGGACGCCTAGCGTGCCAGATGATCTTGCCAAACATAGCTGCTTGTTGATGGAGCGGCTTGGAGAGGTAATCCCCCCATTTTAAACGGGGGTTATTGGTAGAACCTGACTTATCATGCGGCGTTCGCCAGCTTTGCTGCTGGTGGGATGCCGCCGATGGCCATATTGGGCCGTTGGTTGTTGTAAGTCCAG